>JBOIDL010000180.1:0-7953 GCA_050740435.1 Gammaproteobacteria bacterium
TTCGGTCGCCGTGTGCTCACCACCGCACTCGCTATCCGAGAGTATGTGGTCATGCCTTCCCTCAGTACGGCCACCGCATAACACTCGTTGCTTTTTTGCACAAGATTTCATGGATAAGGGACTAAATCTATTCCCCGCGGTCCTCGCTTAGCTCGATGTGGTCGGTACGAACACGTTTGGCGAGGGGCGGTAGACTCGGTCCGAGGATCCTAAGCACCTTCGCCGCCGTGGCGCGGTAGCCGGTGAGCTTGCCGCCGTAGATCGCCACCAGGTGCGGCCGGGCCGGGTCATCGCAAAGCAGGACAGTTTCCCGCGATCGGCCCTGCGGTGAAGCCGCCTGCTTGGGAAGGACACGCAACCCCGAAATCGCTTCCATGCGTTTCCCGGGATAACGCGGAAAATAATGGCGGAGCGTCTCTTCGAGGTACTCAATCTCTTGGGGAAGCGGCCGCACCGACTCCGGATCGCTTCGAAATACGGTCTCGGTCGTCCCGACCAAGGTCGCGCCGCGCCAAGGCATCACGAATACGGGACGCCGGTCGCTCGGTGATTCGACATAGAACACCCGATCGGTCAACGGCCTGTCGAGGTGGATATGGGTCCCCTGCACTAGATCGATCGCCAGCGAAGGCGCCTGTGCCCGTTCCTGGATCTCATTGACCCAGGGCCCACCGGCGTTGATCAACACCGTCGCCACGCAGGTGCGCGCTTGCCCTTGCGCACGATAGCGAATGCGATAGGCATCGCCTTCGCGTACGGCGCCCTCGAACAGCGCCGGATAAATCACCTCGGCGCCGTAAGCCTTGGCGGAGCTCAAGACCGCGCGCGTCAAGGCGGCATCGTCGGTTTGCGCATCCCAATACTCGAAGACCGCGCAGAGCCCCTCGGTCATCAAGCCGTCGAGCGTATTCCACGCGTTGCACCCGAGCGACCGAAACCGAGTACCGCGCTGGCCGCTCCCGAGCACGGCATAGACCGACAAGCCCAAGCGGATCTTCCACGGCGGACGCGCCGAGTTTTGATACACCGGGATCAGGAAAGGAACGCGGCGAACGAGACCCGGCGCGATGCGCAGCAGGATCTCACGCTCGCGCAGCGATTCGCGCACCAGACGGAGCTGGCCGCTCTCGAGATAGCGGAGCCCGCCGTGGATCAGCTTGCTCGATCGGGATGAGGTCCCCGCCCCCGGCGCGCTCTTTTCGATGACCAAGGTGCGGTAGCCGGCCGCGGCCTGGGCCACACCGGCCCCGTGAATTCCTGCGCCCACGACGGCGATATCGTAACGGTCCTCGGTCACGGCCGCGGATAGCGAACGTGACCAAGCTCCCCGAGCAATTCCCCGACCGCAAAGGTCTCGATGAGATCCACGCCGCGTTCCCAGAGCGCCAGCGCCACGGCGGCATGACGGACCTCGAACACCACTAACTTGGCGCCTTGGCAGCGTAGCTCGCCGGTGGGTGGCAAGCCTTCGACGTCGCAGAAGACATAGCCGGGATGCAACGATCGTATGCTGGCGAGATGCTCCCAACGGTCGACTATCGCACCGATGGCATAACCCTGCGCATAGTGAATAAACTCCCCCGAATACGAGATCAAAACAACTTGGCGCACGCGGTCAGAAAGCACCGCATCGACACGGTCGAACACCAACTCTACGCCGAACCGCTCGATGGACTCGGTCTTGATTTCTATGAAACCCACGACCTCCGGGCTGGATTTCAGAATGCAGCCAATATCCTCCAGCGCGGCGATGGGTTCGCCCCGGAAGCGCTCACCGAAGCGCCCGGGTTCACAGGCCGACAGCGCAGCTAACTCGGCGAACTTGAATTCATTGATCCTACCGGGTACGCCGCAGACGCGATCCAAGATTTCGTCATGAAACAGGATCGGTACGCGGTCCGCAGTGAGCTGGATGTCGCATTCGAAATACTTGGCACCGGCCGCGAGCGCAGCATGGATGGCAGCGGCAGTATTCTCCGGATAATGAAGCGCATACCCGCGATGCGCCACGAGATCCGGTGTCGCTCTCACAGTGTTTTCAAGTATTCGAGGACCGCCCGCCGCTCGCCCTCGTGCAAATGATCGCCAAACGTATGTCCGCTATTGGCAGCGCCGGGCAGCGTAGTGTCATAAACCCATTTCCTCGCGTTCGGCTCCATTCCTTCCTTGCCTTGCGCAAGCTCGGTATATCTCCAGCCCAGCGTTTCTTGATCATAGTCCTTGGAATCGAACGACCGGCGCCAATACCTGGGACGTTTCCCGCTCTGCAACAAGGCGTCGATCGTCGGCACCGAGCCATTGTGCAGGTAAGGCGCCGTCGCCCAGACGCCATCCAAGGGTGGCGCGATATAACCGCGGGCCGGGACGAGGCGCGCGGACTCGCCGTAAAACGACCGACCCAGCCAGCGCAGAAACCGGTCTTCGCTTCCGCCGGTGCCGGCCAGGGCCACGGCCGGATCGGTACCGATCCGTGCCAGATCGATGACCAGATTCGGATAGGTCCAGTTCTCTCCATAGGTCCCATGGCATTGCGTGCAGTTGGCTTCGAATAGCAGGCGACCGCTCGCCGCAAGCGCTCGATCGGTTGCAAATGGATAAGCGGGCGGCTGCAAGGACTCGATAAAGGCGCGTATGTCGGGCGCGTAGGCATCAATGGCCCGCGCCTCCTCGACGCTATCCGTGCACAAGGTCGAGGCCAGGATCATGAGGCGCGCGTGATCGCCGCGGCCGACAGTCGTATGGAACATCGCGTGCTTTTTCTTCATGCGCCACCAGGGCGGCACGGTGGCGGGTAACGGACGGGTGGGCGGGGGTGCTATGAGCGCGGTCGGCGACCAGGCGAGCGTCGTCGGATCGCGGTGCGCGAAGAGCGCCCAGGTGATGCTGATCGCCGGGTTTAAACCCACCGTGTCGGTGGTGCTGTAGGGGCCGATGGCCTCGAGCCGGTCCGCCCATTTACGCCATTCACGCGCCGCTTCCTCGTCTTGGACGTAGGCGCCCAGTCCCTCGATGTAGGGCACGCGGTCCTCGGTAAAATCCAGCGCTTCGTTGCCGAGTCCGACGATGAGCCGGCCATCGAAAAATCCCGCATGGCAGGTCAGGCAATTCGATACCACCAGCTCGACCCCATCCTTGGTCGTATGCGCCGTGAAATTGTAAGGCAACTCCGCGTTACGCCCCTCCCGGCCCGGTAAGCGATGCGACGGCGGGGGCGGTTCGGCGCTCTCCCGGTAAGCCGCGTAGGGAATGCCGCAGCTCACATAGGGCTCGGTGACGAGAGCCCGATAGCCGCGTTCGGGATCGCCGGGCCGTTGCGGCTCGGGCGGAACCGGACCGACCGGAGAACGGGGCGCGCCGATGCCCGCCCGCTCACCGGCCTCGCAACCGGCCAGGAGCCAGGCCCCGACGATAAAAGCTGATAATAACGCTCGGCGCATTCAAAGCTCCAGAGCGGCCTTCAGCGGTTTATGACACGGGGAGGATTAGTACTCAAGGAAACTCTGCGAAAGTGTCGCGAGCAAGCCTAGATGCGCGAAGCCGCGGAGCGAATCGCGAGACATATCAGATAGATAGGCGAGCGACGAGCGAGCACGCGACAAAGCAGATAGGCTGCGCAGCAACTTTTGCAGAGCTTCCTTAATTCGTGCTCCCTGTTGCTAAGAAGCGGCCGGGCAGCGGCAGATTCATCCGCGCCGCTCCCGGCCGCTCGGGTTCCTTTTTTTATTAGCTATGAATAACCCTTTTCGGAATTACGCTTACGGATTTAATCTTCGCTCCTGCCCCAACGGTAGAGAGCTAATCCTACAAGCGCAACTATTACCGGAATTATCATTCCAACTTCGCCCATAACCCGTCCTCCTTATAATAATTACCATACTTTTATAATGCCCCGCCTTTTGATTACAAAAGACGTATTCTAAATATAGCCTATTTCCCGAACTCAGCAAAGCCACAATCAGGGGTATGGAATGAGCGCTAGAAGCGCATAAGGCGGGTTGAAGCCTTTCGAAATTTTTCCTCACGCCCGGCTACCCGATTAGGGCGCACGCCTGGTGGTTGACAATAACCTGTCTCGTAGTTGACAATAATGCGCGCCCAGATTGACAAAGTTACGAGACGCCAGATGACTAAGGTTCGTCCGCGGGGTGAGCAGATTCGACAATTTATCGTTTCTCAAGTCCAGAAGCACCCCACCGACATCGCTAGGTTCACGGCTGGATACTTCCAAATTACACGGCAGGCTATAAACAAGCACCTGCAGCAGCTTGTTGAAGAGTGTGCGCTTGTATCTGACGGCAAAACCCGGAACCGCGCATACCACCCATACCCTCTTGTCCAGTGGCTCAAAGAGTATGAATTAAACGATTCGTTAGCCGAAGACATCGTTTGGAGGTCTGATGTTAAGCCCTCTCTTGGCCAGCTTCCGGAAAACGTCTTTGAGATTTGGCATTATGGTTTTACGGAGATGTTCAACAACGCGATCGACCACGCGGAAGGAAGCAGTGTCGAAGTTCTGCTACGCAAGACTGCAGCTGTCACCGAGCTTGCGATCGTTGACAACGGAATCGGCATTTTCAGGAAGATCCAAGCGGAGCTCGGCCTGGTGGATGAGCGACATGCCATTCTGGAGTTATCGAAGGGCAAATTGACTACCGACCCGGCCAATCATACGGGGGAGGGTATCTTTTTTACTTCTCGAATGTTTGACGCGTTCGATATCGTTTCTGATGGCGTCTCTTTTTCTCATACGTTCGGCGATGCTGAGGATTGGATTCTTAAGAGAGCACGACCCGAGCATGGAACAATGGTATGGATGAAGCTAAACAACCACACGTCTCGAACCATTAAGAAAGTCTTCGACCAATTCACATCCGATGACGAGTTCGGTTTCACAAAGACTGTCGTTCCTGTTCGACGCGCTCAACACGGCGACGACAAACTAGTATCGCGATCACAGGCGAAACGCCTTCTCACACGAGTTGACCGCTTCAAGACCGTGATCTTCGATTTCACGGAAGTCGACTACATTGGCCAAGCATTTGCTGACGAGGTCTTTAGGGTTTTCGCGTCTCGACATCCCGAGGTGGAGCTCATAGCTATAAAGACCAACTCTAGCGTCAAACGCATGATTCAACGAGCGACATCATCGACGTAATATCGTGTCCCCACAGCTCGCTTTTGAGATCGACTTCAGCTTCTACACCGTCTCCAAATTTTAGCCAGATACAGTAATCGCGTCGCTACTTAGCTTCTAGCAATCTTGGCAACATGGCAATGCTCTTCTTTCTCGCGCCAGGCTCCAATTTTCCGTGATGCAAGCAACGGTCATAATCTACGCTTTCTCTTCCGATAGGGGTCGGGAAGAACATGCGCCCTCCCCGCCCTCCGAACCGTGCATGCGGTTTTCCCGCACGCGGCTCTCCAGTCGGTGGTTTCCTCATCGGGGGTGTCTCGCGGTGAGCCAGGCCGTGTGTAGGGCGAACAGCCCGGCCCCGCGAAGAAGAAGGTATTGGGCCAGCGTTTCTGGTCGGCCAGACAGCGTCCGATCCCGGGGCGCTTTTCCTGCGTACGCAACACACCCCCACGCGCTCACGGAACCGGACGTGAACGTCTCCGCTCATCCGGCTCAACGACCATAGTAGGTGATCCAACCCCGAAGGATGGGATTGAACATCCGCGCTAGATCATCCACCCGACAGTCAAGACGCCAGCCACGGATAGTCTGGCGGATCGCCTTGGCCGCCGCATTGCTCACCCCGGGGCTGAAGTTGACGAAGTACCTACCCCAGCGATTCTTCGATCGCCTGGGCCTGAAGGTATAGCCGAGGAAATCGAATGTCTCGTTCGGAATAGTGCCCTTGTCGGTCATCGTCTCTACAATAGACATGCGCGTCTTCTCAGGATGCAGTTCCAGCCCACAGTCGGCAAAACGGCGTGCCAAGACACCGCGTAACCACTCGGCCTGTGCCTCACTCTGGCAGTGCCATGTACAACCTCCGCTCCACTGCGTTATCGCTACTCTGTGGGGTCACCCGATTCATACTCGCTCTCCTTTTGGTTAACTAAGGAAGCCCTGCAAAAGTCTTGCGAGCAAGCCCAGATGCGCGAAGCCGCGGAGCGAGTCGCGAGACATATCAGGTAGATAGGCGAGCGAGGAGCGAGCACGCGACAAAGCAGATGGGCTGCGCAGTAACTTTTGCAGAGCTTCCCTAATGCGCCTAAAGGGTAGCCTGGGTAGCCCTACATAGCATCTAATCCCAGACCGTTACCCCTCCATCCCGGTTCAGCTCACTGAGCCCAAATCTTCCCTTGGCCCGCACTCGCGCAAGATGCCAAAACGCTCCGAAACTTGGCGCCTCGGGCCGATGAATACCCCGGAAAGTCCCCAATCCTGGACCCAGGGCACGCGTGATTGACACCCCGCAGGTTAAGCAGTACCTTCACTTTTGAGAAAAAAGGGCGTTTAAAAATCCTATACGTCGCCCGGTCGAAACCGATCCGCAACTCGACGAACGGCAGCGTCATCTCCTTGTTGGCAGGCGCTGGAGACTTCGGACGTCTAAATTAGACCGCTGTCGGCGCGAAAGGTGTAGCGCAGACTTGCGGTATTCTTGATCGATATCACCGGCTGCATGAGTTGGCAGTAGGGGCTTGCTCGCCAGCGTCGGCGGCAATTCTCTTTACGTTTCGCATTGCTCCCCAACCGATGACCAGAAAGCGCACGTTCGGCACGACCGCTAGAGCGATCGCGAAAGACCCCGGTCCTTTCGTCATACGGGTCGCCAAAGGATTTCGCGCGAACCAAGGATTTTTGCTGGCCGGGGCGGTTGCCTATTACACCCTGCTGTCGCTCGTGCCACTGACGATTCTCGTGCTCATCGGGTTGTCAAATTTTGTCGAAGAAGCGGAATTGCTGCGGACGACGAATCGCTACCTCGAGCTCGTCGTTCCGGGTCAGTCCGACGCGATCATGGCAGAGCTCACGACCTTTCTCGACCATCGCGATGTCATCGGTTGGGTCTTGATCGTCACGATCATTTTTTTCAGCTCGCTCGCCTTCACCGTACTCGAAAATGCGATGTCGGTGATCTTCCACCATCGGGCCGCGATCAAGCGGCGGCATTTCCTCATCTCGGCGATCATTCCCTACTGCTTTATCCTGTCGCTGGGAATCGGTTTACTGGTCGTGACGGTCGTGTCCGGCTCCCTCCAGACGATGGGCGCCGAGGACATCGACTTACTCGGCAAGACATTTTCGCTGGGCGGGCTCTCCGGCTTCCTGTTCTACGCCATCGGCGTGATCGGCGAGGTTCTTGTCCTGTCGGCGATCTACCTCGTCATGCCGGTGGGTCGCCTGTCCTGGCGTCACGCATTGATCGGCGGCGTCACAGCGGCGGTGTTATGGGAAATCACCCGCCACATGCTCGTCGTCTACTTCTCAACATTGTCGCAGATCAGCGTCGTGTACGGTTCCCTGACGACTTCTATCGTGATGCTGCTGAGCCTGGAAATCGCGGCAATGGTTCTATTGATCGGCGCACAGGTCATCGCGGAATACGAGCGTTACCGCAGTGAGAGGGCCGACGCGGCGCCCAAGCCAATGCGCACCGATTAACGCAGCTGCCGGCGGGGCGGTGCACGGGTCACGCGTGGCCAATCGAGCGGTGAGCAGGGCCCCCGCTTGCGGGGGGTCTCACCGCTCTGCGGCAGCAACCTCGCCGCAGCCGCGGTGAACAACGGCAAGAAGCTCTTTGTGTCTTGATTGGTTCACGCGGCCTATGGAGTGAGTTGAACCTGGCAGCCGAGGTTGTTGAGTCGGCGGACAGGCCGCAGAATCGCTGTAGAGCGGTCGCGGCGCGAGAAGTGATCGGCGCCGAGGTCGCGGTATTCGACGCCGTTTTTCAACATGTGATAGGCAGCGGTCAGCATCGAGGCGGCCACCGCGAGGATGGC
>JBOIDL010000181.1:0-7943 GCA_050740435.1 Gammaproteobacteria bacterium
CTCCTCGAAGCGCAGGTTGGTTTGGCACCACCTACGTACACCGGGAAGGACGCCGTTTCAACTTGGGTTGCGGGCGTAAGCCCGCGCTAGGGTATTGTCGAAGAACGCCGCCGCCAACCGACACTCCTCATCGCGCGTGGATTTCCGCAAGCATCGTGTTGAAGGCATCGGTCAGGACGCCCACTTCGTCCTCGCCCGGCTTCTCGGCCCTGAGAGAGAAATCTTTGTCATCGGCGATCACCCGCGCGGTGCCAGCCAGGCTCAGGATCGGTTTCGTCAGCAGCGTTTGAAAATAACGCGAGAGCACGATAGCGAGGACCAGCGATACCCCAAGGACCAGCGCCAAGACTCCACTGTAGAACCGAACCAGCCTACCCTGCAAGCCCGCGAAATCCGCCCTGAGATACAAGTGGCCAAGGGTCTTGCCGTCCAGGGTGATCGGTTCGGCGGCCACCAGGTTGCGGCCTTCGAAACCCACACCTTCGGTGAATGCCGGGCGAGCGATGCTTGGCGCTCCGTGGGAACGATAGTAGGCGAATACCCGGCCGTCCTGGCGATGGATCGCGGCGCTCACGACATGCGGTGTGGCCTTGAGCGCGGACAGGATCTCGGTCGCAGCGTCTTGGTCCCCGAAGACCACGGGCGCGCTGCTATTGGCCGCGACGATGCGGGCCAGCGCCGTGAGGTCCTCGGTCACCTGTTGGCGGAAGGAATCTAGCTGAAACAGAAACAAAGCCACGCAGGCAACGATGACCACGAGGCCGGAGGTCAAGAAAACGACCGCCGTCATCTTCTGCCGGATGGGCCAATCCCGAAATAATTTCATGGCCTACTCTGCGAGCCCGTTCCCCCATCCGCTTAGCAACCGACAAGAGCTTTAGATCTTATCACGAGGCGCGCCACGGTGATTTCTTTTCGGGTTGATCTCAATGCGATTGTGTCACAACGCGGCTAATGGGACCAAAAAGGTTGACGCGCGCGCAATAATTTGCACAATGGTGGCCCCAATTGGGGGGCGATTCTTGAGTCATGCACGCGATCGAAGTCAAGCATCTCAGTAAGGATTTTGGCATTTTGCAGGCGGTCACCGATGTCTCTTTCACGGTTGACCGTGGCGATGTTCTCGGCTTTCTCGGACCCAATGGAGCGGGTAAATCCACGGCCATGAAGATGATCGCGGGGTTCCTCGAGCCGAGCGCGGGGACCGTGACGGTGTGCGGTCACGACGTGGTCGAGAGACCCGTCGCCGTCAAATCAAAGATAGGTTACTTGCCCGAGGGCGCGCCGCTCTATGGCGAGATGACGCCGGCGGGCTTTCTCGAGTTCATCGCCGAGGTGCGCGGCCTATCCCCCCGGCAGAAAGAGGATCGGATTGCCGATGTCGTGCGGAAGATCCACCTTGAAGGCGTTCTCCAGCAACGCATCGAGACGCTTTCCAAAGGCTATAAGCGCCGCGTCGGTCTCGCCCAGGCCCTGCTGCATGATCCGGAGGTTTTGATCCTGGACGAGCCGACCGATGGCCTCGATCCGAATCAAAAGCACGAGGTCCGCACGCTCATCAAGGAGATGGCCCCTCATAAGGCGATCATCATCTCGACGCATATTCTCGAAGAAGTCGATGCGGTCTGCACCCGCGCCATCATCATCGGGCGCGGCCGGGTGCTCTTTGCCGGGACGCCGGCCGAGCTCGAAGCGCGCTCGCGGTATTACAACGCGGTCGCCCTGGTCTTGAACCATGGCGCGGCGGGCAACGCCAAGAAGCGCTTGTTGACCTTGAGCAACGTCGAGGACATCGAGGAACTGCCGGTGCGCGATGGCCTTGTTCGGCTTTTGGTCCTGCCGAAAAAGAGCCGCTCGATCATCGCCGAGATCGGCGAGACCGTGCGCGCCAATGGCTGGGAGGTGGACGAGCTGCGCGTGGAGACCGGGCATCTCGATGAGGTGTTCCGCACCATCACCGCGGATTTTAACGAGGGCGCGCGCGCATGAGGACCACGCTTGCGATTTTCAAACGGGAGCTTCATGCCTATTTCGCGACGCCCGTCGCTTATGTGTTTATCGTGATCTTCTTGTTGTTGACCGGGGTCTTTACCTTTTATCTCGGCGGCTTTTACGAGAGCAATCAAGCCGATCTCGATGCCTTTTTCCAGTTCCATCCGTGGCTGTATTTGTTCCTGATCCCGGCGATCTCGATGCGCCTCTGGGCCGAGGAGCGTAAGGCGGGAACGGTCGAGCTGTTGATGACCTTGCCGGTGTCGCTAACGCAAGCGGTGTTGGGGAAGTATCTGGCGGCCTGGTGTTTCACCACCTTGGCGCTGGCCTTGACGTTTCCGATCTGGATCACCGTGAACTACTTGGGCGATCCGGACAATGGTGTCATCGTGGCCGGATATCTGGGGAGTTTGATCATGGCCGGCGGGTTTCTGGCCATCGGGGGGTGCTTCTCGGCGCTGACGAAGAGTCAGGTCGTTGCCTTCGTGCTCAGCATGGCCGTCTGCTTCTGCTTCGTGCTCAGCGGTTTCCCCATCGTCCTCGATTTGTTCCACGCTTGGATGCCGCAAGCGCTGGTCGATGCCATCGGTTCCTTCAGCTTCCTCACGCATTTTTCGGCGATTCGCAAAGGTGTCATCGATGCGCGGAGTCTGGTCTATTTTCTTAGCCTGATCGCCTTTTGGTTATACGCCACGACGGTCGCGATCGATGCGCGCAAGGCTAGCTAAGCGCACGCACCGAAGGAGGCGATCGATATGACCCGCAAGTGGCTCTCGGGAGGGGGGCTGATGCTGGCGGCGGCGTTATTCGTGGCCGGCAACATTGTTACCGGCGAGACCTTAAGCTCATGGCGATTGGACGTGACCGAGAGCCGCTTGTTTACGCTCTCGACAGGCACCCGCAACATCCTCAAATCACTCGAGGAACCGATCACCCTCCGATTCTATTTTTCCGCGAAACTGTTCTCGGGGATCCCGGCGCTGCAAAACTACGGTCACCGCATCCGCGACTTGTTGGAGGAATATGCCGCCGTATCTAACGGTCAACTGGTCTTGAATGTCATCGATCCCGAGCCCTTTTCCGAGGCCGAGGACCAGGCGGTGGGCTACGGCATCACCCAGTTGCCGATCAGCACCACAGGCGATCGCGGGTATTTAGGACTTGCCGGGACCAACTCGACCGACGACGAGCAAGCCATTGCCTTTTTCCAACCGGAAAAAGAGCAGTCTCTGGAGTATGAGATAACGAAGCTCATCTATGCCCTCGCGCATCCCAAGAAACGCGTGATCGGCGTCCTCAGTTCGTTGCCGCTGTTCGGGGGGGCGGGGCAGCAGGAGTCGCAGTGGACGCTCGCGACGATGTTGCGGGAAGCGTTTGAGATCAGGGAGATCGGGCAGGAGGCGCTTGACATCGGCGCGGACGTGGACACCTTGCTTCTGATCCATCCCAAGCGGCTTTCCGAGCAGACGCGCTATGCGATCGATCAGTTCGTGCTCAAGGGCGGTAAGGCGATGGTGTTCGTCGATCCGTTCGCCGAGGAAGACCGCTCCGCGCCGCCGGCGGAGAGTCCCGGCGCCTTGCCGCAAATCGAATCCAACCTGCCCGATCTTTTCGAGAAATGGGGGGTGAAGCTGGTCGCGGGCAAAGTGGCCGGCGATTTGGAGTCGGCGCTGCGCGTCTCCTATAACGGTCCCGCCGGGCCCCAGCAAATCGAATATCTGCCCTGGCTGCGCCTGGGCCGGGGGCACTTCAACCGCGAGGATTTCGTGACCAACGAGCTTAAAACCATCCACGTCGGCAGCGCCGGTGTGTTGGAGAAAGTCGCTGCCGCCGGCACCCGTTTCACGCCGCTCATCTCCACCGGTCAGCACGCAGCGGTCTTGGAGCGGGAGATGGTGATGTTCAACCGCGATCCGGCGACGCTGCTACGGAGCTTTGCCCCGGGCGATAAAGCCCTGACATTGGCCGCGCGTATTAGCGGTAAAGTCAAGACCGCCTTTCCCAAAGGCCGGCCGAAAAAGGTCGAGACCGATGCCAGCGACGCCGGTTTCATCGCGCAATCCAAGAGCCCGGTCAATCTGATCGTGGTGGCCGACACCGATCTCTTGAGCGATCGCTTCTGGGTGCAGGTACAGAACTTCTTGGGGCTGCGGGTGCCTTCGGCGTTCGCGGACAACGCCAATTTCGTGATCAATGCCCTCGACAACCTCGGGGGTAACGATGACCTCATCAGCTTGCGCAGCCGCGGAGAGTATGCGCGTCCGTTCACGCGCGTCGAAACCATTCAACGGGAGGCCGAGGCGCGTTTCCGTGACCGCGAGCGCGCTCTCCAAACCAAGCTCGAGGAGACCGAGCGCAAGATCCAAGATCTGCAAAGCAAGAAAGAGGAGGGCAGCGCCTTGCTTCTGAGCCCGGAACAAAAACAGGCTATCGAGGCGTTCCGCGGCGAGCAGATCGCGACGCGTAAGGAACTGCGCGCCGTGCAGCACGATCTGCGCAAGAATATCGAACGTTTGGGCGACCAGTTGCGCTTTATCAACATCGGCTTGGTGCCGATCTTGATCGGGTTGTTCGGAATGGGTCTGGGGATAATGCGCGCACGGCGCCACCCCTGAGGGCGTGTGAATAAATCTACTGCGCTCGGCATCTCGCGTTCCGGCGGTGCTCGGAATCCTCATGTATTCTAATACATTCCGGTTCCTGCGCTCCGGCGGATCACGATCTGCCCTCGCTCGCTGACGATTTCTTCACAAGCTCAGAGCAATGCAAAAGAACACTTTTTATCTCCTTGCCCTGATCACCTTGACAGTGGTGGCCGCCGCGTTTTTTGCCCAGGAGAGGAACGCGCCGGAGACTGAAATCCGGACCGCGCCGGTGTTTGCGGATCTGCTCGAGCGCGTGAACGACATTTCCAAAATCGAGATCAAGTCCAAGACCGAGCAGACGGTCTTGGTCAAACGAGGGGCTGCCTGGGAGGTCGAGAATCGCGGCCACTTCCCGGCGCTGTTTGAAAAGGTGAAGGGCGCCGTGGTGTCGCTCGCCGAGCTGCAAGTGATCGAGCGCAAGACTGCGAATAAGGAACTGTATTCCAAACTAGGTGTGGAGGATCCCGCGAGCGCGGCAGGCGCTTCGAAGCTCGTGACCTTGCTGGGCCGGGACGGCCAAGCGCTGGCGTCATTGATCATCGGCAACCGGAGTACGAGTAAAAGCGCCGGAACCTATGTGCGGCCGCCGGATAAACCGCAAGCGCTGCTGGTCAAGGGCAGTCTGGATGTGCCGGCTAATCCGATGGAGTGGCTGGTCAAGGATGTCGCCCATATCCCCTCGGAGCGGATACGGGAAGTCGTTATACAAAAGCCGGGGCAGGCGCTAGTGCGCGTCTACAAGAACGATCCCAAGGATGCGGACTACACGCTGGACGCGCTGCCGAAAGGGCACAAAGTAAAATCCCAGTCAACCGTGAACAGCCTGGCGACGTCTATGGAGTACCTGCGCTTCGATGATGTCACGCCGCGGGCGGATCTAAAACTCCCCGCGGACGCGACGGTCACGACCTTGCGCACCTTCGATGGCTTGGTGGCCATCGTCAAAAGCGCGATCGTGAACGACAAGACCCGGGCAACCGTGGAGTTTTCTTTTGATGCCGAGGCGGCTAAGCAGGCCGCTCCCGCCGCCGAGAAGGTAGCCCCCGAGGACGGCAAGCCGGGTGCGAAAGCCGAGGCCGGAGGTAAGAAAGACGCGCCCGCTCCGTCGGTCGCCGAGGAGGTCAAAGCGCTGAGCGAAAAAACCGCCCATTGGGCCTACGTGTTGCCAAGTTACAAAGGCGACCTCTTGACCAAGACCGTGGCGGCGCTTACGACCAAGGAAGGAAAAAACAAGCCGTCATCCGCGCCTAAGAAAACCCCCAAATCTTAGCCCGAAGATCGTACCCTGACACGTCCACGCAAGAATGGCGTAACCAAGGGTGACAGATCTTTACGGGGCTCACGTGAGATGAGGCTGCCAAGGGTTGCATTCGGCGTCCCTCTGCTGGCCCCTTATTTAGACCCGTTGGCGATTGATCAAATCGCGGTAGGCGCGTTGGACACCTCATTGGGGTTGTCGCGTTCCGCATTGGCAGCGAAGTGTTCGGCCAACAGCGCGCCGACCCCTTGCACGCCGGCGATCGCGCCCGCGCCGAAGTCGCCAGCGCGAAACTTCGCGCGCATCGCGTGGCATATGGCGTT
Organism: Gammaproteobacteria bacterium; assembly: GCA_050740435.1. Taxonomy (GTDB): domain Bacteria; phylum Pseudomonadota; class Gammaproteobacteria; order JACCXJ01; family JACCXJ01; genus USCg-Taylor. The sequence goes on from JBOIDL010000181.1 coordinate 6,219, forward strand.
CCACTGTTGCTGCGATACGTGTGTGGCGATGCCGCGATCGGCCACGATGTCCACGCTGCGATCGGCAAGCAGCACATAGATCAACACGCCGTTGTTCGCCTCCGTATCCCACACGCGCAACTTGGAGAACACCATCAGCGCGCGCGAACGCGCCGGCAGGTTTTTCCACAGATACGACCAAGGCAATGCGCCTTCGACCGCGAAGCGAGTTTCGCCGGTATGATGCTGCTCGGACGCCGCGATTTCTTCGGTGATCCGCGTGAGCGTTGCGGCCGGAAACGCCCGCTGCACCGCACCCGGCAAAATGAACAGGTGTTTGAGTGTCCGCAGGAGCGTTGAACCCATCACCAGTCTCCGCTCGCGCCACCACCGGCTGCATCGCCGCCGCCGCCGGACGACCAGCCCCCACTGCCGCCGCCGCTCCAACCGCCACCTCCGCCGCCCGACCAGCCGCCGGGCATGAAGATATCGCCGCCGCGGCGCCGGCCAGCTACCGCCCGCCCCCCGCTGCTGCCCGTCGCGGCGGCCACCAGAAATACGAACAACCCCGCAATGCCGCCGAGCAATGCGGACGACAGCACCGAATACGAGGCCACACCGGCGCCGCCACCCGCGAGCATTGCGCCCGGCACGCCGAACATTTTGCGCAGGATGCTGCCGATCACGATGCCGCCGATCACAAACGGCAACAGCAATCCGATGGTGTCGCCTTCGGGAACATAGTTCGTCGGCGCACGCGGCTCGATCGCAGGCAATCCGCCGCCTTCGATCTCCTTGAAGATGGCGTCGAGCGCGGCGTTCAGGCCCCCAGCGTAGTCGTTGGTCTTGAAGCGCGGCGCGATCTGTTCACGGATGATGCGCTTGGCGGTCGCATCGGGGATCGCGCCTTCGAGCGCGCGAAAAACCTCGATTCGCACGCGCTTGTCCTGCACTGCGATGACCATCAGCAAGCCGTCGCCGACCTCGGCGCGGCCGATCTTCCAGGTATTGCCGACGCGGTTGGCGAAATCCTCGATCGGCTCCGGCTTCACACTCCGCACGATGAGGATCGCGATCTGCGATCCGTGCGCTGTTTCGAATGCGGCGAGTTTGTCTTTGAGTGCGCGTTCGTCGGGCGGCGACAGGACGTTGGCGTCATCGGTGATGCGCGCGAGCGGTGGAACCGCGAGCAGGCCGTCGGGCTGCCGGGGGGCGTCGGCCGCGAACGAAGCGGATGCCAGCAGTCCGGCGGCCACCGCCAGGACGCCCCGCAGTGTCATTCCCGCCCGAAGTCCACCGCCGGTGCCTTCTGGATCGCCGCTTCGTTTTCGACGGTGAACTGCGCCTTCTCCTTGTAGCCGAAGATCATCGCCGTCAGGTTCTGCGGGAACTGGCGCACGAAGGTGTTGTAGCCGGCCAGCGTGTCAATGTAGCGCTTGCGCGCAATGCCGATGCGGTTTTCGGTGCCTTCGAGCTGCGCGCGCAGGTCCTGGAACCCGGCGTTAGCCTTCAGGTTCGGATAGTTCTCCACCACCACCAGCAAACGCGACAGCGCGGAGCTCAACTCACCTTGGGCCTGGCTGAACTTCTGCAGCGCGGCCGGATCGTTGACGAGCTCCGGTGTGGCCTGAATCGAGGTGGCGCGCGCACGCGCTTCGACGACGCGGGTCAAGGTCTCCTGCTCGAAGTTCGCTTCGCCTTTGACGGTGTTGACGATGTTGGGAATCAGGTCGGCGCGGCGCTGGT
>JBOIDL010000182.1:0-7886 GCA_050740435.1 Gammaproteobacteria bacterium
GCAACAAAGAGGAACCGGAGGGCTTTATCTACGTCACAGACTCGAGGTCTAAGGGTGGGCTCAAGCTCACTCCGTTCCAGATAATGGCAGCTAACCATTACCAAAATAAAGATACAAGGGTGGGTAAAACCGAAGCGTTACCCGCCGCCTCGTCGGCCGTCAGGCCGACTCCTTAGCGCATGGAAGACGTGCGCTCATCCAAGGTGACACGCTGCGCGCGTCGGGTCGGTAGATTACGGCGTAAACACCATGCCTAATCCACCCTACTTTTTGAGGGTGGCGAGGCACTTACGGTCGTGCGTAGTCGCTTCACTCTCCTTTGCGGCTGTTATCGAGTAGGCGCCTCTGGCAGCACCGCACTGACGTCCAAGAGACCGGCCTCATCTGGCCGACAAGCGGGGTCCGCATTGGAACACGCTTTCTCCTCACTGTCTTGTTCTCCCGCTTCATCATCGTAGTCGAGTGTTTGGGCGGCGAGGGTGGTACTTGGGGTTGGCGAATCGGGGGTACGTGGGGTTGGCGAATCGGGGCTACCAAATAGGCGGCCTTGGAAAGAGCTTTCGAGCGTGCCGTTGGTTTCAACAATAACTATACTATCTGCAGTGCCACTTTCACCGTTTGTAATGGGAATGGTCCCGTCTCCGCTCGAAAATGGACCCTTTCCGACCTCTATAAGAATCTTTGGGCCTGGTCCCGCCGAAAGGAACAGTAGCTGATAGACCTGGGAATAGTCAATTACGCGCGTCTCGGTCCAGATCGATACTAACCTGTCCTATCCGCGACCACACCGAAACCGAGCGCGCGCAATAACGCTCGGAATGCTGGCCGGTCTGAGGGCGCCAACACCTCGACCGCGCTGAGCTCGCGGCGCGTGCGGTAACGCGCGCGCAGCGCGTCGAAATGCTGACCGCGCTCGGCTAGCGGCAGTCCGTCAATCTCCGCTAACGCGCGGTGATCGTCGCGCGCGTCATAACAGGCAAAGATGGTCCGGCGTAATAGATCTTCGTCTGTCCCCGCCTCATCCAAGCACAGCGTACGCAGTGTGTCCGCTGCGGCGGGTGGCTGCCACTCCGTAGGCACGCTTAAAAATTCGCATACCGCCCGGTACAACATCTCCGTTGCGCGGAGCTTCGCATCGTCACTGTAACCGGCGATATGCGGCGTTCCGATCGCCGCGCGTCGCAGGAGCTCGACGTCGATGTCCGGCTCATGACACCAGCAGTCGATCACCGCGGCCATGCCGGGCCGCCGCGTCAGCAGGCTTCGCAATGCCGGCTCGTCGAGGACGCCACCGCGGGCGGTGTTGATGAGGATCGCATCGTCGCGCATGCGGGTGAGCTCATCCTGGCCGATGAGGTTGACCGTCGGCTGGGAGCCGCTCGCCGTGAGCGGTACATGCAAGCTGACGACATGCGCGGACAGAGCCTCATCAAGGGTGCGGTATTGCGCTGCTCCCGTCATTTCCTGAAGCGGGGGATCATTGATAATGCACTCGACCCCGAGCGCCCCGAGCATGCCCGCCACCCGCGCGCCGACCTGCCCGCAGCCGATGATCCCCGCCGTCATCCCCGTGAGTGAATCGCCGCGTTCCTGCGCCAGAACCAGGACCGCGCTGAGGACATATTCCGCGACCGCGGCGGCATTGCTTCCGGGTGCGGCGGCGAAGGCGATCCCGTTGTGGCTTAGGTACTCGAGATCGATGTGATCGACGCCGCTCGTCGCCGTGCCGACGAAGCGCACCCGGCTGCCTTCGAGCAAGGCGGCATCGACCCGGGTCACGGAACGGACCAAGAGCAGATCGGCGTCGCGCGCGATCTCCGGGGTCCAATCACGGCCCGGAACTATGCACAACTCCCCAAGCGCGGCGAACGCGTCGCACACATGGGCGATATTGGGATCGGCGATGATGCGCATGCGTGCGCTCCGCCGTCGCGGATAGGTAGGCCCTTAGCGGTTAGGGAAGCTGTGCAAAAGGGTCGCGAGCAAGCCTAGATGCGCGAAGCCGCGGAGCGAGTCGCGAGACATATCAGGTAGATAGGCGAGCGACGAGCGAGCACGCGACAAAGCAGATGGGCTGCGCAGTAACTTTTGCAGAGCTTCCTTAAGGACGCCCACCAAGCTCGGCACCCTCCTTCTTCACCGGCAAGAGATCGGCGCGGCTGACCCCGAGCACCAGCGCGACGGGGCTGGCGACATAGATCGACGAGAAGGTCCCGATGACGATACCCAGGATTAGCGCCAGCGCGAAATCATCGATCACCCCGCCGCCGAGATAATAGAGCGCGAACAATACGAAGAGCGTGGTCGGTCCTGTGACCAGGGTCCGCGACAAGGTTTCATTGACCGAGCGATTCAGGACTTCGATAGGGCCCTCCTTGCGAAGCTTGCGAAAGTTCTCGCGGATGCGATCGAAGACGACGATGGTGTCATTAACCGAATAGCCAGCCACCGTGAGAATGGCGGCCAGCATGGTGAGATCGAATTGCAGACCCAAGAGGCTCACAAGTCCCGCCGTGATGATGAGATCGTGCAGGGTCGCGATGACCGCGGCGACGGCAAGACGCAGCTCGAAACGCAACGCCACGTATAACAAGATCCCGATGAGCGCGAACACCAACGCGAGCCCGCCGTCTTCCAGGAGCTCCTGTCCTACTTGAGGTCCTACGAATTCGACCTGACGAATCTCCACGGATGTACCGGCGGCGGTCTTCAGGGCCTCGAGGACCTTATTGCTGAGATCGGCGGAGTTTAGGCCTGCGCGCGGGGGGATCCGCACCATCACGCCCTTGGAGGTGCCGACGTGCTGCACGACTGCCTCCTCGAAACCACCGCTCTCGAGCGCGCCGCGTACCTCGGCCAAGTCAACAGCTTTATTATATTCGACCTCGATGAGCGTGCCGCCGGTAAAATCGATGCCCAGGTTCAAACCGCGCATGAAGAAGGAAGCGATCGAGACGGCGAAGATAGCACCCGAAAGAGCAAAGGCGATATAGCGCTTGGACATGAAATCGATCTTCGGGGGTTTCTTAAATAGGTTCATCGCCTAACGCCCTAAAGCGACGGCTACACCGCGAGGCGGGCGAGCCGCCGGCCTCCGTACAGAAGATTGACCACGGCGCGCGTACCGGCGATGGCGGTGAACATCGAGGTCATGATTCCGAGCGACAGGGTTACCGCGAAGCCTTTGACCGGCCCGGTCCCGAACGCAAACAGCACGATCGCGGCGATGAGCGTGGTGAGGTTGGAATCGGCGATGGTGGCGAAGGCCTTCTCATAGCCGGCGTTGATGGCGGCCTGAGGCGTGGTGCCGTTGCGCAATTCCTCGCGGATGCGCTCGAAGATGAGCACGTTGGCGTCGATTGCCATGCCCACCGTCAAGACGATGCCCGCGATGCCGGGCAAGGTCAGGGTCGCCTGCAGCAGCGACATCAGCGCGAGCAGCAGCACCAGATTGAGCATCAGCGCGAGGTCGGCCACCAGGCCGAAGACCCCGTAGTAGATGGCGGTAAACACCAGCACCAGCGCGAAACCGATGACGGACGCGTTATAACCCATCGTGATGTTGTCTTGGCCGAGACTCGGTCCCACGGTGCGCTCCTCGATGATCGAGATCGGCGCGGCCAGCGCCCCGGCGCGCAGCAGGAGCGCGAGGTTCCGCGCTTCTTCGGTGCTATCGAGGCCCGTGATCTGGAAGCGCTTGCTCAGTTGCTCGCGAATGGTGGCGATATTGATGACTTCCTCGACTGTCTTCTTTACCTTGACGGTTTCATTGCCCTTCTTCTGCGTGTCGATTTTGGTCTCGATAAAGACCACGCCCATGGGCCGCCCGACGTTATCGCGGGTGGCGCGGCTGAAGATGCGCGCGCCCTTGCCGTCCAAGGTGATGAATACGGCCGGGCGATTATCTACCGAGTCCAGACCCGAGCTCGCGTCGATGATGTATTCGCCGGTCAGCATCACTTGGCGTTTCAAGAGCACCGCTTCGCCCTCGCGCGTCCGATAGAGCTTAGCGCCCGGCGGCGTCTTACCCTCGACGGCCTCCTGCGGGTCGTGTTCTTCATCCTGCATGCGGAATTCGAGGGTCGCGGTCGCGCCGAGGATTTCCTTAGCCCGGGCCGTGTCTTGCACGCCCGGCAGTTGCACGACGATGCGATCCAAGCCGTGCTGCTGGATGATGGGCTCCGCCACGCCGAGCTCATTGACGCGGTTGCGCAGCGTGGTGAGGTTCTGTTGCAGGGCAAGCTTGCGCGTCTCGCGGATGTAATCCTCCTTCAAGCTCAGCCGCACCGCCGCGCTGCCTTCTGAATCGTTCTCAAGAGCGAAGGTGAGATCCCGGAACTCCTCATTGAAAAGATCCTCGGCCTCGGATTGACTGGCCGCATCACGCAGCGTCACGAGGATCCCGCGGCCGGCCTCGCGCGCGATGGTTTTATAGCGGATCTTCTTCTCGCGCAGCGCCGAACGCAGATCGGAGACGAAGCGTTCTTCAGTCATGCGTACGACCGCCTCCATATCGACTTCCATCAAGAAATGCACGCCGCCGCGCAGATCCAAGCCGAGGTACATAGGCTTGGCGCCCAGCGCTTGCAGCCACGCGGGGGTCGCGGGCGCGAGATTCAGGGCGACCACGTAGTCCGGTCCGAGCGCCGCCGCCACGGCATCATTGGCCTTGAGCTGCGCTTCGGTATCGGTGAGACGCACCAGCAGGCCGCGCGCATCGCGCTCGATGGCCAGGGGTTCCAATTGCGCCTCCTTGAGCGCGGTGCGCACGGTACCTTCCAGGGCCGCATCGAGCGGCGCGGACCGCACCGTGGAGATCTGAAGGGCGGGGTACTCCCCGTAGAGATTCGGCAGCGCATAGATCGCACCGACCGCGATAATGCTCAAGATGAGCAGGTTTTTCCATAAGGGATAGCGATTCATCGCCTGGGGCTATCGCGCTTGCCTAAAGGGTCTTGACGGTGCCTTTCGGGACCGTGTTGGCGACCTGGGCTTTCTGCACCTTAACCTCGACGGCCTTGCCGACATCGATGAGCACGAAATTCTCCCCGACCTCCAAGACCCGGCCGAGCATGCCGCCGGTGGTGACGATCTCATCGCCCTTGGTCAAGGCCTCCATCATCTTCTTGTGCTCTTTGTTGCGCTTCGTCTGCGGCCGAATCATCACGAAGTAGAACACCACGAACAGAAAAATGATGGGAAGGATATCGAAGAAAAACTGCGCCGGCGGCCGCGAGGGTGCCTGGGCGAAAGCATCGGCGATGAAAAATTCCATTGGACCTCCTTATAGCACCTAAACGGCGCGGTATTATGCCACAGGCAAAGCGGTTTGCGCCCGGCGGCAATAATATTCCGCGACAAACTCCTCGAGACGCCCGAGCTCAATCGCCAAGCGCATCTCCCGCATCAGGGATTGGTAGTAATGCAGATTGTGAAGCGTATTCAAGCGCAACCCGAGGATCTCGCGGGCGCGGTCCAAATGATGGAGGTAGGCGCGGGTGTAATGCCGGCAAGTATAGCAACTGCAGGTCTCATCGAGAGGGCGGGTGTCCATCCGGTAGGCGCTACTCCGGATCCTCACCACGCCCCGGGCGGTGAAAAGATGACCGTTGCGCGCATTGCGGGTCGGGAGCACGCAATCGAACATGTCGATGCCTAGGCGGACGGCCTCGACCAAATCATCCGGGGTGCCCACCCCCATGAGGTATCGGGGCCGGCCGGGCGGCATCCGCTCCGCAACGTGGCTCACAACGTCGAACATCAGATCCTTGGGCTCGCCCACCGACAATCCGCCGATCGCGTAACCGTCGAAACCCATCGCGACCAAGCCCCGGAGCGATTGCTCGCGCAGGTATGGGTACATGCCGCCCTGCACGATGCCGAACAAGGCCGAGGTCTGCCCGCGATGCGCCTCGCGGGAGCGTTCGGCCCAACGCAGCGACAGCTCCATCGAAGCTTGGGCCGCCTGGGGCGTCGCCGGATAAGGCGTGCATTCGTCGAAGACCATGAGGATGTCCGCGTTCAAGCTCTGCTGGACCTCGACTGCGCGCTCGGGTCCGAGGAAGATGCGATCGCCGTTCACGGGCGAGCGGAACACGACCCCCTGCTCCGAGATGGTACGAGAATCGCCGAGACTGAAGACCTGAAAACCGCCCGAATCGGTGAGTATGGGCCCCGGCCAGTGCATGAAGCCATGCAAACCACCGTGGGCCGCCACCACGTCCACCCCCGGCCGTAGCATGAGATGAAACGTGTTGCCGAGCACGATTTGGGTACCGGAACCCGCGAGCTCCTCGGGCGTGACGGTCTTGACCGTGGCCGAGGTCCCGACCGGCATGAAAACTGGCGTGTCTATGCTTCCCCGGCAGAGCCGAAGGCGTCCCCGGCGCGCGGCGCCCGAACTCGCGAGGAGATCGAATTCCATCCGTTCGCCCGGCAGGGTCACGATGCTTCCATTATGATCGGCTCACCCACATCGCGTCCCCATAACTATAAAACCGGTACCCCTTTGCGATGGCGTTTCGGTACGCGCGCAGCACCGGCTCGCGGCCCGCGAAGGCGCACACCAGCATCAACAGTGTGGATTCGGGGAGATGAAAATTGGTGATCATCGCAGCGACGGTTTTAAACTGGTAACCAGGATAGATGAAAATATCTGTCTCGCCGCAATACGGGCGCAGCGCACCCTCTGCGGAAGCCGCCTCGAGCGCCCGCACGCTCGTGGTTCCCACGGCGATGACTCTGCCGCCGCGCGCACGCGCGGCGCGCACTTCCCGGCATACGGTTTCCGTCACTTCCATGCGCTCCCGATGCATGCGGTGATCGTCGATGCGCTCCGCGCGCACGGGCTCGAAGGTTCCCGCACCCACATGCAGTGTCACAAACGCCATGGCGACGCCTTTTTCCTTGAGCGCGGCGAGGAGCCTCCGGTTGAAATGCAAACCGGCCGTCGGCGCCGCGATCGCCCCGGGGCGGCGGGCAAAGACCGTCTGGTAGCGTTCCTCATCGACGGTCTCGTCCGGACGGTGGAGGTAGGGAGGCAAGGGGACATGGCCGGACGCCGCCATCACCTCGAAGAGATCGCCCGGGGCGCAAAGCCGGACTTCATAGAACTCCTCATGGCGCCCGAGCACCTCTAAAGTGGGCCCGCCCGCGAGCGCAATACGGGTCCCGCCACGTAGCGGTTTGCTGGCCCGGATCTTAGCCGTCGCGCGACGCTTGGAGAGCACGCGCTCCAGCAACACTTCAACCGCGCCGCCGCTATCTTTGTGCCCATAAAGCCGCGCTTTCATCACGCGCGTGTCGTTGAAGACCAAGAGATCCTCGGGCCGGAGCAGATCCACGATGTCCGCGAACCTGCCATCGCCAATCGCGCCGGTGGCCGCGTCTAGGCATAATAAGCGGCTCGCGCCGCGCTCGGCCGCAGGATAGATCGCGATGCGTTCCGGAGGCAGGTGGTAGTGGAAGTCGCTTCGATACATTCTGCCTAGGGTATCGCGTTGCGCGGTAGAATGCCTCGTGGCAGATTTGCGATCCGTCGCTCGGAGCCAGCGCATTGCAACGCCCGGAGAGCGACTCCTGAGACGGTAGCGTTACTCCGAAGGGCCTTTGGAGAATGTGAATGTCGCCTACCAGTCTCGTCGCTTGTCGGCTTCTCAGCCCAATCTGCGGTGTTTCCTATGCCGCGGCTCGTCGTCCTCGGCGGGGCCGTTCGAAACTGTCTTGAGGTACGATCCTGAGGATATACCCGATTCGGGCCAGTGCCTCGTTGAGCCTATCGAGCGCAATATGTTTGCGGCGAGCAAGCACATGGCTCAGCATGTCCTCGGACAAGCCCGTGGCCTCACAAAATTCCCGGCGCGTCTTGAAGCGAGCGCGGATGAGTT
>JBOIDL010000183.1:0-4250 GCA_050740435.1 Gammaproteobacteria bacterium
AAGGACTTAAGAGGCCTAAAACGGCTGAATGGCGACAAAGGAAGTGACTTAACATTATGATTTCTTATGTGTTTCTTATCGGCCTGCAAAGCCGTGTACGCCGGTTCGATTCCGACCCCAGCCTTCATTGAAGTCAATCACTTGCAGAGTTGGCATAAAAAGTTTTCGACGACTAAGAAATTTAAACGCCCTTTTTTTAGACGGGACGATACGACTGGCCCTTAGCTGTCAATCGTGTCAGCGGCGGCATGAATTTCGTGTGAATTTGGCGGTCTGAAAGCGCTGGTAAAAAGGCGATCGTAAGGAGACATGAGTCACGTTTCGATCTGGTCTTTCATGCGGTGGCTTTTGCCTTCTATGAGCACCGGACTAAATCTGCTGTAAGTAACACTGGTTCGGCAATTCCTCTTGCTGCACCTTTCAGCCCCTCCCAAACGTCACCCCAGAAACCCATGCCACTCAGGTCAGAGCGTCTAATGGGATTGCCTTCCACATATTCGTACAAGTTCAAGGTTTCCGTTATTCCAATCGGATCCGCACTCAACCACCTTCCCACCCACGCCGCATAATACCTCGCCCCGTGATAATTAAACCCCGTCTCCTCATCCCTCTCCTTCCCCGTATACCGATACCGCTTCAGACTCACCTCCGCCGCGCTCCGCCCCGCCTGATATGACGTACTCCCATACGGGTAATACTCCTCGTAGGAAATGATGTGCCCCGCCGCATCCAATTCCAAAGAAGCTGAGCCAAGGTGGTTACCGAACTGGTAGCGAATGAGCTGTTCCGGTGAGCCGTCGCTACCCTGCGTGCGCGTCTCCACCAGGGCGATGCGCTGCTTATCATCCATCACATGCAAGCTCTCCCGCTCCAGGCTCACTCCGGTTCCATTGCCGCCGTATTCGCGATACACCTCAAACCCGCCGAGGTAGGTCCGCTCGTTCTTGCGGGTGCCGTTCTGTCGCTCGGTGACCTTGCGCACCCGCTGGCCGGCCCCGTCATACACGTAGTACGTGGTCTCCGGCGTGCCGTTATTCACCACCTGCCGCGCGGTCGCTTGCAACTGATCCTTGAAATCCCACTGCATCAAGGTCAGGTGCGGCATGGCGGTCATGTTGCCGTGGGCGTCGTGGGGGTAGGTCTCTTCCAGCGGCTGATTGCCATTCGGGTGGAGGACCGTACCGCTTAGCCGGTTGCTGAACTTTCCCGGCTCGATGAGACTATTCTCCTCATTGCGGTAATGCGCGTCTCCAGGCGCCGTTCTGGGCCTGGTGGATCATGTGCAGGAAATTCCCCACCTCGTCGTAATGGTACTGCTCGGTGTAGTTCCGCGCTGCCTTGGGATCGAAGGGCTGCGACCCGAGTCCGGCGTAGGGGTAATCGCGATAGGTAGCTTGGGGCAGGCCGAGCTGGAGAGCGGACTGGCCGATGGACTCGCGGCCTTGCGCCTCGATCAGGCGGTACACGGCGTCGTAGGTGTAAAGACCCACCGGGTCCACCTGCTGATTCGCGAAGAACAGCGTCGGCAGTGCGTTGTCAGCGATGCGGGTGATATTGCCCGCCGGGTCGTAGGTGTAGTTCAGATCCTGTACCGTGCCGGCATTCTTGAAGAGCTGCGTCGCGAGGCCGTTCAGCCCGGCCGGCCGGGTGGTGGTCAGGCAGGTCAGGCGGAAGGTCAGCGGGTCGTATTCATAGGTGGTCCTGACGCCGTTGCCGTAGTCGATCAGCGTGCGCTGGCCTTTGGCGTCGTAATCGATGTCGGTGACGAAGGGGGTTGGGACCGTCGCGCCGCGCAGATTGACGTCAACTTTTTCCAGCAGATTGGCTTCATTGAAGGTCGGACGATAGACGCTGTTGTCCGGCGCGATCTGTTCCGTCGGGCGGTTGAGCGCATCGAAACGACTGCTGCTCGTGTAGACCGCGGGTTCGAGCGGCACTCCAGCGAACCAGTCGAGCGTCGCCTTGTACTCCCGCGCCAACTGGCGCCGGTTTTGGAGCAGATTTCCTTTGAAATCGTAATCTTCGGTGGTCACCACTCCGGCCTGATCGAAGAGCTGAACCACCTTTCCGCGCAGGTTGCTCGCTTCGGGGTTGGGGCGGGTCTCGCCATAGACTGTACGTCCTATGAGACGCTCCGAGCTTGCGCCTTCGCGGAGAGAGGTTTCGACAGGCCGGCGCAATGGATCGTAAGTCGTGTGGAACTGGTGGTTGCGGCTGTCCCAGGCGTAGAGCGGATTTCCGGTCGCATCGCCCAACATCCAGCGCTCGCCCGCCTCCATGCTGGACTGATGAATGCGGTTGCCGAGCAGGTCGTAGTCGTAACGCATGACGATGCGATCCCTGGCGTCGATGACTTCGCGTTGGTTGCCTTCGATGTCGAGGATCACGCGGGTGTGGTAGAACTCCTCGACGGGCGGATCGGCGGGGAGTGTGTTGCTGTGTTTGAACTTGTTGTGGGCGATGGTGAGGAAAGTTCGCTCGAGCGAATCGGCATGGGCGACGGTGGGTGTGTCCGCGTGGACCGCTGCCTTTTCCGCGGCAGCCTGTTCATCGGGCCCTAGTTGACCGTTCTTCCGCGCCTCATGCCAGGTGGGGAGGTACTCCGCATCCGGCAAGCGGGTAAAGAATCCCTTGACGTCATCGTCTGTCTTGGGGTTACGCGTGACGGTGTCGTTGACGTCATGACTCGTTTGCTGCCACGGATCGAAGACGACTTTTTCCCAGGTGTGATTCGGGTGCAGCGTGGCGACGACCCGCTCGACCGGATCGTAGAACAGGATGGGGCTGACGCCGCTGTCCGTCATCTCGCGCTCTTCTTCGTAAAGATGGGTCGAGCTGAAGAAGGGCTCGTATTGCCTGACCGGCTTGCCTTTGTTGTTGAACACTGTGCGCCCGCTGCCGACCCAACGCTGCGGTGTATCGGCTTGCACGGGTTTGCCGTTGGCGTCGCGCACCAGCGCGCCGGGCTGCACGTCGCCGCCGGGGAGCGTCACGTTGGGGCTGCGTTGCGGTGCGTCGCCACGCTCGGCTTGGATCTTCTTCTGGATCTCACGACCGAAGCCGTCAGAGTAAGAGAAGCTGATCTGGATTTTCGTCAGTCCGCCGCCGAAGTCGAAAAAGTGCGTCTCGCGCGCCAGCGTGGCGGCGAAAGGCGGCTGACCGCTACGTTGGTAGCGGTCGAGGTCGTAGACAATGCGTGTCGTCGCTTTGCCCAACAGGGAGGCCGCCTGGCCTTGCGGATCCGCGACAAAGGCTTGCAGCGCCGCGAGCGGCGGATCGGGTTTGAAGTCTTCCAGCAGATCGCCGAGGGTCTGCCCGAGCTTGCCCTTGACGGCAGTTGTGACCACCATGCCCAGTGCGTCGAACGTTACCTCTGAGCGGTTTCCATTCGGATCGGTCATCAAACTGGGTGCCAGCACGCGATAGTCGTTCTGTGCGCGTACCGTGTTGCCGAGCGCATCGCGCCTCTCAACCAAGAGCAGCTTGTGATCGTCGAAGATGACGACCGTCTCGGTGCTGAGCTGATCCGTATGGAAGGGATCGCGGTAGCGGTGCGGCAGGAAAAAGTGCTGGCGGGCGTGGGCGAGTTCCTGTGCCGGTGCGTCCGCGCTGCCCGGCGAAAAGAACATGCGTCCCGATGGGATCCACCAGTTGGCGTCACCATCCAGATCGACATAGCCGCCACGGTCTGGGCCTCCGCCTTCCAGGACATCAGCGGGATTGGCCGGAAGCAGCTTCTGGCCACTGCGGAGGTATACCTGATCCAGCAGGCCGGGCGTGAAGGCGAGCTTGTAGCTTTCACCCGGCAGGGCAAGCGGCTGCACCATGCCCAATGGCAAGAGCGCCAGCGGATCGTTCTGGGCTAAGCCAAGGTCATCGGGGCGGTAGAGCGTGCGCACATGTTCGATCACGCGCTTCGATGAGATCCATGAATACATTTTCTTGCTTGCGATCGGCTGGTGTCTCGGCATCGCGGAGCTCGCTCGTGTTCTAGGATTGTCCCATGAAATCGGGGCGTTCGTCGCTGGCGTCACCCTGGCCACCAGCCCGATCGCTGCTTACATCGCCGAGAGCTTGAAACCCGTGCGCGACTTTTTCCTGATCCTGTTCTTCTTTTCCTTGGGCGCCGCCTTCGATCTGGGCGCGCTGGGTCACCTCCTGGTTCCGGCGCTAGTGATCGCCGGCGCCATACTGGTCGTAAAGCCATGGGTGTTTCGAGAGCTGTTAAAACGGGCCGGAGAAAAACCGGA
>JBOIDL010000183.1:4260-7858 GCA_050740435.1 Gammaproteobacteria bacterium
ACCTTAATAACGTTTATCATCTCCTCGTATGTGATCGTGCTGCGGTATCCCACCCCTATCGCGGTCTCGGATCGGCTACGACGCGACTAGCCCGCGTTCCTCACAAGCCCGCAGTTACCCGATTGGGCGTCTCGTTATACGAAGCTGCATGCGGGAGAACCGCACGTGCAGTTTGAGCGGCGGACAGAGGCCAGCGCGCAAGCGCCCCTCCTCCGACCCAACAACCGAATGCCCGCCGTAATGGCAAGGTGAAGGCCTGAACCTTCGACAAAGAGGAGCCACACTTACCTCAGCATTGGCGTAGCCGGTGACCACTGGAAGTCCGTGCTGGAGGTAGGTTGACGTAACCAGCTTTGAAGCGGGAAGATTCATCGTCCTGCTTAAATCCGGGTTGAACGCGTTATTTCGGCGGCAGATTCGCTCCTGTCTTACCTTGGGACGATCAGTTTCTCACTCGGTACGTCTTGGACTCTGCAAAGAAACCCTGGATCGCCGGGTTCTTGCGATATTCATGATACATATCGGTGGCAAATTGCTTCATCAGAATGAATGATTTCGGCGCGGCGAGATCGAGCTTGATGTACGGTGTCTGCTCGCTGCTGATCGCCGCGCTTGGAATGCGCGTGTAGGTTATCGGGACAATTTGCCGGCGTTGCATCAGGCTCAAGAAAATATCGGTGAACTCGCTCTGCGCGATGAGGCTGAGATCGAAGAGGTCGGGGGCCCATCGTAGGAAGCCTCTGCGGCGCTCTAGGAGCGGTGGCTTGCCGGAACTGAAATTCAAGCTCGCCACGGAAAGCAGATTCAGGTGGTCGAAAGCCTTGCCGGGACCCACGAAGTGCCAAATCGCTTCGGTCAGTCCCACCAGCGAGGGGTTGTTGGCCCAAACCCCGCCATCCACATACTGGCTGTTGTTTTCCTTTTCGATTTGCGCCAGCGGGAAGAAGGTCGGGGCTGCGGAGGTGCCCAGGGCGACGTCCACCATGGTCAAGGAGTTGTGGCGGGCGAGGTTCCCCTCCTTGTGATCGAATTTGAAGATCTCGTAGGTGCCCTGCGTGAAATCGTACGTGGGTATGCACAGCAGGCAGTGGCTATCCGCCATCGTGCGTCCTTGAAACATCTCCTCCAGAGCGTCGCGGAGGGGCTTGTCGGAAAACTTCCCTCCGAACAGCGTCTGCCGAAGTAATGCAAAAAAGCCTTGAGAGCCCTTGAAGATCTGCGGGCCCTTCGTCTCGTAGAACTCGCAGATCTTTTCCGCCGGAATGCGCAACGCGAGAGCGAGGGCGATCAGGCCGCCTGTCGAAGTGCCGCAAATTAGGTCCGCATAGTCGACGATGCGTACCGCGTCGCCGTGCGTTCGTCGCAGGTCCGCCTCGAATAAGCTCAGGATCTTCGCCGAATAGAGACCTTTGATTCCGCCGCCGTCGATGGCAAGGACCTTGAACTGACTCATAATTCTTTCCCCTAGCCTTGAAACTTCATGAGTTCCTGGAGCGCAGTCGGGTCACCGCCAGCATCGCGATCCAGGCATCCGTTTAACAGATCCTTCGGCCCGAGACCCTGCCACCCCTGTGCCCGTTTCAACTCCGTTAGGCTTGCGGCTACCTCAGTTCGATGCAGTCTCATCAGGAAGCGTATTCCCACCCCGACTGGTATTTGCAGGCGGAATTTGACCTTGTCCAGGTCGATGTCGCTATTGCGAAGAGCGTGATGATGAACCGCGTTGCGCAGTGAATGGATCTGATTCCGGTAGAACTCATTGAACGCGGGGTCCAGCCCGTCGCCTTGCGACCAGCGGAGGATCTGGAGCGCTCGATCGTAACGTGTGGTCTTGAGAGCTACCCGCTTAGATACGCCGTCAAACAGCATCTCCATCGCGGTAAGCAAGACGTGAACGGAAAAATAGTTGGGAACGGTGGGCGTGTGGGAGAGATTGAACTGATCGATGACTGCACGAAGCCCTTCCGTGCCCTCCGTCTGTTCCACGATCTTCAGGTTGTCATAAATGAGCCCCACATCCTGCGCTTCGTTCGCATCGAGACGCCAGGTCAGGCCATCGACTGGCATTGCGAGATACTCCGTCCGGTAAGGACCCACTGCTCTACGGAAGAAGATACCGGTGACGAGAAAGCGAACGGTGTAGACGGGCTCGAGCAGGTGGCCTGTCTTGTACAACCGGCAGGCGGTGACGACGCGCGCCGCGTCGCGCGCCAAGGCGTCGAAGGCAGCCGCCATTGCTTCCGCAGCGATAGGTTCATCGAACGGTTTGAACAGAAACACCGGATTGGCATCGTAGTACTTAGCATGCCAGTCCTTGAAAACATATCCGCGCTCGACCGTTTCCCATTCGGCGCGATTGCAGCGCAATAGGATCTGATCCCCGATCGCCGCGACATCATCCTGCATTTGCAGCCCGGCGATGGGGGCCAGGCCATAGTGTGGCGTTTTGAAGCGGACAAGCTCATTAGGGCGGAGTTCCTGCGATATCAACATGGGCTGTCCTCCATCTGCCATTGATGGCTGACCCGCGCTGCCAAGGCACTCGAAATCAGGGCTTGCAAGGCGGCGAACCCATCCGTTTCCAGATAGGCCGAGTCTAGCACGGCCCAAAGGGGATCCGATCTCGCTTCCACCTCCGGATGCGCATGCCGGTAGCGGATCAGCTTGCAAAGCGCCAGCACGCCCATTTGGCTTACGATTGCGACATATGCCTGAGGCGAGATTTGAATTTTTTTCAAGGTTCTACTCAGCGGTCGTCCGTGGATCATGTCGCTCCTGAATTGGTACGCCGACCTAAGCCAGCGTACGTACTCGCTCACATCCTCGAACTTCTCGGCCACCATGCAAGAGAAGCGCCTTTCGAAACCCTTCTGCAGATCGGTCGTGCGGTCAGGCAGGATTAGAGACTCGTACGCGCCGACCAGCAGCAGGATACGCGACGGCCAATCTAGACCCGGGGCCGAACACAGACTCAAGGATTGCGAAGCTAATTCGTATTGCTCGCCCATCCACACATCCTGCGTTTGCCGCGCGAAGGCGACCATGCCGGCGAGCGGCACCGCGTCTATCTGGCGCAGGAAAATCGTCGGATTTTCGTTCTGTGTCGCGTATTCCTTCTCACTTTCGCCGTAGCCTCTTTGCACGCCAAGTTCGGAAATGACCGAATCGAGGTGCGAATACAGCCCAAAATTCTCCTCGCTCCTGGGATCGAAATAGGTAACCGAGCGCATCGGGTGGATCGGAGCGGTCCCGGTGTACCAATGAAGCGCCTTGACAAGCGTCTCGAGCTCCCTTTCGACGAGACCCATGAGGAGGCGGGCATTCTCCGGCGTGCGATTTAAGACCAAGCCCGAATCTGCGGTGAAGGTCTTTTCCCAGAACAGTGGGGGGCTCTTGCTGTATCTCGAATAAAGCTTGTCATAAAGGGCGCTGTGGCTCCGCCGCTCCAGGGCAAGCCATTCCGCAAATGGCAGATGCACGATGCGCGAATCACCTAGTGTAGCGCTTCGTAATTGATGGAACTATATGCCTTCCGGTCGATCTGATCTGGAGATCGAACGAGGAGGCGAGCATGCGAACAGCCAGTGTTATCGAGCTT
>JBOIDL010000184.1:0-7845 GCA_050740435.1 Gammaproteobacteria bacterium
TGCGTACGTTGTTCAACGCTCAGTTCCGATTTCTTGCCCATCGCTGTTCACCTTCCCCCGATACCTCATGTCTCACTTTACATCGTGTCCGGGGAAATCGGAGCTATACACGCGGTCTCTCATTTATTCGAAACATACTTCAGATACCTATGAGTATATCCGCACCTTTGGAATCGGGGTCACAAATGAGCACCGCCATTCGCGCACGTGCGTCATTTGACTCATGATTTCATCACGGAGATTCCACGCAAGCAGCAGCAAATAATCGGGTTTGGTTTCATTGATCCTGTCGGGATGATAGATCGGCATATGTGTCCCTGGTAAGTAGCGTCCTTGCTTATGGGGACTTCTGTCCACTACATAATCGATAAAATCAGAACGGATGCCGCAGTAGTTTATCCTGTGTGCCGTGCGTAAACCGTGAGCGAGCCACCATGGGTGAGGATCTCCTTATGGGACGCCCGGGCAGCGTTATCCATCTGCCAAGATCTCATTGGTCGTCGTAGCCCAGGCCGTGCAAAAGCTTACCAACGGCAGATCGCCCATCCATCCCGTGCGGGTGCGTAAGGCGGCCACCCCCACGCACATCGTTCCCACACGGGTGCTCGGCTTCAAGTTCAAGTACGACTCTACCAGTTCGCTCCGCCACTGGCAGAGTGTTGCACCCGGAAGATGTCGCGTAGACCCTGGCGCAAACGCTTACCATATCGGTTGACGCACCGTAACGCGTCGAATAGGCTGAAGTGGATACCCACTTTACATTATTTCCGGTCTGAACAGTGAGGGGGCCATTGTTAACTCTTACTCATATCCCACGGAGGGTGTCGTATGTATGCGGATCTAACTACAAAAAATCCATCGTTTCTGAAGCGATTCAGCCACTCCAGACGTTTTGATATAGCGCTAGAACTGCTGGCTATAGACCCCAACGACAAGGTCTTGGATTACGGCACGGGGGATGGCTTTATGCTGGCCAAACTGCTTTCGGCAGATCCTCAGCTTGTTGTTGGATATGAGCCCACAGAGAACGCCTACCAAGAACTTCAAGAAGCCACCAGCAAGATTGCCGATAAGCGAGTCATAATCACTAACTATGTGAATCATCTCGAACTCCAAAGCTTTGATAAGGTCTGCTGTCTTGAAGTACTTGAACACCTAGCCGAAGAAAATCAGCGCAAAGCGCTTCTTGACATAAGGAGTGTGCTTAAAGATGCAGGGTTCGTTGTCGCCTCCGTGCCGATAGAAATAGGCTTATCCGGACTACTAAAGAATTTGGCGCGGTGGATTCTGCGGCAACAACACCGAAATTCCACGGTTGTGAACATATTCAAGTCTTTTATTGGGTGGAAAATAGATAGGGGTAACGATGCTTTTATCTTGAGTCACATTGGATTTGACTACCGTGACCTAGAGAAGCTTTTTGCTTCCGTTGGCTTCGGAGTAAAACAGCGGCGATTTTCACCCTTGCAAGGATTCGGTCGCTTCCTAAACTCCCAGGTGCTCTTTGTCTTACAGAAATCAAGAGCCAACAATGCGCTCGACTAGGACGAAGGGGAAGTTCAACGCTGCGAATAAATCCTTTCACCGTGACTTCTTTGTATTTGACAAAAGTACATCATGCGGCGATTTTAGAATAGGCATTCGGAAAGTCATGGTCCACGAGATAGAGCGAAGACCTTGGCGCTTTCCTTACCGCGACCTCGCGTGATCGACTATTTACCGGTCCAGCTATACTTTTCTCGTTGACTAAAAAGGGCGTTTAAAGATCCTATTCCCTCGAGCTTCCGGCGCAGTTCGCTATGGCGAGAGTACTGGTCATCGGGAAATACTATCCGCCTTGCCGAGGAGGCACCGAGGCAAACACCCGCGACGTCTGCGAGGCGCTTGCCGAGCGGCACGATGTCACGGCATTGGTTTTCAACCACGAGCCGGGTTTCCACATCGAGATGCGGAACGGCGTGCTAGTGATCCGTTGCGCTGTGAGCATGGTCGTCAAGAGCCAGCCGATAAGCTTGCAGTACTGGAAATACCTTAGTCTGCAAGGTGTCGACCTGGTTCACTTCCACGCGCCGAATTTCTTCGCCACCGTGGCGTTGCTGGTGCAACTCTGGCGAACAAGCCGGGACGTACCGGTGATCGTCACCCATCATTCCGATGTCTATGGGCGGCGCCTCCTCCGCGCCTTGCTGATGCCGCTGTACCATCGTCTGACGCGGCGGGCCCGGTATGTGGCCGTCACGTCGCTGAAGAACGCCCGCATTTCGGCAGATCTCCCCGCTGGCGCCAAGCTCGCCGTTGTTCCGCTCGGCATCGAGCCAGACCAGTTTGCCGTCACCGGCGCGCTGCGCGCTGAGGCGCTCCTATGGCGTCGGATGCTCTGCGGTGATGCGCCGACAATCGCGTTTATTGGCCGCCACGTGCGCTACAAGGGGCTGGACATCCTCGTGCGCGCCCTTTCTGCGATACCCCAGGCGCATGCCCTGATCGCTGGCGATGGTCCTTTCAGGGCAGCTGCCGAAGAGCTGACGGCCCAGCTCGGCCTTGTCGATCGAGTCCACTTCCTGGGGAATGTCGAGGACGCGGAAAAACTGCGGATTTTGGCCGCGTCGGACGTGTTTGCCCTCCCCTCGACCGAGGTGACCGAAGCATTCGGCATATCTCAGCTCGAAGCCATGGCGGCGGGTGTTGCCGTCGTCTCCAGCGATATTCCCACCGGCGTCACAGACCTCGCCGTACACGATCTCACGGCGCTTGTGGTACCCCCTAAGGATGCCGAGGCCTTGGCAGCGGCACTTCGCCGCATGCTCGGAGATGAAACGCTTCGGCGGCGGCTCGCAGAAGGCGCGCAAGCCCAAGTTCGCCAGACCTTCTCGAAACCGGCCGCCATGTCTGCGGTTTGCTTACTAGTGGACAAAGTCTTACATTGACTCCATCTACGGCCGTGTTAATGATCCGTAAACGATCGATTTACGTGTTTAAGGAGTGATTGGAGAGCGGGCATGTTTAATGGCAGTGCACCGTCAAGTCGCATCTGTGCTCTCGCTATCGGGGCTCATCCCGACGACCCAGTGCTCAGCATCGGTGGTCTTCTTGCGCAGCTTTCCGAGACTGGCCACCAGGTCGTAGTGCTCACGCTCAGCTCCGGTGAACTGACAGGCAACCCGAGCACGCGAGAGACGGAAGAGGAGGAAGCGGTGCGGCGCCTCGGCGCCAGCGTCGCGTTCGCCCGGCTTCCCGACGGCCGGGTCACCGTCCGCGACGCAATCGCGGCCATCGACGAGGTCGTACATGAGTATAACCCGGCGATCGCCCTGGTTCACTCGGCCAACGATACACACCAGGATCACGTCGCAGCGTTCGAGGCGGCAATCGTGTCGTGCCGGAAAGTGCCGACGCTCCTGACATACGAAAGTCCCTCCAGCTTTGGTTTTGAACCGACGGTAACGCTCGACGTGACGAATGTATGGGAGCGCAAGGTGCATGCGCTGAAAGCGTATGAGTCACAAGTCGACAGCCGGGATCTGCTGTTCTGGGTGACCGCGACAGCCAACTACCGGGCTTGGCCCCGCCACGTGGGCGCGCTCTGCGAGGGTCTGCGGCTCCGGCATTCCGGGTTCTTGCCCGTTACACATGCCCCGCCGTCGCGCGCCGCGGCCGCGGGCACAGGTCGCGTCTGTTAGTGCAAAGCAGCGGGCAGGATGTCGAGGTGCGGCCCTTCGAGCGGAAATCCCGCAAGGGTGAGGCATCCCCGTTCTACGACATCGTGATCTTAGGTGCAGGTCCGTGTGGGCTCGGCGCCGCGTGGGCGGTTGAGCAGCAGCGGCGTGGGGGCAAAGGCGTTTCCTATCTGCTGGTCGACGCCAGCCCGGTCATCGGCGGCAGCGCAGCCTCGGTCACCACCCCGGAAGGCTTCGTGTTCGACTATGGCGGGCACATACTCTATCTGCACGAGGAGTACACAGAGTTCATCGCCTTGCTCGACGAATTGGTCGGCCGCTGGCACGAATCGAAGCCGGTCAGGGGCGTTTGGATCGACAACCGGCTCATTCCATATCCGGTCCAACGCAACATACATCGCTTGCCGCCCCGGAAATTCTTGTCCGCCCTGAAAGGTCTCGGGCTGGTGTCGTTCGCTCGCCGGCTCGGGGTGAACCGACGGCACCGGGCAGACAACCTCGACCAGCACCTGCATGCGCGGTTCGGCGGCGGCCTGACAAGGCATGTTCTCGGCCCGATCAACCAGAAGATGTGGGCACATGACCCGTCGCAGCTCGGCGCCTCCTGGACCGGGCACCGAAGCGGGTCCCGCGTCCAGAACGTTGCCGACGCGTCGGTGCGGCGCATCCTGCTGAACATGATCACGCAGCAGGACAGCCTCGGCTGGGCCGAAACGACACGGGTGCGTTATCCGCTGCGCGGGGGCACAGGTGCCATATGGACCAACCTGTCGAAGCGGCTTGCCAAGGACGCCGTGCTCAGCGGGACTCGCGTTGTCGAGGTCGATGGCGCGGCACGGACGGTACTGCTCGATAACGGCCAGCTGATCTCGTACGGAAGCCTCATTTCGTCCATTCCACTCGACGTGTTCCTCGACCTGCTGACGGAGAACCCGGTGCCGCAACTCGCCGGCAAGCTCCGCTTCGCGAAAGCTGCCTTCATCGGCCTCGGGCTGCGCGGAGAGCCGCCGCCTTTCCTGGATGGCGTCCACTCCTTCCATATGCCGGAGGCCGACATCCCATGCTGGCGCGTCAGCTTTCCGAAGAATCTTTCTCCCGGCAACGTTCCACCTGGGCCGCATTGGTCCATCCTGTGCGAGATCAGCCTTTCGCTCGCGGAGGATTTCGACTTCGTCGAGGCCGAGCACCAGATCGTCGGCCAGCTCCGACGGCGTGGCATCCTGCCGCCCGGCACCAAGATCGGTTCCCGTTGGCATAGCGAGATGCGGCACGGCTACCCGGTGCCCTATCTAGGCCGGGACGAGATGCTGCGGAATGCGCAACGGGCGTTGCAGGCGATGGACATCTTCAGCCGCGGCCGGTTCGGCGGCTGGAAGTACGAGGTTTCCAACCAAGACCACTCCTTCATGCAAGGCGTGGAGGCGGTCCGGCTGATCCTCGATGATGCGCTGGAAACGACCTACCGGTCCGATCCGACCTGAGCCGATGAGTCCCAAATCGCCCGAGCGCGGAACAAACGACACCGGCGCGCTTCGCGTCAAACGGGCGATCGACGTGATCGCCGCCTTGACCCTGCTCGTCCTGCTCGCCCCCGTGATCCTGACGGCGGCGCTCCTTGTACGGGCCGGCTCTCACGGGCCGGCGTTCTACACCGGCAGGCGCTGGGGGTTCCGTGGCAGGCAGTTCGCCTGTGTGAAGTTGAGATCGATGTACACCGACCAGGAACCGATCCTGAAGCGCAACGGCCTGGACGCTGTCGGCGACAAGGGGCGTCCCCTGGTTTTCCAGAAGGATCCGCGGATAACTCCGATCGGCGCCTTCCTTCGCAAATTCAGCATCGACGAGCTGCCGCAGCTCTTCAACGTGATACGGGGCGATATGAGCCTCGTCGGGCCACGCCCCCTCGCAATCTCGATGCTCGAAAACTATCCCGATATCCGCGCCGCACGCTCGGTCATGCGTCCGGGGATCACGGGGCTTTGGCAGGTCCGCAATCGTATGAAGAACGCCAGCGTCTTCGACATGATCGAGGACGACATGGAGTACATCGACCAGTTCAGCCTGATGCTCGACTTCAAGATCGCCTTCCTGACCTTGCCCAGGATCGTCGAGCCCACGATACGGGAAGGCGTCGCCCCGGACTGAGCGTTCGCCGCCCGACGCGCCACGGAAATACCTCGGACCTTGAACCGAGTGGGAAATTTTCAATGCCCACAACTGAGGAAAACTGAACGCCCCTTGACACGATAACCGCTACGCGCGGCTGGCACATTGAGAGGCAATGTGAGGTCGGGTGAGAGTGGAGGGTCTCTCATTTATTCGAAACATACTTCAGATTACCTATGAGTATATCCGCACCTTTGGAATCGGGGTCACAAATGAGCACCGCCATTCGCGCACGTGCGTCATTTGACTCATGATTTCATCACGGAGATTCCACGCAAGTAGCAGCAGATAATCGGGTTTGGTTTCATTGATCCTGTCGGGATGATAGATCGGGATATGTGTCCCTGGTAAGTAACGTCCTCGCTTATGGGGACTTCTGTCCACTACATAATCGATAAAATCAGAACGGATGCCGCAGTAGTTTAAGAGTGTGTTGCCCTTGGCCGGTGCGCTATAGGCCACGATCGATTTACCGTCCTCTTTAGCATTGATCAAAAAGCGGAGCAGATCACGCTTGGCCGCCTTTACCTGTTCAATGAATGCAAGATACGGATCGAGCGACGTGAGCCTAGCGTTGTCTTCGCGCTCTAACAAACTCGTGACTTTCGAGCTCACGGGTTTAGCCTCATCTCCTGTGTGCCGTGCGTAAACCCTGAGCGAGCCACCATGGGTAAGGATCTCCTCGACATCGAAGATGGTCAGGCCGTGGTGTGCCAAGACTTTGTTTACTGTGATAAAAGAGAAATAGGAGAAGTGCTCGTGATAGATGGTATCAAACTGCTGTTCTTCCATCAGGCGCAACAAATGAGGGAACTCCATCGTGACTACGCCTTTGTGGCTAAGCAGGATCTTTAGTCCTTCCACAAAATCGTTTAGAGCTGGAACGTGCGCAAGGACATTATTACCGATGATCAAATCGGCACGCATCCCGTCTGCCACGAGTTCTTTAGCTGTCGCCGTACCAAAAAATTTTACCAGTGTGGAGATCCCTTTCTCGATCGCCCGCGATGCTACGTTGGCGGCGGGTTCTATGCCGAGCACCGGGATCCCGCTGGCGACAAAAAACTGAAGAAGATAACCGTCATTGCTTGCAATCTCGACCACCTGGCTGTGCTGATTCAAGCTCAGGCGTTCCACGATCATTTCAACGTAGTTCTTCGCATGCTGTACCCAAGAGTCGGAGAAAGAAGAGAAATAGACATAGTCGCTGAAGATCTGCTTCGGGGTCTCGAACTCCTCTAGCTGGACCAAAAAGCATTGCTCGCATACAAAGGCGTGCAGAGGATAGAAGGGCTCCATCTGGTTGAGCCGATCAGCCTCGACGTTTGAGTTTGCAAGAGGAGACATACCTAGATCGGCAAAGCTGTGTTTCAAGCCGGCACCGCAGAAGCGACACTTCTTATGATTCATAATCGTTTTGACACTGTTTAAGACCCCCCGTTAAGCGAAGAGCTTCCGCGGCGATTGCAGTGCTAGACGCGCACAATATATCCATGTCGATGCAACGCCAGTCGATTCCGGCACCATTGAGGCGTGTTACTACACCACCCGCTTCCTCGACGGCCAAAGCCCCAGCCGCAAAGTCCCAGATCCTACCCCCTTTGCAGTTTACGTATAGGCTCGTTCGACCCAATATTAACTCGGCAAAGCCGGCAGCACCGCAAGCCAAACATCTCGTGGTTAGCGTTTTGCTGGATAGTGGATCGATGATCCGACGACGATGTTCGTCCGTCAGGCGCGGATTCAGTTCTGTACCGAGCACTATTGCATTAAAAGCGACTGGCGCGCTAAAGCGGACTGTCTCACCATTGACCCAGCAGCCCTTGCTGCGTTCTGCTGCAATAAGAAGATTCCAGGCGGGTAGAAAGATTACACCTGTATAGCTCCGATTTCCCCGGACACGATGTAAAGTGAGACATGAGGTATCGGGGGAAGGTGAACAGCGATGGGCAAGAAATCGGAACTGAGCGTTGAACAACGTACGCAACTGATGTTGCGGATG
>JBOIDL010000185.1:0-7829 GCA_050740435.1 Gammaproteobacteria bacterium
CATCGACGACCCGCGGGTGACCTTGCGCTTGCGAGACCTCCTTGCGGCCATCAGCTGCCTTGATGAACTCATCCGAAACCACTGCCTCTCAGAGTAAAATTCGTGGGGATCTCACAGGGTCAGACCCATCTCGTTACTCAAATTCAGGCAAGACCTGGAACCACCTCACTGCTAATTACCGCGAGAGCGGTTTAGTACATTGGCCGAAAGCAGAAATTCAAACTGAGACACTATCCGCGCGCGTCATCCATAGCACCACCGAAAGTGGTTTGCTAGACTCTAGGGGTATACTGCTAACCACACGGCGGGAGGGGTCTATGCCGCAACGGAGAGATTTCCTCAAAGGTCTAGGCGGAGCCACTCTTGCGCTGGCGGGAGATGCGCTCATGCCCAGGCTCGCGCGCGCGTTCGCGGGCGAACATGATGCGCTCGCCGCGGCGCCTCTTGAACTTCTTCCCGGCAAAAAGCCGCTAATCCGGCGCACCTACCGGCCGCCGAATTTCGAGACGCCAGTCCATTACTTCAATGAGGTCTTCACGCCAAATGACGCTTTTTTTGTCCGCTATCATCTCGCGAACATCCCGCGTGTCGATAGCAAGTCGTGGCGGTTGCGTGTCGAGGGCGATGCGGTCAAGAACGTCTCGGAGTTTAGTTTAGAAACGTTGCTGCGCGGCTTCGAGCGCGTGGAGATCGTGGCCGTGAACCAGTGCGCGGGAAACCGCCGGGGCTTATTCGAGCCGCGCGCGCCGGGCGTCCAATGGGGTCACGGCGCGATGGGTAACGCGCGTTGGAGCGGTGTGCGCCTCGGAGACGTGCTGCGTCGCGTCGGGTTCAAGAACGGCGCCCTGGAAGTGGCCTTCGATGGCGCGGATGCGCCGCTGATAGCCAAAACGCCGGACTTTATCAAAAGCCTTCCGCTGTGGAAGGCCTTGGACCAGGATACCATCATCGCCTTCGAGATGAATGGGGAACCGCTACCACATTGGAACGGCTATCCGGCTCGCCTGGTGGTCCCCGGTTGGACGGCCACTTATTGGGTCAAGCATCTGGTGTCGATCAGAGTCGGCTCAAAACCTTACGATGGCTTCTGGATGAGCACGGCCTACCGCGTACCCAAGGGCGCGTTCCTTGCGACGCGCGAGTTTAGTTCCCAGACCGGTGAAGCCAATACGCCGGTCACCGAATTGGTCGTTAATTCGCTGCTTACGAACGTGAAAGACCACGATGAATTCCCGTTGCACCGGCAGATCGAGGTGAAAGGAATCGCTTGGGACGGCGGCCACGGGATCCAGAAGGTCGAGGTATCGAAAGACGACGGCCGACGCTGGACGCCGGCGGAGCTGGGCGGCGATCACGGCCGATATTCCTGGCGGCCTTGGACCTTCCGTTTTACGCCGCTAGAGAAAGGCAACCACGTGCTGCTGGCAAAGGCCACCACCCGCAACGGCGATACGCAAGGAAGCAAGCTGATCTTGAATCCAGCCGGCTATCATCATAACCTGGTGCAGCGCGTCAGTTTCAAGGTGGTCTGAGAATAGACCTACTGCACCCTCTGCGTGGACTATGACACTTCGGCTAATCTGCTTATTCGCGTTCTCGGCGGTAGCGCTCGCCGAGGAGAATTCTATTCAGATGCAAAACGCCCCGGAAAAGGATCTGATCGAGACTCATTGCCGGACCTGTCACAGCCTCGATTACATCGAGATGAACGCCGGCATCCTGGATGCCGCGGGCTGGGAGAAAAGCGTGAATAAAATGATCGACGTGATGGGGGCGCCTATCCCCCCGGCCGAGGTACCGGGAATCGTCACCTACCTGCATAAATCCTACGGCAAGGCGCGAGAGTAAAGGAAGCCCTGCAAAAGTTACTCCGCAGCCCATCTGCTTTGTCGCGTGCAGTGCCTAGGCCGTGATGACACGGTCACGCGAGCATCACCATCTCGTCGCGCTCGTCCCGCGGTTTCGGGGACTCCCGAGTCCCGAAGCCTAGCGCCAGCAACCGGTCCCGCCGCGCTTGCCGTTTTCGTTCCCGCTCTCGCTCCTCGCCGTGCAAGCGCAGTTGAAAATAAGCGATGACCGCGAGGTGATAGAGAAGCCAAAATATAGGGATCCAGGGTTCCATGCCTCTATCGGCCAGCCACATTGGCCGTCCGCTCACAGCGTAAACGATATTAACATCTTACATCGCGTTTATCGACGATACCAACGGCTTTCAGGATAACTCTTGACATTGCGATCCCCTCACGGATACTAGGCCCTATGAGCTCTTTCATTCTCACCAACCAACTTCTCATCGCCATGCCCGGTCTCGCGGATCCTAACTTCCATAAGACCGTGACCTACGTGTGCGCCCACAGCGATGAAGGCGCGATGGGCATCATTATTAATCGGCCAACTAACATTAATTTGGGGGACGTGCTCACACAAATGGAGCTTGTGCCCACGAACCCGAAGATCAGTGATCTCCCGGTGTTCCAAGGAGGACCCGTTCACCGCGAACGCGGTTTTATCATCTATCGACCGCTCAGTCACTGGGAATCCATGATCAAGGTCAGCGATGAGTGTGGGGTCGCGACCTCTCGGGATATCCTCGAGGCCATCTGCCACGGCAACGGGCCGCAGCAAGCGTTGGTTGCTCTCGGATATGCGGGTTGGAGCGCCGGGCAACTGGAGCGCGAGATGGCGGAAAACGCCTGGCTGAACGGCCCCGCCAATCAGCAGATCTTGTTTGAAATAGCGCCCGAACGGCGCTGGGAGTCGGCAGCTGCCCTGATCGGTGTGGATATCGACCGACTAGCGCCGGATGCGGGCCACGCATGAGTGCCCCATCGAGCAGCGTGCTCGGCTTCGATTTCGGCACCAAACGCATCGGTGTGGCGGTGGGACAGACCATCACCCGCACGGCCAATCCGCTCGCAACGGTACGCGCCTCGGACGGCAGGCCGGATTGGTCCGCGATTAACGCCTTGATCGACGCCTGGACACCCGCTGCGATCGTGGTCGGTATGCCCGTCAACATGGACGGCAGCGAGCACACGCTCGCGCCGGCGGCGTTGCGGTTCGCGGGCCAGCTCGCGGGCCGTTTTGGCTTGCCGGTTTATACGGTGGACGAGCGGCTGTCGTCGTACGAGGCCCGTTCCCGGGAGCCGGAGAGGAAGCGCGGTCCGGTGGATGCGATCGCGGCGCAAGTGATTCTGGAGACGTGGTTTGCGGATCCCGCACCGCACTCGGAGAGCTGGAGGGGCCCAGGTGTTGAAAACGGCGATTGCTCATTCTGAAGTCCTGGATCTCATCACCCGAATGGCGGTGGACCTCAAAGCCAGGATTCGGCCCGGGGCCGCGCTGGTCGGGATCCATACGGGCGGGGTCTGGGTGGCCGAACATTTGAACCGCCACTTGGACCTGCCGGATCCGCTCGGGGAGATCAACATCGCGTTTTATCGCGATGACTTCAGCCATATCGGGATGCATCCGAGCGTACGGCCCTCGACCCTGCCCTTCGATGTGGACGGGCGGCATATTGTACTCGTCGATGACGTCCTCTATACCGGGCGCACGGTTCGGGCGGCGCTAAATGAGATATTCGATTACGGCCGTCCGGCGAGCGTGATGCTCGTTGTCTTGGTCGATCGCAGCGGGCGGGAGCTTCCGATTCAACCCGATGTCGCCGCAACGACGATGGATCTGCCCACCGGACAGCACGTCAAGCTCATTGGCCCGGACCCGCTATCGCTGGTAGTCCAAAGAGCCGCATGAAGCCGCATCAGATCCAGATTGATGAGCAAGGCCGCCTTAAACACTTTATCAGCATCGAAGGACTCCCGCGTGATTTACTAATCGCGATCCTCGATGCCGCGCAGTCCTTTGCCGGTGTTGGAGAGCGCGCGATCAAAAAACTGCCGCTGCTGCGCGGGAAGACCATTGCGAATCTGTTCTTTGAGCCGAGCACGCGGACGCGTACGACCTTTGAGCTGGCGGCCAAGCGGCTCTCGGCCGACATCCTCAATATCAACGTCCAAAGCTCGGCCACGCGCAAGGGTGAGTCGCTTCTCGACACCTTGCGCACGCTCGAGGCGATGCACTGCGATATGTTTGTCGTGCGCCACCCGATGAGCGGCGCGGCGCAACTCATCGCCTCGCATGTCGCCCCCCACGTCCGGGTGATTAATGCCGGTGATGGCTGCCACGAGCACCCCACTCAGGCGGTGCTCGATTGTTTTACCATCCGCCGGGTCAAGGACGATCTGTCCAGTCTGGTCGTCGCCATCGTGGGCGATATCCTGCACTCGCGCGTGGCGCGATCGGACATCCACGCCTTGAATATTCTCGGGGTGGGGGAGCTTCGCGTCGTAGGACCGAAGACCTTGATCCCCCCTGGCGTCGAAGCGCTCGGCGTGCGAGTGTTTTACGATCTCGAGCCGGGACTCCGCGGTGCGGATGTGGTGATCATGCTGCGCCTGCAAAACGAGCGCATGCAGGGGGCCTTGCTACCGAGCGCCCATGAGTATTCTCAGACCTACGGCTTGACCGCCGCAAAGCTTGGCGCGGCGAGACCCGACGTGACCGTAATGCACCCGGGACCGATCAACCGCGGCGTCGAGATCGACACCGCGGTCGCCGATGGCCCGCATTCGGTCATTCTACAGCAGGTGAGCCACGGGATCGCGGTGCGCATGGCGATCATGTCGATCGCCATGGGCAGTCAGGCCGCGGCGCGCCGGACCGGCTAAGATGCGGCTGCGGATCACAGCCGGCCGCATCCTCGACCCGGCTCAGAATCTCGATGGAATCCTTGATCTCTATGTCGCCGCGGGACGGATCGTCGCGATAGGCGATCCACCCGAGGGGTTTGCCGCCGAGCGCGAGATCGATGCGCGCGGTCGCATCGTGTGTCCCGGTTTGGTCGATCTGAGTGCCAGGCTTCGGGAGCCCGGTGAAGAACACAAGGCGACGATCGCTACTGAGACCCGCGCGGCGGCGATGGCGGGTATCACGACCCTCTGCTGTCCTCCGGACACCGATCCCGTCATCGATACACCCGCGGTGGCCGAGCTGATTCACCGGCGCGCCGAGCAAAGCGGCCGCGCACGCGTGGTTTGCCTCGGGGCGCTCACCCGCGGGCTCAAAGCGGAGCAATTGGCCGAGATGCGCGCGCTCAAGAGAATCGGCTGCGCCGGGGTGAGCAATGCCTTGGCGCCCATCGCCAATAGCGAGGTCCTGCGGCGTGCGATGGAATACGCCGCGACCTGTGATTTAACCCTGTTCCTGCACCCGCAGGACCCGTGGCTCTCACAAGGGGTAATGCACGAAGGGCCGATCAGCACGCGGCTCGGTTTACCGGGGGTTCCGGAAACCGCGGAGACGATCGCGCTCAGCCGCGATCTCTTGCTGCTCGAACAAACGGGCGCGCGCGCCCACTTCTGCCGCCTATCGGCGCGGCGCTCCGTTGAAATCATCAAAGCCGCCGGCGACCGCGGTCTGCGGATCAGCGCGGATGTGAGCGCGCACCACTTGCATCTGATCGATGTCGATGTGGGCGACTACGACAGCAGATGTCACGTGCGTCCGCCGCTGCGATCCCCGCGCGATCGCGATGGCCTCCGCGAGGGGCTCAAGGACAGCGTGATCAGCGCGATCTGTTCGGATCACCAGCCTCATGATCGGGATGCAAAGGATGCCCCGTTCGAGGCCACCGAGCCCGGTATTTCGGCGCTCCAGTCGTTGTTGCCCCTGACATTGGCCTTGGTGGAGGACAAGGTTTTGACCCTTTCTCGAGCGCTGGCCGCGATCACCTGCTATCCCGCGCGTATTCTCGGGATCGATGCCGGAACGCTGCGCGTCGGCGCGGGCGCCGATATTTGTATCTTTGACCCCGAGGCGCACTGGACATTGACCGAAGAGAACATCGCCAGCGCCGGTAAGAATACGCCCTTCAAGGGGTGGGACTTCAAGGGCAAGGTCATGCACACTCTCTTCGGAGGAAAGCTGGTGTACACGGAAGCCAGCCGATGAACGCTGCGCGGGGAACGCTATTCGTCGAAGATGCGGAAGTCGTTAGCCACGAGACGCACGCGGGTGATCAGCACGTATTGAGGCTTTTATCACCGCAAACCGCCGCCCGCGCGCAACCGGGCAACTTCATTCACATCCAGTGTGATGCGGCGATCCTGATGCGGCGTCCCATGTCCATCATGCGGGTCGAGCGGCGCCAGGGACAGATCGACATCCTGTACAAGACCCACGGCCCTGGGACCGAGCTGCTGGCGAAGAAGCGCCCGGGCGATGTCCTGAATCTCGTGGGCCCGATCGGTGTTCCGTTCAAGTTAAGCGGCTATCGCCCGCGGCCGCTGCTGATCGGAGGGGGCATCGGGATCCCGCCCATGATTTTCTTGAGCGAGCACATGAAGGGTCAAGGGGCTCGCCTCAAACCGCTCGTCCTCATGGGATCCGAGGTCCCGTTTCCGTTCCGGCCGCGTCCGTCCCAGTTCCTGGTTCCGGGAATACCGGCGGAGGTGATCGCGGCGATGCCGCTCATGGAAGATTGGGGTTTCCCGAGCCGCTTGGCGAGCCTGAAAAGCCTGCCCGGTTGCTTCGAGGGCTATGTCACCGATCTGGCCCGCTATTGGCTCGAGGCTCTCGATGCCAGCCAGCGCGCGGACGTCGAGGTCTTCGCCTGCGGACCGACCGCGATGTTGCGTTCCGTGATCGTGCTGGTCCGGGAGTATCAGCTTCCTTGCCAGGTATCGCTCGAGGAGTACATGGCCTGCGCCGTCGGCGGCTGCGCAGGCTGTAACGTTCGCATCAACACAGCCAACGGCCCGGCAATGAAGCGCGTCTGCGTCGATGGGCCGGTCTTCGACGCCGCCGCCGTGGATTTCTGATGGACGTGCCAAAACGCGGTAAGTCAGGAGTGAAGCTCTTTCGGAGGAGCAAAGCCCTATAGCCGCCATCCCTTGAGCATCCGCGCTAGATCTTCCGTCTGGCCGCCGGGTGTGATGTGGGCGATGAATACTTCGTCGACCAGGGCCGCGACGAGATCGTTGCGGCGCAGCGCCGATTCCTTGGTGACGCGCTTTGGCTGCTCGGTGAACGGGGAGAGGAAGAGTATCCGACCCGCCTCGAAGGCGGCGCGGCATTCGGGCGGGATGCGCATTCCCTCAATGGCGCGGGCAGGGCAGACGATGATCGGTTGCGTGCCACGCAGGAGGACGCGCAGGCAGTCCTTCTCAATCGGCGAGTGGAATCCGCTGATGACGATAATGCCTCGTCGCGTAACTGCCGGGCGGTATCGTGGGCGTGCAGGATGGCATCGCCGGGCGTGCGCGCAGAGCAGAAGATCGCGGTTTTGCGGGCGGAGAAAAGATCCACCGGGCCGATGGCCTGCAGCGCAGCCGGCGCCGAAGCTCCTAGCCTTTCGGCCAGTGCGCGTCGTTGGGTTTGAGCGTGCCGGATTTAGGGGCGATCACCTGGCCGCTACCGGACTTCGAGGTAATCCGCTTCCTCGTCGAACCACACTTTCACTTTCTCGGCCGGCTTTCGGTCTGTCGGGTGGTAAGCCACGGTTAGCCCGATCTTCTTTCCACGTTTCTCTCTATCTATTTGATTAGGTGGACAAAGATGCCTTTTCGCGCCTCAAGATGTACCCATGTTTATATGTAATAATGTGGCGACATGATAATGGATGTGCGCTATGGTACGTGGCCGAGATCGTCCCCATGGGCATGTCAACGCGGTGCTCGGCACGCTACGGAAGATCGGTCTGGAGAGGCTCATCGCCCCGCAGCGCTCCCCAGAGCGGGATCGGGTGGTGGCCATGGTCGGCGCGCGTC
>JBOIDL010000186.1:0-7706 GCA_050740435.1 Gammaproteobacteria bacterium
CATGAGAGGGCCTCCTATGTGGGACGTATGACTTTCCGAAACCCATACCTACCACGGAGCGCCCTCTCTTCCAAGCTTTTCATGCTCTAACCTATTGATCTATAGTCGTTATAAAAGATCTTCACCCAAATGAAATCCATCTGCGGGGCATCCTTGGCAGCAAATTCGTCCCAGCTCTTGCTGCGCAGCTCACTTGTGGGGAAGCCTTTGCTGGACAGCAGATCAAGCGCGAACGGATTTGTCTGCCCTGCGGGAAAGCTGCCCCCGCTATAGGCTCGAAACCGTCCTGTCCCCAAGTTGTTCAAGAGGGCTTCCGCCATCACGCTGCGTGCCGAATTGCCTGAACAAATGAACAACACGTTGTACGGTTGGTCCTTCACCGTGTTCATCCACAGCAGGCTGCCGTGCTGTCCGGCGCTTTTGCGTTCGGGACACAGCAAGCGGCAGTAATTTCGTCCTTCGGCTGCTTGGCGAGTGGAACGCAGCAGGCGCCTTCGCTCGGTGGCGCGATAGCCCCATTGTCTTGGCCATAAACAGGGATCCCGCCAAGTGTGTGGAACGTCTCCCAAGCGATTCCCTGCGGGTCCTGTATCCAGTACTTGTCGGACTTGGCGTAGCAGCAGGCCGCTGCGGCCTCATGAACGGTAGAGATGTCGGCATTCGCCGCTTGCTCGTGCAGACTGAGTCCACCTGGAATCCCAGATGATTCAGTCCGAGGTTATGGCCCCGTTTTGAAATCGCGATCCGCGGATCCTCGATCATCCATTTCGCGTAGTCGTCCTTCTGGACGGTCGGGGGCGTCCCGAAAAGCTTCGAGTAGAACCGGATGCTTTCACTGACGTCACGGACGGAAACGTGGACGTGAAAACGTTTCATGACTATTGCTCCGTAGCACAGACGGCGGATTCGATTTCACAGGATTGCCCGGCGCAGCAGTTTTCTGTGAGATACGACAGAAGGTCGTTCATCGCCTTGAAGTCCGCTGCGTAGTAGATGAACCGGCTCTCTTGGCGCGACCTGATTAACCCGGCATGAGTCAACTCCTTCAAATGGAACGAGAGCGTCGCTGGTGCGACTTTCAGCTTGGCACCGATGTCTCCCGCGCAAAGCCCCTCCGTGCCGGCCTGCACCAGCGCGCGCAAGATCGCGAGGCGGGATCCCTGGGCTAGAGCGGCAAGTCGGGCAACGGCTGTTGGTGATTAGTTCTATGATTATCGCATTATAAGAAAAAAGCAACTCGCTTCTAGTTACCTATTCTGGCGGCGCGTCCCGAAAGGTGCCAGTCGGTGATCTCGCTAGAGTCGCGCGCTTCCCCCGCGGCGTCACCGGACCAACGCTCTATCAACCTTCGCCAAGGGCGGTTCGCGTTGCGTTTCGCAGCGTCCTCGATGAGCGGCATCGAATCCGCTAAAATCATGCGGTGCTGCCTACGCCAAGCTCTTCAAGGGCCGTTTGTAGCTCCACGTATTCCTGACAGGCCTGTTGCAGATGGTGGTGATCTCCCTCGGCATTTTATTGCTCGTCGTGCCTGGGGTTATCTTGACTATCAGCTCCAGTTTAGCTCGATCGCCGTCGTGTTAGAGCGGGTCTGGGGACGCACCGTGCTGAAGCGCAGCTTGGCACTGACTAAAGGGCAAAGGTCGTGATCACCTCTTTGGCGGTATTCGGGCTCCTATTCGCTGGTCTCTAACGTTAGGGGTCGCACACATGACAGCCTCAAACATATTCGCGGGTGCTAGCGGCTACTCCTACAAGGAGTGGAAGGGTGACTTCTATCCCGAGGACATCAAGCCGGACGCCATGCTGGCGTATTACGCCGAACGACTGCCGACGGTGGAGATCAACAACACTTTCTATCGCATGCCGAAGAAGGACGTGCTCGAGAACTGGGCAAGCTCCACGCCGGAAGACTTCCGCTTTGCGATCAAGGCGTCACGGCGCATCACCCACATGGCGCGGCTCAAGGCGGACGAGACGGCCGACTCCGTCGCCTATCTCTACAAGAACCTCGCGGCCCTCGGCACCAAGCGCGGCCCGGTGCTGTTCCAGCTGCCGCCGTTCCTGAAGAAGGACCTGCCACGCCTCACGGCGTTTCTTGGCTTGCTGCCGAAGGAGCACTGCGCCGCGTTCGAGTTCCGCAACGAGAGCTGGTTCGCCGACGATGTCTACGACGCGCTGAAAGGCGCCGGCTCGGCGCTGGTGCTCTCCGAACGCGAAGGCAACGAGCCGCCGCCTCTGATGGAAACCGCTCCTTGGGGCTACCTCCGGCTTCGGCTCGAAACCTACTCAGACGCCGATCTAAAGCAGTGGACGGACCGGCTCGCGGCCACCGCTTGGCGCGAAACTTACGTGTACTTCATGCACGAAACAACGGCGCCGGGATATGCGCAGACGCTGATGCGGTTCGGATCGAGCCTCGGATGACGACCTACATCGCTAAGTCGCTCGGTCCGCTGCCCGTGTCGATCACCGTTGACGATACCCAGCGCGTCTCCGGTTTGCTACAAGCACCGCAGAACGCGCGCGCCTGCTACGTGCTGGCGCACGGCGCGGGGGCCGGTATGGCGCACCCGTTCATGTCATCGGTCGCGGACGGACTTGCGGAGCGCGGCATCGCCACGCTGCGCTATCAGTTTCCCTACATGGAGCGTGGATCGAAGCGGCCGGACCCGCCGAGGCTTGCCCAGGCCACCGTCCGCGCAGCAGTCGCGGAAGCCTCTGGCCTGGCTCCCGGGCTCGCGCTGTTCGCGGGCGGCAAATCCTATGGCGGGCGCATGACTTCGCAGGCGCACGCAGAGGCGCCGTTGCCCGAAGTCCGCGGTCTGGTGTTTTTGGGATTGCCGCTCCATCCGCCGGGGCGGCCGTCGGAGGAGCGCGGTAAACACCTCTTCGATGTGCAAATCCCGATGCTGTTCCTGCAGGGCAGCCGTGATGCGCTCGCCGACCTGCAGCTGCTAGAGCCGCTTCTCAAACAGCTCGGAGCGCGTGCAACCCTCAAGCTGTTTGCCGACGCCGATCATTCGTTTCATGTGCCCGCGCGCACCGGACGCAAGGATTCGCAAGTTAGGGCTGAAATTCTGGATGCCACGGCGGCTTGGATCGAAAGGCTGATCTCACCCGCATAACTCGGTCGACCAACAGGATAGGCCTGGTTGTCGGTAGGGAGGCGCGGACTCCTCGATGACTTTTCCAGGGAGCGGCCTAGTTAAACTACGGTTCCCGCCACTGATCGCCGATCACGGCATCGTCTTCTTTTGTCCTCCCAGTCGTACTTTTTCTCGGGCGGCGCGGGATCATGGTGTCGGAGTAGAAAGGCCAACGCAAGCCCGGTCACGGCGCCAAAAAAATGCGATTCGAACGAAACCCCCGGCTCCTGCGGGAAGATCCCCCAGACCATGCCGCCATAGAAGAAAAACACCAACATCGACAGCGCCATCGCCGGTCTGTCCCAGCGCAGCACGCCGAGGGCGAAGAGAAAAACCATCAGCCCGTGCGCCAGGCCGCTGGCGCCGATGTGGTAGCTGGGGCGCCCAAACAGCCACACGCCGAGACCCGAGCCGAGCAGAATCACCGGGACCGCGATGCGGGCCGACCTCGGATAGACGTATACTATCGCCGTACCCAAAACGAACAGCGGCAACGAGCGGCCGGCTCGATCTGGGCCCCTGGGAACAGATTTTTTACGGGGAGTTCGATGGTCGCCGCAAGAAGCGCGTGCTAGTAAAAATCATCGCCGAATAACCATGCAGACTCCTTACAGCACAGCACCCAGGCCGGAGCGCCGTCGCCAGCGGGGCGGCTCATGAACCACTGGTCGGTATTGCGTCTGGTGCGCATGCTGCCGGGACCGAAGCCGCACAACCCGTACTTCGATGTGGCGAAGCGCCATCACACGCCGGTCGGCTTCCGTAACAATCATCCCGCGCTCCCGCCCACCCAAGAGGAGTTGGCGCGCCTGCACCGCGACCTCGCAGTGAAGGCGCCGGCCGACGCGCCGCGGGTCGACCTCTCGCCGGTGGCGCCGGATCTGGCGCTGCTACAGGCCAACCGCACGCGGCACACGGTCACCTGGATCGGCCATTCCACCGTGCTGGTGCAAACAGGCGGGCGCAATCTCATCACCGATCCGATGTTCTCGCGGCGCGCCTCGCCGCTGCCCTTCACCGGCCCGCGGCGCCACCAGCCGCCCGGCATCGCGCTCCGCGATCTGCCGCCCATCGATCTGGTGCTCATCTCCCACAACCACTACGACCACCTGGACCTGCCGAGCGTGCGAGCGCTTTCGCGCCAGCGCGGCGGATCGCCCAGCTTCGCCGTGCCGCTAGGGCTGGAGCGCTGGTTCCGTAGCCGACTGCGCGCGGCGAACGTCGTGGCGCTCGACTGGTGGGAGAGCCTCGCGGTGGCGGGCGTGACGCTGACGCTGGTGCCGGTACACCACTGGAGCGCGCGCACCCCCTGGGACGGCAACAGCAATCTCTGGGGCGGCTGGGCCGCGGAGCGCGCGGGCTTCCGTTTCTTCTTCTCCGGCGATACCGCCTACTCGCAGGATTTTCCCGAGGTCGGCCGCCGGCTCGGCCCGTTCGACCTCGCCGCCATCGCCATCGGCCACTACGAGCCGCGTTGGTTCATGCGCCAAAACCACATCAATCCGGAGGAAGCGGTGCGCATCCACGGCGAGATCGGCGCGCGCCGCTCGCTCGGCATCCATTGGGGGACCTTCGAGGGCCTGACGCCCGAGCCCCTGGACCAGCCGCTGCGCGATCTTGCCGCGGCACGGCTGGCCCGAGGTGTGGCAGAGGAGGAGTTTTTCGTCCTGCGGCACGGGCAGACGCGGGTGATCGAATGATCGGGGATTCGGCCGCTCCAGTTCTACTTCAGACCGCCGCTCCAGCCCAAGGCCGGTTGAACCCGGCAGGGATGCTGTTCAGATAAACAAGGCTAACTCTCCGGAGAAACAAACCCATGAAACTGCACCTGCTCGTCTTCTATGGATCCGTCCGCTCGACCCGCCAAGGGATCAAGGCCGCACGCTTCGTCGCCAACCAGTGCCGGGAACGCGGGCACGAGGTTTTTCTTATCGATCCGCTCGAGTTCCGGCTGCCGCTCCTCGACAAGATGTACAAGGAATATCCCCCGGGAGGCGCGCCGGAACCGCTCGAGCGGTTAGCCTGTCGTGTGAAGGCGGCGGACGGCTACGTGGTCGTTTCGGGCGAGTACAACCACACCATTCCGCCCGCGCTTGCCAACCTCCTCGATCACTTCCTCGAGGAGTACTTTTACAAGCCGAGCGCCATCGTCTGTTACTCGGCCGGAGCCTTCGGAGGCGTTCGGGCCGCGATCGCGCTGCGTGCGCTGCTCGGCGAGCTCGGAATGTCGAGCATTCCCTCGATCTTTCCGATTCCAAAGGTCCAGGACGCGTTCCGGGAGGACGGCTCACCGATCGACGAGCGCTACGAACGGCGCATCGTGAGGTTCCTCGACGAGCTCGAGTGGTACGCGCGTGCGCTCAAGGCGGCTCGGGAACGCGACCAAGACCGCGAGCGAAGCCACTGCTCGGCGCAGCAGTTGATCGCCTCGCAACCATGAGTAAAATCCGCGGTGCGGCGGAATCTATCTTTCACGGAGTTTACGAATAATGATCAAACAAAAGTATGTTTACTGGAAAGATGACGACACCTGGTTAGGATACCTTGACGAATTTCCAGATTATTGGACGCAAGGAAAAACGGAAGACGACCTCCGAGAACATCTTGCCGATCTTTACAAGGAGTTGACCAGCGGTACCCTACCGAAGGTACGTAGAGTGGCAGAGCTTGATATAGCGTGAAGCGGATAGACCTGATCAAGAAGATCGAAAACATGGGTTGTATGCTTATCCGTCATGGAGGCAAGCACGACTGGTATCAGAATCCTCGGACTCACATCTCACAGCCGGTGCCAAGGCATCGTGAAATCAAGGAGGCACTTGCAAAACACATTATCAAAATGCTCAGCGATGCCTAACGCGCTCAAGCCGACACGCGAGAGCAGTACTCGCTCTGCAGCGCGTAGGATGCGGTGAGGAACGAACCGCATCGATCGAAACACGATCCAGCTACCGAGTGAAAGCGGCAAATTGCGCTTATGGCTATCGTTGAATTTCGGTTTTACGAGGAATTGAACGACTTTCTCCGGCCCGAGCAGCGAAAGCGCCCGTTTCGTCATACCTACGCTGAGCGGGCTACTGTCAAACACGCAATCGAGGCACTCGGCGTCCCGCACACGGAAGTAGAGCTAATCATAGCTAACGGCGAATCGGTGGATTTTTGCTACCCTCTCCACGACGGTGATCGGATCAGTGTTTACCCTCAGTTCGAGTCGCTGGACGTCATGCCGCTCGTGCGCGTACGGGATCGGACGCTCCGGAAAATACAATTCATCGCTGATGCACACCTTGGTGCCTTGGCGAGATACCTACGTTTCTTGGGCTTCGATACCCTATACCGAAATGATTTTCGCGATGACGAAATTGCACAGATCTCGCTCGCGCAGCGTCGCATAGTTCTTACGCGAGACCGGGATCTACTCATGCGCCGTGCTATTACCCACGGTTGCTACGTCCGCGCACCTCTGCCGAGCAAGCAATTAGAAGAGATTACGAGGCGCTTGGACCTCGCCCGTGCTATTCGTCCCTTCACTCGATGCAGTGTTTGTAATCAGTTGTTGGAACCAATCGGCAAACAATCTTTGCGTGCCGTGCTCGCGCCCGAAATCGTTTACCGTCATAAAGAGTTTTGGGTCTGCCGCGCATGTCATCGGGTTTACTGGCAGGGTTCACACTGGCATCGATTGCAGCGGTTAATACGGAGTGCTCTAGGGGATACCGGGGCCTCGGTTGTTGGAGTTGAATAGTTAGGTTACCTCGGATTCCCGTTTCGCTTCATCGCGGCGCTCGGCGAGTAATTCCTCCGCGAGGCTCTTGCCTTTCGGCAGGCGGGCAAACTGAGCCTTCAGGCGACGCTTGATCGTCTCCGGTTTCTCCAATACGAGCCGCCCCTCTTCGAGGTGAGCGACGAGGGTATCGCCGTGGAGACAGTTGCAGTTGTAAAGCCACATGTTCAGGTATGCACAAGTGCAATGCACCCGTGTCAACAAGGGCCGACGCATTGACTTCCTCAAGATCGGGGCGTGCGTCATTCCCTAGTCTTACATCGGCATAAACGACACCCATCCTTCTCACCTCATCAAGACTCATCGAGTCAGGGCAAAGCTTAGCATACCGGTGGAAATGACTATAATAATGATCTGTCGCCTATTATTCCCTACCGATAAAGATTGCCCGTGCCAGCGGCGGGCCGCCACGGATTGTGGCGTGGCTGCCAGGGAAAAAAGGGCTATAGTTACAAAAACCAATCACAAACGCGAAAAGAGCTATGCCAAAGGACTTCAAAGGCCAAGAGCCGCGGGGACAGAATTTCAGCTCTTCCGCAGAATTTGTGGGTCAGTGGAAAGACGGTCCGGCAATGATCGCATGATAATCTGGGTCTGTTTATTTGGGCCCGGCCATGAGTTTTCGGGTTCGAGATTTCGAAGCAAGGCAGGCGGTGGTGGCGCTGAGGGAGAGGCATCCGGCCTGGGGCGGGCGGAAGCTCCAGCGGCGGCTGCGTGATCTCGGTCATCGGGGAGTACCGGCCCCCAGCACCATCACCGCTATCCTGCACCGCCAC
>JBOIDL010000187.1:0-7612 GCA_050740435.1 Gammaproteobacteria bacterium
GGCGCTCTATCGCACCCATTAGTTGAGCGGCGATATCAAGCCCATAAAGCGCATCGATCTCGCGGATGCAGGTCGGACTCGTCACGTTGATCTCGGTAAGATAATCGCCGATGACATCGAGGCCGACGAACACGAGTCCCTTCTCGCACAACACGCCCCGCACTTGACTGCATATCCAGTAATCGCGCGCGTTTAGCGCCACGCCTTTGCTCATGCCACCGACGGCCAGGTTTCCGCGGGTCTCGCCGGGGGCCGGGACACGAGCCAAGGCAAAGGGTACGGGTTCGCCGTCGATCAGCAGGATGCGCTTATCCCCCGCTATGATTTCCGGGACGAAGCGCTGCGCCATCGCGAACTGGCTGCCGTGGCCGGTCAAAGTCTCGATGATGACGTTGGTGTTCGGGTCGCCCCCGCGCAGGCGAAAGATAGAAACGCCCCCCATGCCGTCCAGGGGCTTCAAGATGATATCGCCGTGTACCTCCAAGAACGCCTTAATGCGCGTCCGGCTCCTGGTCACGAGGCTCGGCGGACAGCATTGCGGAAACCGGGAAGTAAAGACCTTTTCGTTCGCGTCCCGAAGGCTACGGGGTGCGTTTACAACCAGGACGCCGGCGGCTTCGGCAAGCTCCAAGAGATAGGTCGCATAAATATACTCCATGTTAAAGGGCGGGTCTTTGCGCATGAGCACGACATCCAGATCCGAAACCGGCCGCGTTTGCTCATGGACAAACCGATACCAATGATCGCGACGGTCCTCGACCGCCAGTTCCCGCATGCGCGCGAAGGCCCGGCCGTTGTCAAGAAACAAATCCGGCAGCTCCATGTAATAGAGTGGCCAGCCGCGCGCTTGCGCCGCGAGCAGCATGGCGAAGCTACTGTCTTTCTTGATGTCGATCGCCGCGATCGGGTCCATCACGATACCAAGCTCGATGCTCATTTTGCCCATCACCCTTCTACCATTCTGCATCATTCTCGATTCATCATCACCGTTCCAGCGTGAAAATCCCTTTAGCAAGCGGTCCCTGGGCTGGGCGCCGCGGAAGCCGCTTGATCTCCTGAATCGGTGCCTGCTAACCTCTTGCGAGCGAACAAGGACAAAACGTGCTATGCACGGAGGTCGGCGAGGCAAGGCGTGGGGTGCTAACACGCGAATGACGGAGATCACGAACGGCAGGCACCGCGCGCCCGTACGCTGCCCCTGGGCGCTGTCGGATGCCTTGACCATCGGTTATCACGATACCGAGTGGGGCGTGCCGGTGCATGAGGACCGTAGACTATTCGAGTTTCTGGTGCTCGAAGGCGCCCAAGCGGGCCTGAGCTGGCTCACGGTTCTAAGAAAACGCGAGAATTACCGCGTCGCCTTCGATAACTTCGATCCCGCTACCGTGGCCAACTACGACGCGCATAAGATCGCCCGGTTGCTCGAAAACTCCGGCATTATCCGCAACCGGCGCAAGATCGAAGGCGCAATCAACAACGCGCGGGCGTTTTTGCGCGTTCAAAACGAGTTCGGGAGCTTTGATGCGTATATTTGGGGCTTCGTGGACGGCACGCCTAAGGACAATCACTGGCGCAGCATCACCGAGCTTCCCGCCCGCACTGCTCAGTCCGATGCGCTCAGCAAGGATCTCATCCAACGAGGGTTCAAGTTCGCGGGCTCGACCATCTGTTATGCGCATATGCAGGCGACGGGCATGGTCAACGACCATATCGTCGGCTGTTTCCGCCATGGGCAATTGCTGTCCGGCCGGACTTTGAGTTTGTGAAATACCCTACTGCGCTTGGGATCTCGCGTTCCGGCGGTGCTCGGAATCCTCATGTATTTCAACATACACTCCGGTTCCTTCGCTCCGGCGGAACGCGACCTCCCTTCGCTCGTGACGGTTTTTTCACAAACTCTTAGAGCCTCATCAAGAATCGCGCGGCGGTTTCGCAGAGGACTCGGACGCGGGCTGAGCTCGTATCAATTCCGCCCAGCGCTTTAACTGCTGTTGCTGCAACTTCCCGCTCACAGGCACGCGTCGATGAGTGTGATCGTAGAAATAACTGCGCGGCAACTCACCGTACCAGCGCGGATCGATCTCGTAACGAAGGCGCTGCGGATTCGTGTCGGCAAAAATCCAAGACTCGCGATCCCCTAATCCGTGGCGGGAGAGTAAGCGCTGCGCTTCTTCGGCGCGCGCGGCGTCGTCGGTGGCCACAAACACGAGATCCATGCCGGGGTGCTCCTGAACACTGCGGGCGAGGAGGCCCAATTCCGAGACACACGCCGAGCAGTCAGTAGACCAAAGTACGAGTACCAGCGGTTTACCCTGCCGCGCGGCGAGGATCTGCGACAAGCTGCCGGGGACAAAGCGGTGACAGTCCTGGGCCGTGGCTGCACCCGCCCAAAGACCAAGGAAGGCGCCCAAAATGAGTCCGCAACCGTGCCGGGGGAGAGATCGAAGGCGTCGCATATTCCAATTTTACAGTATCGGGACAAATTTATAGCCGTGATCGAGGGCGCTCCAAGACACGAAGATACGCTGTCCATTGGTGATGAGATCCGGATGGTCGGATTCGGCGTTGGATTCCCCGATGACGGTCGCCCCGGACCATCGCGTCCCGCGATCTTGGGACTGCATAGCGAGGAGACGCGTCGTGTGCCCATCGAACTCCTTCCATGCGAGGACGACGCGGTTGCCGAGGGCGAGCACATCCGCATGTTCGGCGAGCAAGTCCGGTTTGCCGAATCCGAGCGGCGGCGAGAAGTCTTGCCCGCCGTTATCGGAGTGAGAGTAGAACAGACCTTGCCGCTTGTCGCCCTGAGTAAACCAGGCGATGTGGTAGCGACCGTCCTCGGTTATTGAAAGGGCGGGACCGTGTTTCGGACACGCATCTATTCGCCAGCCATCGTCCGTCACACGGTGAGACGACATCGGTTCGACCGTCAACAACGCATGGTCGCGGATGCCGTCAGGGAAGATCACCCGCGCTAATAGCACGGGCCGCCCTCGCTGATCAAAATCCAGGGCGAAGCGGCAGCATTCGCACATCGCGCCGGCGATCTGCCGCTCCGGAGCCGACAAACCATCGAGCCGATCCGCGGCCGTGTAGAAGAGCGACGTTCCCCCGCCATGACCACGCGTTTCATACCAGAACAGGTGGACGTCCCCGCTGCCGCTGACCGCGAGTTTAACCATCGAGTGTTCGACATCGGCTCCCGGGGTGCTCAACGGGCG
Source organism: Gammaproteobacteria bacterium (assembly GCA_050740435.1). Classification (GTDB taxonomy): domain Bacteria; phylum Pseudomonadota; class Gammaproteobacteria; order JACCXJ01; family JACCXJ01; genus USCg-Taylor. The sequence continues at coordinate 3,222 of JBOIDL010000187.1, forward strand.
TGGAGCACCGAAGTGCCGGCCCCTATCCACGGAATAGCTGAAATAAGGGACCACCCCGCCACGGGACTCTTCGGCATAATAAACCACTCCGACCCTCCCGGATGGGTCAACCGCGATAGCCGGCCGATCTTCCGGCAGGGCCTGGATCCGCTGCGACGTCACATTCACGGCGACCGGAGTGCTAAAGCTCACTCCTAAATCGCCGGAATGATCCACAACGATCCGGTCGGCCTCGGCGCGCGCGCGCCACAAGCGCCCGTCGGGCGCGAAGGTGACCGAGGCGACCAGCCCGGAAACATCCGCTGTCGCGCTAGCGCCCGTGGGTAACGTGGCGCATCCCGCGAGCGCGACGGTTAAAAACGCCAGTCCCGCGATTGCCCGTGCCCGATGACCACAGCGCCGCGGACCCCGGGGCGCATGATGTGGATGAGAGATCGACGACCGTCGCATAGGCGCACGCGGTTAAAAGTTGAAATTCACTGTGCCGACGAGCCGGTAATCCGGCTCAGACTGATCGCCATTAAGATCATTGACGACGGGATACCCTGCCGATACCGCCACGTTCCAGCCCGCGGGGCCGATGAAACGGATCCCAGGCGCCAGATACAGCACGTGACCCCCGGAGTTGCCGATCTCCTCGCCCCCTCTCGCTTCTTGGTCCCGCCATTCGCCGTTGAGTTCCAGCACCAGATTCCAGGAGCAGGGTTGGCAGGGGACGAAACGCTGGGTCGGATGCGACACGGCGAAGTTGTAATTGAAGGCATCGCCGAGGTCTGTATCTTGCGAGCCTTCGCTGACCACCGCATAGAGAATACTCGAGTCAAAATTTACCGGGCCCATCGGCCGGCTGTAAGCGAGGCCAAGGATCCCATCCCAGGATCCCGAGCCGGGTTGCTGGTGTGTCTCGAGGCGCCGGCCTTCGTGATGATGATCTTCTTCGTGTCCGCTCGGGAACACATTGGTGCGGTAGCGCACCGCGAAATGCTCGTCCTCGAAGCCGTCCTCGTCCGTTTCACCGGTCGGCGTTTTGACGCCGAACAGGGCCGCGACGTCATTATTCGCATCGCGGTAAAAGCGGTAGAGGCCGAAAAAGGTGGTATCGCCGATGCCCACAGTGTCTCCGTGTTCGATGATGTTATGCACGACGATGGGATCGGGGGCATGCGCGTGCCCCTCTTCCGGCTCACGGATATTGTTGCGCCTCATAAAAGGCAGCCGGAAGCCTAAGCTCAGGTTGTCCGTCACCCCATAAGCGGCCCGCAAGGAGACGCCCAAGATAGATTCTATGCTGTGCAAGTCTTCATCCGCCTCGCCATCGCGGTCGATCCCCCTTCCGCGCAGGTTAATCAGCTCGGCATCGGAAAAGGTATCATTGTTGACATATTCGGTACGCACCCCCACGGTCCATCCACCTTGGCGCAACGGAACGGCGCTTTCGGTATTGATGGGAGCCGTCTGCTCGATACCAAAACCTCCGGAGAGATGATCGGCGTGCGGGGCAAGTGCATAAAATGCTAAGCCGAGAAAGGTAAACGATTGTATAAGGGATCGATGTCGCCACATGGAATGGTTCTTCGTGATCCGAGTTTTATTTCCGATTCGTAGTGTAGCGGTACTCGGGGTGGGCGGACATGCGACAAATTGTCGCACCCCCTCAGGGCGGTATGCGAAAGGCCCTACTTAGTGACGGTCCTAAGCGCAGCCGGTACGTAAAGGCATCCCGGAAGCTCACCAGCGCGGGCCCATATGGATGGCCGCTGGGTGTTTTCTCTTAGCAGACGTCCCTCGGGGGATCAGGTTTAATGCGGTGTAAGATGACATGCGGCCGACGAGCGCCAGCCATGCGTCGGTCGATAGTAGGTAGCAGAGGGTTGTCGCCAACCCTCTGCTTTTTGGTGCTATCTAGTCTTTGGGGGCGCTATCTCCTGGTTTATTGGTCGCGATTAACGCGGCAAAGCACACAACGGACATAGCTAATAATACCCACATTCCAGCATCGCCCATAATCGTTCCTCCTTCGGGTTCGTTATAGTTTAGGTTAAACGACGACGAAAACCGCTATTTTCCGGTTTTTATCGGCTCGACTTTCTTAAGGCACTAGCATCTGGCAGCGAACAGATGGGGCATGCCCCGCTATAATATACAGAAATTATCTTGGATACGGAATAGCGAACGTTCCGCGATACCCGTGTCAGCGGCGCAAACGGGTTTTCGGCTGCGCGTCAAGCCGCGAAGTTCCCGAGGCGCACGGGCAGGCGCCGCGCGCCCCAACGCCCCGGCCGCGGCTCGAAGACACCCGGGCACGGCATACCGCAGGCGGCACAGCGCCCGCCGGTGCCAAGGTTCCAATCGCTGAGCGTGTACCAGTCGCGCCCGATGAGCGTCGTCCCGCACCGGTGGCAGTAGGTGCTGCCGCCGGTCTTATCATGCACGTTGCCGGTATAGGGATAGCGGACGCCGTTGCGTAGCGCGATGTCGCGCGCCCGGGTGAGCGTGGCGGGCGGGGTGTGTGCCTTATCCATCATCTTCCAGTCGGGATGGAAAGCGGTGAAGTGCATCGGCACCTCGGGGCCGAGGTTCTCGACCACCCAGCGGGTCATCGCGTCGATCTCTTGCTCGGAGTCGTTTTCGCCGGGGATCAAGAGCGTCGTGATCTCAAACCAAACCCGGGTCTCGTGCTTGAGGTATGTGAGCGTGTCGAGCACCGGTTGCAAGTGGCCGCCACAGATCTTCCAATAAAATCGCTCCGTGAAGCCCTTGAGGTCCACATTGGCGGCATCCATGTAGCGGTACAGCTCGGCGCGCGGCTCCGGACAGACATATCCGGCGGTCACCGCGACCGATTTGATTCCGTATTCCCGGCACGCATGCGCGACATCGATAGCGTATTCTAAAAAAATCACAGGGTCGTTATACGTGTAAGCGACGCTCGCGCACCCGAGGGCTTTGGCGGCGCGGGCGATCCGATCGGGGGCCGCCTGGTCGGCCAGCGTGTCCGTCTCCCGCGACTTGCTGATGTCCCAGTTCTGGCAGAACTTGCAGGCGAGATTACAGCCCGCGGTGCCGAAGGAGAGGATCGGGGTGCCGGGTAAGAAATGATTGAGCGGTTTCTTTTCGATCGGGTCCACACAGTAACCGCTAGAACGCCCGTAGGTGGTCAACACCACCGCTGCGCCGCGGTTCGCGCGCACGAAGCACATCCCCTCCTGGCCTTCGTGCAGCTTGCACGCGCGCGGGCATACGTCGCATTGGACGCGCCCATCGGCGAGGCGGTGCCAATAATGTGTGGCGTGAAACGACTCCGTTGATTGCATGTAGCAATTCTAGTCCCTCAACGTCCCATATCAAAGGTACAAGAAACCAGATAGACTATCAGGTAGCAGAAAGGAGATAACCGTGAATAGGCAGAACCATAATCACAGGCAGTATCAGGTCAGCCGATTGGATACCCACCCTCCTCCTGAAGGCTGGGAGTTACAGCGCGTGGTGGTGCGGGATGGAATTTCGTTCAACTTCTCCCCCCTGGTTTATACCACGGAGAGGGAGGCGCAGGAGGCGGGTAAAAGATGGGTGTGGGCTGGAAATTAGAAGCGCCTGAGACGGCAAGACCAAAAACAGGCTTCCCCTATCCGAGGTCGCTATCAAAAAAGGAGTCGATCAATGAGCATCAAGTATCTGTTATATACACGTGACCGCGTGGTGGGCTGGACTGACCAAGAGCGAGGTTTGACGGGGATACATGTTGAATATGGCCTGAGGGATGGGAAGGGTCTATTACATACCTCAGGTATCGCCCGGTTAGAGCTGGCGAGCCGCTACCCCAGAACGCACGTTGCAGAGCTTAAGCATTGGGATTCGTAAAACGGCCAGCTCAGACGAGGCTACCCCTAGGTGCGAAGACCAAAATGAGTACGTGACCTGCACACCGACTTCGCGCGGCGCGCCAAACAGGCCTCTCCCTAGCCTGGCGCTGCCGGCCAGTCCAGGGATGGACGCTTCAGAGCGGGCCCGTCCCGGGCCCTGGTATCCTCGGGGCCCAAGCAGGCGACGTCCTGTGCCTGGCTTTCGAGTTTCTCGCGCTGATGGGCGGCGGTACTTCGACTCATCGGCCGGGAGCGTGCACGTCGTCCTCGTCGGCGTTTTCGGCGTCGGCCTTTTCCTCGGCCCATACGTGGTCATCGGCGTCGGCATCCAGCCCCTCCTGCTGCTTGCTGCGACTCGGCTCGAACGCGAGCTCGATCAGAATCGGAAAGTGGTCGGACCCGGTCCGACCCTGTGAGATCCCCACGAATTTTACTCTGAGAGGCAGTGGTTTCGGATGAGTTCATCAAGGCAGCTGATGGCCGCAAGGAGGTCTCGCAAGCGCAAGGTCACCCGCGGGTCGTCGATGA
>JBOIDL010000188.1:0-7507 GCA_050740435.1 Gammaproteobacteria bacterium
GTCGGCCTCGATGTCATCGGCGATTATCTTACCGAGATCAACGTGACGAGTCCGACCTGCATCCGCGAGATCGATGCGCTTTATGGGCTTGATATCGCCGCTCAACTAATGGGTGCGATAGAGCGCCGGTTAAGCCCGCTTCGCGGTTAAACGCATACGCATCGGTGCCGGCTGGGGGCGGTTTTAATAGTCTTCTCCTATGCGCGTGCGAACAACGTGAGCTCCCCGTCCACGAGTTTCAATTCTTGGCATTCGGGACGCTCATCGAGCTGACGATCGCCGGTGCGGAATCCCGCTCGGCGCAACGGGCATATCGCCGCATCCAAAAGGATTTCAAGACGCTGGATGACGACCTGTATCCGTGGCGGGAAGGCGTTTTAGCGCGCACCAATCGTTTGCTCGCTAGAGGCCAGCCCTTTACGGTGGACCCTTGCTTGTACCGATGATCGACGAGGCCACGCGCTTATCAAGGCTGAGCGGGGGTCTATTTAACCCCGCGATCGGCGCGCTCGTCGAGTTGTGGGGGTTTACCGGCGGCGAGCCGCCGCGACCACCGCCGCCGCGCAACGATATTATGCGGCTGGTCGCCGGGCAGTCGAGCATGCAGGCGCTGGTGTTCACGGGCCCAAGGCTCAAAAGCACGAATGAAACTCTGCGTCTGGATTTTGGCGCTTACGCCAAGGGTTATGCCGTTGACCGCGGGGTCGAAGCCTTGCGCGCCTTAGGGATTAAGAACGCGATTCTCAACGCCGGGGGCGATCTGCGCGCCTACGGCCGCCGCGGGGTCCGGCCCTGGCATATCGGCATCCGCCATCCGCGGGCGCCGGCGGTGTTCGCTTCGGTCGAGATCGAGGCTGATGAAAGTGTTCTAACGTCGGGAGATTACGAACGGTTTTTCATTTATAATCGGAAAAGATATCATTATGTGATCGACCCACGGACCGGTTATCCCATTCGGAAAGCGGTCTGTGCGACGGTGATCCACCCGAGCGCGGCCATCGGCGATGCGACCGCAACCGCGCGAGGTGGTGATCGAGGGTGTGCTGGGCCCCACCGATCTCGAAATACGAGACGGCCGCATTCGATTTCGCCGCGCGCCTTGCCTCGGCCAGCTATGTATTCATAGCAGATGGCTCGCAAGCGACGGTGATTTCGCGGCTTGCCTGCCGAACGGCGTTGCGGTCCAGGTCGTCGGAAAAGGTACGGGTTTTGATGCAATAAACTTTTGAGCGTGGAATTCGAGGTCACACGAGAGGACATCCGCATCGCATGGTTAACGGCCCTGGCGTTGGGGATGTACGTTTTGGAAATGGCGTTTCCCAGCCCCTTGCCCGGCTTCAAACCGGGGTTGGCCAATATCGTCACCGTAGCCGGCGCTGGTATGTTCCGGATGGGCGACCGCGGCCTGGATAGCGCTACTCCGGGTGCTCGCGGGGAGCCTGCTCGCCGGTACGTTCTTGTCGCCGGGCTTCGCCTTATGCCTGTCCGGCGCCCTGGCGAGCCTCATGGTGCTGGGTCTTGCGGTGTCCCTCGGTCGCAAGGCCTTGAGTGAAGTGGGCTACAGTGTGCTTGCCGCGCTCGCGCATATGAGAGGGCAAATCGGTGCGGCGTCATACTCCATGCCGGCTTGTTCAAGCTGCTTCCGGTCCTGATGAGCGCGGCGCTCGTCTTCGGACTCTTGAACGGTATAATCGCCCGCAGCATGACCCAGGTACTATTGGCCAAGTGAGCGAGACAGTCGCCTATCCCACGGTTACTCCCGCCGATCGGTTGACGCTTACGCTCTGTTTTGCCCTCGTGGTGCACGCGATCGTCATCTTGGGCGTGAGCTTTGCGCCCCCGAATCGGCCCGCGCCGCGTTACGATTCCCTGGATGTGATCTTGGTGCAGAGCCGTAGCGCCCGAGGACCCGATGAAGCAAATTTCTTGGCTCAAGCCAATCTGGTGGGCGGAGGAGAGAGCGAACGCAAGTTGCGTCCGACCACACCGCTCGCCGCACCCTTCCCCGAACGGCGCGCGGACGTCGCCGCGGCGCCCCCTCCCGGAAACGTGAGCCGGCTCGAGCAAGCGGTCAAGGCGATGACCAAGGAACGTAGGGTCAAGCGCGAGGTTGCCGAGAAAAGCGCGCCAAAACAAGAGCGTAAGGTATTGGTCGCCGAGGCGAAATCCAACCATAAGGCGGTGGTCGCGGAGGCCGTAAAGAAGCAGCAAGCGGCAGTGCAGGAACCGAGTACGACGGCGCCGCCGGCGAGTGCGACGATGCTGATCAGTCACAGCCTGGCGATGGCCAGCTTGAATGCCGAGCTGGCTCAACGCTTGGAAGCACGGGCTAAGCGGCCGAAACGCAAATTCATCTCCGCCACCACGACGGAGTACCGCTACGCCGCCTATATGGAAGCGTGGCGGACCAAGGTGGAACGCGTCGGAAACCTCAATTATCCCGAGGAAGCGCGCCGCAATAGGCTCGCCGGCAGCCTGATCCTCGATGTGGCGTTAAGACCGGATGGGTCGGTGTTTGACATCGCGGTGCGAAGGCCGTCGGGTTTTAAAGTCCTCGACGAGGCGGCGATTCGGATCGTGAATCTAGCGCAACCCTTCGCGCCCTTCCCCGACAACATCAGCGGTGAGGTCGATATCCTTCACATTACGCGCAGTTGGCAATTCATGCACAACTACCGCTTATCGAGTAATTGAACGGCATTGGGAGGCTCGTCCGGTATTCAGCCTCCGTTCAGCCTCCCCCCTGTATCCTGGCGGCGTTTTATGGGCAATGCGTCCGTTGGATCAATCACGACCAGGGTTTTATTTAGGAGGTTACCGATGAAAAATTTTATGCTTGGCGGCGCAATGGCGGTAAGTTTACTGTTATCCTCGCCGGGGTTTGCTTGGGGCGGTCACCATGGTCATGGGCATCATGGTCGTCATTACCACCATCACCGCCACTATCATCACGCTCCGCGGTATTATCCGGAGTACCGCCCCCGGTACAATTACAATTATCACCAGCATGATCACTACTATGCCGGGGGTTCTGGTTATGGTTATGGATATCGCCGGCACCACGATGGTCACTCGCCGCTCGGGATCATCCTGGGCGGGGTCGTCGGCGGTTTTTTAGGCAGTGAATTGAGTTACGGCGACCCCTTCGCCGCGGGCGCCGGCGCCATCGCGGGTGGGGTGATCGGTCACGAGTTGGGCGATTAGTGAGTCGCGATGGCAGCGGTGATCCTCTGCCGGAACGCGGGGGCGCGAGGCGAGCAACGGCGCTAGGCCGAGACCGGTTCCGGGCCGCCGCAGACGCGACAGCGCGGATCCTTAGCGATCCGCGCGCTGGCCCAGGTCATCGTTAAAGCATCGAGCCGGAGCAGCCGCCCGAGCAGGGATACGCCCGTGGCCGTGAGCAGCTTGATGGTTTCAAGCGCCTGCACGCTGCCGATGATCCCCACCAAGGGTGCGATCACGCCCGATTCCGTGCAGGTATCCGCGGCCGCATCGTGGTCGTTGTAGAGGCAGGCATAGCAAGGGCTGTCCGCCTGACCCGGTTTAAACACACCCACCTGCCCTGCGAATCCCATGGCGGCGCCTGAAACGAGCGGTGTTTTCGTTTCGTAGCAGGCCCGATTCAGCGCGAAACGGGTCGGGAAGTTGTCACTGGCATCCACCACGGCGTCGACGCCGGCCATTGTTTTCGTCAACTCGCCGCTGTCCAATCGACAGCCGATCGCCGTTATTCGACAATCGGGATTGAGCGCTTCCAGGCGTTCCGCCGCGGATTCGACCTTGAGCCGGCCGATATCCTTAGTCCCGTGGGCGATTTGACGCTGCAGATTCGCCGCGTCGACCCGATCAAAATCGACCAGGACGAGGTGACCGATGCCGGCGGCCGCCAGATACATACCGGCCGCCGATCCGAGGCCGCCCAGTCCTAAGATCATCACGCTCGCGCAGAGGAGCCGCTCTTGGCCAGCAATGTCGATCTCAGGCAACAAGATCTGGCGGCTGTAGCGGAGCAGTTGCGGGTCTTGCATCGGCGCGAAATGAGTTCAAAGAACAGAGCGCGATCCTGCTGAACTCCGGCGAAATCAGTCCGGCGCGGCTAAGCGCCCAACGCTTACGCGCTCATGGCCGGCATAATCGCGAATACACGGTAGCGATCGAAATCCGTGGGCGCGGAACAGCGTCTCGATCGGTTTTCTTTGATCGGCGCCGTGCTCGATCGCTATCCAGCCGCCCGTTTGCAAGCGCCCACAGGCCCCGGCGATTATGCTCTGGATCGCTTCCAGGCCGTCACGGCCTCCGTCAAGGGCAATCAAAGGCTCGAAGCGGATCTCGCCCGCGCGCAGGCGCGGGTCATCCGAGGCGACGTAAGGGGGGTTCGAGACAATCAGATCAAACCGCCGCTCGGGCAACGCTCGGCACCAGTGTCCCCGCAGCAATTTAATGCGGGAGAGCCCCAGCGCTTTAGCGTTGCGCCGCGCGACCGCGAGGGCTTGCGGAGAAATGTCGGTGGCAAAGACTTCGAGCGCCGGAACTTCACACTTAAGGGCGAGCGCCACGGCGCCACTGCCGGTCCCGAGATCGGCCACCGTCCGCAGGCCGTGGGTGTGAATCAGGGCGAGGGCGGTTTCCACCAGGTGCTCGGTTTCCGGACGCGGGATGAGGGTGTTTGGGTTAACCGCTATCTCTAAAGACCAGAACCCGTGCGATCCGGCCAAATAGGCAAGCGGAACGCCGCGGGCGCGCTCGTCGATGACCCGCCGATACCTTAGTGCCGCGCGCACCGGTAAGGGGCGCTCGGGATAGGCATAGAGATGGGCGCGGCTGGCGCCGAGGAGTTTAGCCAGCAACAACTCGGCGTCGAGCCGCGCCGAGCCCGACCCGGCGAGCTTGCGCTCGGCATCCGCGATGACGGACCCAATGGTCGGTAAACGCGGCCGCCTCTGACTAAGCACCGGCAGCCGCCATCAACTCCGCCTGATACTCGCTGATGAGCGGATCGATGACGAGGTCGATGTGTCCTTCGAGAATATCGTTAAGCTTATACAGGGTGAGATTGATGCGGTGATCGGTGAGCCTGCCCTGCGGAAAATTGTAGGTCCGGATGCGTTCGGACCGATCCCCACTGCCGACCAGGATGCGGCGGCTCTCCGCTTGTTCCGCGCGCTGCCGTTCGCGCTCGGCGGACAGGAGCCGTGACCGCAGCAGACTCAGCGCGCGGGCGCGGTTCTTATGTTGGGAGCGTTCGTCCTGACACTCGACGACCAACCCCGTGGGCAGGTGCGTGATGCGGATCGCGGAATCGGTTTTGTTGACATGCTGTCCGCCGGCGCCCGATGCCCGGAACGTGTCAACGCGAAGATCGGAGGGTGAGATCTCGATGTCCGTGACCTCGTCGGCCTCCGGCAGCACGGCGACCGTGCAAGCGGAGGTGTGTATGCGGCCTTGCGCCTCGGTCGCTGGCACCCGTTGCACGCGGTGCGCCCCGGACTCGAATTTAAGCCTCGAGTATGCCCCCTGTCCGGCGACGCGGGCGATGATCTCCTTGTAACCCCCGCCTTCGGCACGGCTGGCGCTGAGGATCTCCATGTTCCATGACCTCAGTTCCGCGTAGCGCGTATACATCCTGAAGAGATCACCCGCGAACAGCGCCGCCTCTCCGCCGCCGGTCCCCGCCCGCACCTCCAGGAAGATGTTGTTGTTATCCGCGGGATCGCTCGGGAGCAAGTAGGCATGAAGTTCCCGTTCGAGCAGCGTGTCCTTTGCCGTGGCTTCCTTCAGTTCTTCCGCGGCCAGGGCCCGCAGCTCGGGATCGGGATCGTTAAGCAGCTCCTTGGCTGCCTCGATCGCCTTGCGGTTTTGCAGATGCTCGCCGAAACACCCCACGATCGGGCCGAGCTCGGCACGTTCCCGCCCAAGCGCTCTGTAAGCCGCTTGATCGTTGATCACCCGTTGATCGGCAAGCAGGTGATCTAACTCCGACAGTCTGTCGCGCAGCCGTTCGAGTTTTACGCGCAAAGAATCCTTCATCAGCGGATGGGGGGCAATGGGTTCCCAGAAATCAAAGAAGCTTCGTGTCTTAGTAATTCCCAATACGAAATGCAGTAGAATAGCAACATTAGCATATCCCCGAGGTTGGTCGAAGTCGCCATTCTGAGGTGCTGCCGAGGTTTCGGACGCTGTTTTCAGGGCCTTACCGGGGGGCGGTCAACGCGTTCATCAGTCCACTGCTAAACCATGGACCTAGACATTCAGCCATGCTGTCTTCGCGTGATTCCTTGACGTTCGCGCCGTTTAAGCGGCGTCAAACTCCGCGCCCTGGGCTTGTGTGCCTACTCGCGGCGTGGCTCGCCGGTTGCGCTACGAGCCAGGTTCAGCCCGATCCGGGGACGCAAGCGGTGATAAACCCTTCCGCGAGCGCCGTTGCCGCCACGCCGAGGATCGAACTCACCGAAGAGATGTTATACAAACTGCTGGTCGCCGAAATCGCCGGGCAGCGGGGCCATCCCGAGATCGCGGTAGAAAATTATTTAGAGATCGCGCGTACAGTAGCCGATGCGCGCGTCGCGGAGCGTGCGACCCGCATCGCGATTTTTGCCAAGCGCGAACACGACGCGCTGGAAGCGGCCGAGCTCTGGGTCGCGCGCGCCGGGGATGATCCGGAGGCGCGGCGGGTGCTGGCGGCGTTATTGATTCGCGGAGGCCGGCTTGACGAAGCCTTGAAACATCTCGAAATCGTTTCGGACTCGGACGATGAGCAGGCGAATCATAACCTGCGGCTGATCGCCAATTTACTCAGCACCGAAAAGGACCAAGCCGCGGCGCTCAAGGTGATGGAGCGGCTGGTGGCGAAACACCAAAATGACCCGCAAGCCTTGTTCGCATACGCGTGGTTGGCGCTGCGCGCCGACGAGGTTCAGGTAGCGCGGGAAACCATGGAGCGGGCGCTGAAACTTCCTCCCTTCGATACCAACATGGCGGTGGCCTATCTCGGGATCTTGCAAAAGCAGGGGAACGTGCAAACCGCGTTGACCTGGATCGAGGGGGCCGTCAAGGAACATCCCAAGGACTTTCATCTGCGCATGGCTTACGGCCGGCTGCTCGCCGACAATAAGCGTTTCGATGCGGCCCGCGACCAATTCGAGATCCTCGCCAAGGAGCAACCCGACAACCCCGATGTCCGCTTCGCGCTAGGGCTGCTCTACCTCCAAGACCAAGACCTGGCCAAAGCCGAGCAAAGTTTTGCGGGCATCGCGCGGAGCGGACAATACACCCAAGATGCGCGTTATTACTTGGGACAAATCGCGGAAGCGAAAAAGGATTACGGCTTGGCGCTCCATTGGTATTCGTCGGTCGAGGAAGGACCGAATCATTTCGACGCGCAACTGAGCATCGCGCTGGCGATGGTTAAGGACGGTAAGGTGAAGGACGCCGAGCGCCACATGGCGACGATCAAACCCGCGAACGAGCAGCAGAGGACCAAGGCAATCCGGATCGCGGGCGAAATACT
>JBOIDL010000189.1:0-7504 GCA_050740435.1 Gammaproteobacteria bacterium
GACGAGCTCAAGCAGCGCATCTTGCAAGGCGTGCGTGAGATGAACCTTGCCCCAGTGGTTGTGCGCTGGAAAAAGTTCGCTCTGGGGCTGGCATCATAGTAAACTATTTGATGAATCGTTATACTAGAATCTCCACGAGCTCTTGCAGGGCCTTCCAATCGATGGGCACGTCGGGACTGTGATCTGGAGGTGATCGCGGTGTCTTGCTATTCCTGATTCGCAGTACGCCGCCCGGCCGCGTAAACTGCTGCGCCGTGACGGATCCCCATCAACTGCTCCGCGATAGATTCGGTTTTTCGGAATTCCGGCCCGGTCAGGCGGACGTGATCGGCCACCTGCTTGCCGGGCGGTCGGCGGCGGCCGTGTTTCCGACGGGCGCCGGGAAGTCGCTCTGCTACCAACTCCCGGCGTTGACGCTGCCCGGGCTGACGCTCGTCGTCTCCCCGCTCATCGCGCTCATGAAGGACCAGATCGACCGCTTGAAAGGGCGCGGTATTGCGGCCGAACGGCTCGATTCGACACTCGGCGCGGCCGCGTCGTCGGCCGCGATGAGTGCGGTGCGCGGAGGGCAGGTGAAGCTGCTCTACGTAGCTCCGGAACGGTTCAACAACGAGCGCTTTCGCGAGGCCATCCGCCGCGTGCGGGTGTCGCTGTTCGCGGTCGATGAGGCCCATTGCATTTCGGAATGGGGGCACAACTTTCGGCCGGATTATTTGAAGCTGGCGCGGTTCGCGAAACAGTGTCGCGCCGAGCGGGTGCTCGCACTGACCGCGACCGCCACGCCGCAGGTGATCGGTGATGTCTGCCGCGGATTGGATATCGCACCCGAATTTGCCGTACGGACCGGTTTCTACCGCCCGAACCTGACGTTGCTAATGACTCCAATCACGGCCGTGGATCGTGACACCACACTGTTGGATCGCCTGCGTTCGAGGCCTGCCGGGCCGGCGATCGTCTATGTCACGCTCCAGCGCACGGCCGAAGAGGTGGCGGTGCGATTGGCCGAGGCCGGTTTTCCGACCCGGCCGTATCACGCCGGCATGGAGGACGACGAGCGGGCCGCGGTGCAGGACGGGTTTGCGGCGTCCGAGCGCGCGATCGTGGTGGCGACGATTGCGTTCGGCATGGGGATAGACAAGGCGAACATTCGTTACGTCTACCACTACAACGTGCCGAAGAGCCTTGAAAACCTCGCGCAGGAGATCGGCCGGGCGGGCCGCGACGGGTTGCCGTCGATGTGCGAAACGTTCGTTTGCCCCGGCGACCTGAACGCACTGGAGAACTTCGCGTACGGCGACACGCCCGGACCGGAATCGGTGCAGGGTTTCGTGCGCGACGTCTTCGCGTTGGGCGAGGAGGTCGACGTGAGCCTGTACGACCTGTCGGCCGCGCACGATATCCGGCAGCTGGTCGTGCGAACGCTGCTCACCTACCTCGAGCTCGACGGCTATCTTGAAGAGGGCACACCCTTCTTCTCCCGTTTTCAGTTCCGGCCGCTGGCGACGCCGGCGGAGATTCTGGCAAAGTTCGATGGGGAGCGGCGCGAGTTCCTCGGAAAACTGTTGCCGCAGGCGGAGAAGGCCCGGACTTGGTTTCACATCGACGTGGATCGCGCCGTCGGGACGACCGGGGCGCCGCGCGCTCGCATCGTGCGGGCGCTCGATTACTTGCACGAGCAGCGGTTACTCGAAGTGAAGGCGGAAGGCGTTCGGAGCCGGTTCCGGCGGCTCAAGCTGCCGGCCGATCTGGACGCGGTCGCCCGAACACTGCACGAGCGCACGCTACAGCGCGAAGCGCGGGAGATCGCACGCCTCAACCAGGTGCTTGAACTCGCCGCGCACGACGGTTGCCAGGCCGCGCGGCTTGGCGAGCATTTTGGCGAATCGCTTGGCCGGATGTGCGGGCACTGCTCGTGGTGTCTCGGCGGCGGTCGCCCCGCGCGTCTGCTGGGGCGCCTCGCGGTCACCATCGATGCATCCATCTGGCGCCGGGCGGCAGCGCTGCGCGCCGAGCAGCCGAGCCCGCTCGCTGATCCGCGGGCGTTCGCCCGGTTCCTGTGTGGGTTGACGTCGCCGAAACTGTCGCGAAGCGGACTCGGTTCCAACTCCCTTTTCGGCGTGTTCGCTCAGGTGCCGTTTGGAGAGGTGCTTGAACGGACTCAGGCAGACTGAGCAGGGCCCCCGCCTGCATCGGAAACATCGGCCGCATCGCTCGTCGGCACGCTCGCCTCAATAGAGCCTGGGAATCAGCCGTGACGTCCGGGAGCAGTAAGCATCGTACTCGGCACCGAAGTGCGTGCGTAGCAGCCTCTCTTCCGCGCGGATGCGCGCGAGGAGTGGCGGGACCGTGAGCAGCACGCCGATCCCCGAACGAAAGGCGAGGCCCCACCCCAGCGAGTTGACGAGCAACCCCAGATAGCTGGGGTGGCGGATGACTCCATAGAGGCCAGATCCGCAGCACACCACCAGCGGCGAAGAGAACGACACCAACCCAGCGAATGGCATCGCCGTCGAGGGTCCAGAACCCAATCCGGTCTGTGTAGGCCGGTAGATAGGCGTCCAGCAACCCGACGAGTTTGGGTACAAATCTACCTGCTCCGATCTCACGCCGTTTGCGGTGCGCACGCGGACCCCGGGCTCGGGGCCGGCACCACTATGATTGTCGCGAGTCCGCAGCGAATTTCTTGTTGACGCTCAAGGCGCTGGCGATGGCCTGGGCCAGGTCGCGGGATTGCAGCGGCTTTTTGAGCAGAGCCTGGACCGCCGCGCGCCGCGCCTTGTGGGCAAGCTCCGGCCCACCGAAGCCGCTCATGAGCAGAACCGGGATATCCGGGCGGATCTCCCGCAGGCGCGTGGCAAGCTCGGTACCGCTCATGCGCGGCATGAGCTGATCGGTGAGGACGAGATCAAAACGCGCCGGCCGCGCTTGGAATGCCTCGAGGGCCGCCTGACTGTCCTGGAACCCGATAGGTTCGTAGCCGAGGGCCGCGATCATCTCCTCGCCGAGGAGCACCAGCGCCTCGTCGTCGTCGACGAGGAGGACGGTCTCTCCGCGACCGCTGGGAATCGGCACGCGCTCGATACCGCTCGCGGGAGCGGTCTCCAAAGACCGAGGGAGGTAGACCGTGAAGCTGCTCCCCTGACCCGGTGTGCTCGCAACCTCGATGGCCCCGCCGTGGTCGCTCACGATGCTGTGCGCCAGGGACAGGCCGAGCCCGGTCCCCAGGCCGAGATCCTTGGTGGTGAAGAAGGGATCGAAGACCCGATCGAGCGTGGCCTCGTCGATCCCGTGTCCGGTGTCCGTCACTTTGAGGCGCACATAGGCCCCCGGCTCTAGCGTGTGATGTCGCTGCACCAGCCGTTCGCTGAGCTCGATCACGTCGAGGGCAATCTCCAGCAGCCCGCCTTCCGGCATCGCCTGTACGGCGTTGGTGCAGACATTCATCACCAGCTGATGCAGGCGGATCACATCGCCCTGCACCGTCGCATCCTCCGCGTGCACGCAGAGCTTCAGCTCGATCGTCTCGGGCAGCGAGGCCTTGATAAGCTCCGCGACCTCGCCGAGTAGCGGCCCGAGCCGTACCGGGGCGTGTTCACGGCTTCCCGGCTGCGTGAAGGCCAGGATTTGATCGACCAGGTCCTTCGCCCGGTTCGCCGCCGCCATCACGTTGCCGAGATAGCGCTGGAGGTTACTGCCTGCGGGCACGGCGTCGAGCGCCATCTCCGCATACCCCAGGATAGCACCGAGTATATTGTTAAAATCATGGGCGATCCCGCCCGCGAGTGTACCGATCGCCTCGAGCTTCTGCGCCTGACGGAGCTGTGCCTCGAGCCGCGCCTTTTCGGACTCGGCGCGCTCGCGCTCGGCAAGCTCTTCTTGCAGCCGGGCGTGAGCGGCCCGCAGCTCGCCCGTGCGCAGCTCGACCCGTAGCTCGAGCTCCGCGTGCGTTTGGGCCAACGCCCGTTCCGCCGCCTCCCGTCGCGCGATATCGGCCTGCAGCGCCTGCGTGCGCTCTGCCACCTGCGCCTCCAGCTCCGCGGTATGGGCCCGGATCCGCCCCATCATGTCGTTGAAGGCCCGCGCCAGCTCTCCCGCCTCGTCGTGCGATCGCACGGCCACCTCAACCCCACGTTCACCCGCCGAAAAGCGAGATACGGCCTCGGTCAGCGTCCGGAACGGCGAGGTGAGCGCGCCTGCCGTCACGACCCCGAAGAGCGAGACGAGGAGGGCGATCGCAATGGCCAGGATGACCCCCTCGCCGAGCAGGCGATCGATGGGCACTAGGAGGACCGATTGGGGCTCGGCGACGACCACGAGCCAGGGCCGATAGCGCAGTCGCGCGGCACCGACGGCGTAGGGCTCTGTCTCCGTATCCTGTGCTCCCATCGACAACGGTGCGGTGAAATAGCCGCCGTTCGAAAGCTGGTCGAGGGCGGCCTCCAGGGCCGGAGGCCCCGTGACCACCGTCGGGACATTCTCGGGCAGCCTCCACTCGGCCCGTAGCCTGCGGATGAGGTCCGTCTCGATCGGCGCCACGGAGGTAAAGATCAAATCCGGCCGCGCGCTGTCGGCGAGTCGGATATGGTGCTCATCGAGCAACACCACGCGTGCGCCCGGTGAGGCATGCAGGGCTTGCGTCGTGAGCTGCTGCACCACTGTGGCGTTGTAGGTGATCCGCAAGACCCCGAGGGGCCGGCCCGCGGGGTCCCACACCAGGCTGGCAAAGTGCAGTGTCAGAGCGTCACCGGGCGCATCCGCGAACTGCATCGCCGAGACCGCCGGCACCTTCGTGGTCATGAGCGCCTTGAAGTAGTCGCGCTGCGATTCATCGCGCCCGATCTGTACCGTGCGCGTGTCGAGGAGGTTATGACCGGCGCGATCGAGCACGGCGAAGGAGATGAGGTTCACGGTGTCCTTGCGGCTCAATCGCAACAGGGTCTGCCATGCGGCCGCCTTGTGAAGCGCGTCACCGGGCGCCGCCAGGAAACCTTGAACCTCGGGCAAGAGCGCGTGCACCCGCAGACCATTCAGGTTCTCATTGAGAAATCCGTCGATGGCCTGGGCGGTCTGCGTGGCGCTGGCATAGAGGGCCCGGTGCGCGCCGTCGATCAGCGCTTGGCGCGTCGCGCGCTGGTTGAAATATTCGAGCAGCAAGAGCGGTGCGAGCGAGACCAATAGGAAGGCCGCAATTAGCCGGGGACGCAGCTTGGAAAACGGTCTACTCACGCACGCCGCCCACAAGACGGTGTTTCACTCTTCGCAAGCGCATCGAACACCGAGAGCCCTGTGCACCAAGCCCGACGACCATCGACTCGACCGGCATCGCAGGACATGCTTGGTTCGAACCCTATTCGGGCGGAAGAAACGAGGGATCGATCAGCGCGTCGAGGTTCGGGAGACGCCCGAGGCTCGCGGTTCGGATGTAGAAATCGACATAGGCGCGGGCGCTCTGATAGAGCGATGTCGGATCGTTGCGATCGAAGGCCCGGCGATTGTCCGCGAGGCTCAGGAGCTTGAACCCGAGCGGTTGCACCTCGCCCAGCGGGATCGCGAGCGCTTGTGCGATGATCGCATTGTCCTCTTCGGGGTGCGCGCGCCAGTGCTCGACGGCCCCGAGGATGGCGCGCAGAAAGGCGCGGACGTCTTCGGGCCGCTCCCTGAGCACCGCGCCGCGGAACTGGAGCGTATCGATGATGAGCCCTGGGGTCTCTCGGCTCGTGTACAGGATCCGGCCCCCGGCCTGCACCACCCGAGAGACATAGGGCTCCCAGGCCTGCCCGGCATCGATCACCCCGGCGCGCAACTGGTCGGGGACTAGATTGGAATCGGTGTTGATGAGTGTGACCTCGGCCCGCGTCAGCCCCCCGGCCTCCAGCATGCGCTCGACGAAGAGCTCGCCAAAACCGCCCACCTTGGCCCCGATCACCTTGCCGCGCAGTTTCGCGATGCTCGTGATCGCGGGGTTCGCGACCACCGCATCGCCGCCCGCCGACTCGTCGATCGCGAAGACCACCCGAATGTCGGGGTGGTGACCGCTGGCGACGATGAGGCTACCGATGGGCAGCGCCATGCCGTCGTACTTGCCGGCGATGAAATCGGCGATCTGGGGCTCCGTGTCTTCCGTAGAGATCAACTCGACGGCGACGCCCTCCCGAGCGTAGTACCCCAGCTCCCGGGCCAAGGTGATGGGGAAGTATCCCGGCCATAGATTGTGCGCAAAGCGCAGCGCCGGGCGCTCGGGCGCAGGCGCCTCGGGCACCGAACAGCCCCCGATGAGCAGGGCGGTGAACACAAGCCCACGCCCCGCACCCCGCCATGCGGCCAATCGTTTGAGCAAATCGCCTCGAAGCCCGCGCATCGACGTTACAACTGTAACCGAATCGATTTCATTTGTAAGCAAATTCCGGCGCTTTGAAATCGTCCGGTAAGGCACCCGGCCTACTCTGCCCGCATCGGGAAAGGCGACGGAACTCCGTGCTCTGCGATCCCGAAACGGCTTTTCAAACTTCTAGGAGAACGAACGTGTTGATTCATTACAAGGTCACTCAAACCCGCGCCCCACGGTTTGTGGGGCTCATGCCATTGCCCCGAGTTGCCCAAGGGATTCTCTCTGCGCCTTTCCGCTTAGCAGCGAATGCCGCGACTCGTATCTCTAAAGCGCTGGCGTCCTGGGTGGTCATGTGGCGATTCTTGGAGGGCTTAGACCGTCGCTCGCTGGGTTTCTATTGCGATGTTGAAGGCCGGGCAGACCCGAACCCGCGGGCGAAGAACGGCGGAATCATGAGAACTGGCGCCGCGACGCCAGATATGAAAGCTAGGAGGTCGATCATGAACATCCGTTCATCACGACAAGCGGTAGAGGCCTACACCGTTACAACGGTAACTGAATCGGTTTCAGTTGTAAGCAGATCGCCAGGTTCTGAAATCGTCGCGTAAGGTACGTCCTTTAGGCTCATGGTGTTAGATGATCAGGAGAGGCGAACGCCTATGAACCTTTTCGCCGCTCCTGGGAAATACCTCAGTGTGACCCCGAGCGAGTCGGGGTTGAACAACGAACATCATCAACCGAGAGGAGCACGACCATGTACACATTGAGCGATTCGGGAGTGGAGCGATCCGACGGGGCCCGCCTGCGGATGCTCTGGCAGACCACACCCCAGGGGCTTCGTTGCCGCTGGGTTCACGGCGAGACGCCGGCCGATCCGACCTACCGGCCCGCGGCAGTCGACGCGCACGAACGCAACCGGGGTTGGCGTCTGGCCCTGGCTGGGAGGGTAGCGGCATGAACAGCATGGCACTCGCCCGACCGCGGGATTCGGCTCAGCCCGGCGAGCGCGACATCGCCCGGCTGCTCGCCAGGCGTTACGGTGATGGGACGGTGTACGTACCGAGCGGCGAGGGGATGGGACTTTTCCACACCTGCATGGCGCTCGGGTTCGTGTGCACGGACGGTGTCATTACGAGCAAGGGCCGCCGGCTCTTGACCCGCTATACCGATTGAGCA
>JBOIDL010000190.1:0-7496 GCA_050740435.1 Gammaproteobacteria bacterium
TCCGGTGCAACCGAACAAGGCCATCGTCGGGGCGAACGCGTTTGCCCACGAATCCGGCATTCATCAAGATGGTGTGCTCAAGAGCCGGGAGACCTACGAGATCATGCGCGCCGAAGATGTCGGTTGGCACGCCAACCGGATGGTGCTCGGCAAACATTCGGGCCGCAACGCGTTTCGCACCCGCTTGCGCGAGATTGGGGTGGATTTTACCCGCGAAGAGGACCTCAACGAGGCCTTCATGCGCTTCAAGGAGTTGGCGGACAAGAAGCATGAGATCTATGACGAAGATCTGCAGGCGCTGGTCACCGAGACCCATGTCTCAAGTGGCGTCGAAGCCGTTAAGTTGGTCTCGCTTAAGGTTTGCTCCGAGACCGGAGAGACCCCAAAAGCGCGCATCACCCTTCAGTTCAACGGCAATGAGCACGAGCGGATCGCCGATGGCAGCGGGCCGGTGGATGCCGCCTTTAAAGCCATCGAAGGCATTATCGAAAGCGGTTGCAACCTGCAATTGTTCTCCGTCAATAACATCACCACCGGCTCCGATGCGCAAGGGGAGGTGACGGTGCGTTTGGAGCGCGCCGGGCGGATCGTGAACGGTCAGGGCGCGGACACCGATATCATCATTGCCTCGGCCAAAGCCTATATCAATGCCCTCAACAAAGTATTGGCGGCCCCCGAACGGCACCACCCGCAGACATCGAGTCAGGTGTAAGGATTCGCTAAGGAAGCTCTGCAAAAGTGTCGCGAGCAAGCCCAGATGCGCGAAGCCGCGGAGCGCGTCGCGAGACATATCAGGTAGATAGGCGAGCGACGCGCGAGCACGCGAAGACGCGGGGAGCGGCCCATGGATGGCCGCGCTTTGAGGAGCGAGGAAAGCAGATGGGCTGCGCAGCAACTTTTGCAGAGCTTCCATAACGATGTTGACCCGAGCACGCTATCTCGAAGCGATGGGGATCGATGTCTGGCGGCGGCGCGCCGCGGTGCGTGAGCATCAAACCGCCGCGCCATCAGCGGACGGTAACGCCGTCCCCGCGGTCACACGAATGAGCTGGGAGGAGTTGCGACGCTCGGTGGCCAAGTGCACGCGCTGCGAGCTTCACCGCGGGCGCACGCAAACGGTTTTTGGCGTCGGCGATCCGCACGCGGAGTGGCTTATCATCGGCGAGGCGCCGGGGGCTGAGGAAGACCGTCAGGGTGAGCCGTTCGTCGGCCGGGCGGGGCAATTGCTCACCGCCATGCTGTTGGCCGTTGGTCTCAAACGCGAGCAGGTCTTCATCGCCAATATCTTGAAGTGCCGGCCGCCGAATAATCGCGATCCGCGGCCTGAAGAGATCAACTGCTGTGCAGCGTTCCTGGAACGCCAAATTGCGCTCGTGGCACCGAGGATCATCCTCGCCGTCGGCCGGATCGCGGGTCAAAATCTGCTGCATACCAGCACCTCGATCGGCAAACTGCGCGGCCAGGCATTCGTGTACGGGGAGCGCCGCATTCCGTTGGTCGTGACCTATCATCCGGCGTATCTGCTGCGCTCCCCGCGTGAAAAACGCAAGGTCTGGCAAGACTTATTGTTCGCGAAGCGGCTGTATCGGGAATCGCCGCGGGAGGTGCCGGCATGAGCGCGTTGCTCAAGCCCATGACAATCACCTTGCGGCCCATGCTCGAGCGCGATGTACCGGAAGTGATCGAGATCGAACGGCAGGCCTACGACTTCCCTTGGAGCAAGGGCGTGATGTTTGACTGCATTCGGCTCGGTTACATCGCCTGGGTGCTGGAACACGAAGGGCTCATCGGCGCCTATAGTTTCATGACCGTGGCGGCCGGCGAGGCGCATCTGTTGAACCTCTGTGTCAAACCGCGCTGGCAGGGTAGGAGATTCGGGCGCACGCTTCTGGAGCACCTGCTCGAGGACGCACGGGTGCGCGGCGCGGAGACGATGTTCCTGGAGGTTCGGCCCTCGAATGGGCGGGCGCGACAGCTTTACGCGCGCGCCGGCTTCAAGGAGATCGGCCTGCGGCCGGATTACTATCCGGCCCATGAGGGCAGAGAAGAGGCGTTGATGTTAGCACTGCCGCTACCCGCCCGCGGATAGATATCGCGCCGGTTCCCGCCGCGGTTGCGGACAGCTCGTGGGTCACTTATTCAGTTCGGTGCGCAACAGACGCAGGATGCGCGCGGCGGTCGCGCTGTTATCCCAATTCCCGTCCGGGTCCAATACGATGACCTCGGTGTTATTGCCGACGTCGGTGAGATGGATCTCAAACTCATCGTCGTCATCGTCACGCCAGAAGGCCAGGCTCGATAAAAAGCCCTTCTCCGGTTTCGGGGCGGTGGTGTCGGAGAAGCGGAGGTAGTAGCTGCCGCGCGATCGGTCTTCATCGTCCACCTTGGCCCCGATCTGTTCCAGCGCGAACCCGGTATTGCGCCACACCTTCGCGAAGTCGTTGGATACCCGCAGATATGCTTTTCCTTCGCCCGCGTTCAACAGATCGGCGCGGGCATCCGCGCCGGACTCCTCGGCGAGAGCGATTTTCGGTTTCTGTCGCGGTGCGGGATCGGCCGCGGGCCTTTGGGCCGCCTCGGCCGGTGCTACGGGTTCGCCGCTCAACGCTTTTTTTAAGCGCGCCGCCATGCGTCCCTCGAGCCCCACGTCCCTAGGCCGTTCCCGCCACTCGAGACCTTCTCCGATCGGCGTGAGCACCTCGCCGACATGGGTGAGGTAGAGCACGGTCGTGCCGCTTTCCTCCCCGGTCTCGAGGAATACCTTGAAGCGATCGCGCTCTTGCTTGGCGCGGTTTTCAACCCAGCCCGTTTCCAAGACCCCGCCGTCTTCATCATCGAGATCCAAGGCATAGCCACGGTCTTTCCAAAAAGGCCGCAGGTCGGCCCACACCACGGCCGGTTCGGCGTCGATGATGAGCGGCGTCTCATCCGCCGGCACCCCAAGCTTGGCCGCGCTCGGGCTCTCCGCCGATCCGGCTTCCGGCTCTTTTTTTCGTCGGGCAATGCGCTCTTGGTAGGTTGAGTAGCTTGCCGCTCCGCTGGCGTCCACATCCGGAACCTCCAAGGTATCGCGGATCGACTCGGTGGTGAGATCGGGGGGCACTTCCAAGTCGGGGAGCGATTGACTCTTTTGATACTCCTTCTGCTTGTCGGGGATGACGTCATCGAACGTCGGAAACCACGTGCATCCGGCGATCACAAGCAAACCCGCGACCAAGCCCGTTGACCGTATTCGCAACACCTCAATTCATCTCATCCATTGCTCGCGAAGATCGTGGGGCGCGCCGCCGCGGTCATGAAGATGTTGCGCCGAGAGCGAGCCCCGCTTGTGCCATCGCCGCCCGCAAGTGGCCGTGGTACGCCTCAGCGAGCCAGGTCAAGGGCAGGCGAATGCCCTTCTTGACCAAACCCATGTGGTTTAGGGCCCATTTCGCCGGTATCGGGTTAGACTCCGAAAACAATTCCCGGTGCAGGCCCGCGAGCGTCGCGTTGAGTGTCTCGGCGTCCCTCCGATCGCCCGCCAAAGCGCGTGCGCACAGGAGGTGCATTGATCGCGGCGCTACGTTGGCGGTTACCGAAATCACGCCTTGCGCGCCGCGCACGATAAACTCCATCGCCGTCGCATCATCACCGCTCACGATCATGAAGCCGTCCCCGCACTGCTCGCGCAACGACGCCAACCGGCCCAGATCGGCGGTCGCTTCCTTGATGCCGATAATGTTGCGGATACGGGACAGGCGGCCGGCGGTCGCGGGCACCATGTCGCACGCGGTCCGTCCCGGCACGTTATAGAGAATTTGCGGGATCGCAACTGCCTCGGCCACGGCCTTGTGGTGCAGGAAAAGCCCTTCCTGCGTCGGCTTATTATAGTAGGGGGTGACCAGCAGGCAGGCATCGGCCCCCGCTTCGCGCGCGAACGCGGTCAGCCGAATGGCCTCGGTCGTCGCATTGGCGCCCGTTCCGGCGATCACCGGAATGCGCTTACGCACCTGCCGCACCACCTGGCGAATCACCTCGCAATGCTCTTTCTCGTCGAGCGTGGCCGACTCACCGGTGGTGCCGACAGCGACGATCGCATCGCTACCCTCGGCGATATGAAACTCCACGAGCTCTTGCAGGGCCTTCCAATCGATGGGTACGTCGGGACTGATCCCAGTCTCCATAGGCGTCACCATCGCCACCATACTGCCTCCAAACATGAAACGAATGCCTTCCCCTGTTTAGGTGCCGGCCATAGTACGTTCCAATAACTACCTTGACAAGAACGGTCCGATTGCCTTGGGCGGCTCGAACCGCCCTTGCCGGGGTATGGGTTTTCAATGCACAATCTCGGCTATACTTCCGGGATCTGCCAAACCCTTACCGATGATCACCGTGGTACAGAATCATCTTGTCATCTCCGCGATCGGGAGCAACCGTTCGGGGCTGGTTCACCAATTTTCCAAGGCGGTCAAGGACTGTGGCTGTAACATCCTGGATAGCCGGATGACCGTTCTGGGCGGCGAGTTCGCGATGGTTTTATTGCTTGCCGGAACCTGGGACGCGGTGGCGAAAATCGAGAGCATGGTGCCTCGGCTCGCGGACAGCTTGGGGCTCACGATCAGCTCCAAGCGTACCGACGCGCGTAAAAAGCTGGGCAATATGATGCCCTATGCGGTGGAGGTGGTATCGATCGATCATCCCGGCATCGTGCATGATATCGCCCAGTTTTTTTCCACCCGTGATATCAATATCGAAGAAATGTATACCGGAAGCTATTCCGCCGCGCATACCGGCACACCGATGTTCTCCCTCCACGTCACCATCAGTGTGCCGACCAATACCTCCATCGCGGCCTTACGCGGCGAATTCATGGACTTTTGCGATCAACTCAACCTCGATGCCGTGATGGAGCCGGTAAAATGAGCGCCGCCATGCCGAGCATTCGTGTTGGGGATCGCGTGCCCGATTTCGATCTGCCCTTGACCGGCGGCCGGCGGCTGCGTCTGTCGGATCTACGGCATAAGAAGGTGGTCTTGTATTTTTATCCCAAGGACCATACGCCAGGGTGTACGCAAGAGAGCCAGGACTTTCGAGACCGCGCCAAGGATTTCGAGAAGCACGCGGCGGTCATCATCGGGGTCTCGCGCGATAGCCTCGGTTCCCACGAACGCTTCAAGGAGGCGCAATGTCTGCCCTTCGACCTCCTCTCCGACGCCGATGAGACCTTGTGCCAGGCGTATGGGGTCATGAAGGAAAAGAACATGTACGGTAAGAAGGTCTTCGGCATCGAGAGG
This sequence comes from Gammaproteobacteria bacterium, assembly GCA_050740435.1. Lineage (GTDB taxonomy): Bacteria > Pseudomonadota > Gammaproteobacteria > JACCXJ01 > JACCXJ01 > USCg-Taylor. Next base: position 5,277 of record JBOIDL010000190.1, read on the forward strand.
AGCACCTTCTTGATCGATGGCGAGGGCGTGTTGCGCCGCGAATGGCGCAAGGTCAAGGTTGCCGGACACGCCGCCGAGGTTCTCGAGGCGCTAAAAACTCTCAGCCGCTGAACATTCGCCGCGGGCGTGATGGTCACCGATTCCAAGCCCCGCCTGTTCGTGCTCGACACCAATGTGTTGATGCACGATCCCACCGCCATGTTCCGTTTCCATGAGCATGATGTTTACTTGCCCATGGTCGTGCTCGAAGAGCTCGACGCGGCTAAGAAGGGGGTTTCGGAGGTCGCCCGCAACGCGCGCCAGGTGAGCCGCATGCTCGACGATTTGATCGGTCCCGCCGACCGGGGCCAGATCGAGCGCGGCCTGGCGCTGCCGCAGCCGAACCACAAATCCGCGCTCTCCTCGCCACGGGGCCGTTTGTTCTTGCAAACCCACACCCTGCCGCAGGACTTACCGATGCCGGTGCCCGGCACCCAGGCGGATCACTTTATCCTCGCCGCCGCGATCGAGTTGCAAAAAATGCATGCGCAACGCACGGTGGTTCTGGTCTCGAAGGACATCAACCTTCGCATCAAGGCCCGCATGCTCGGCGTGCATGCCGAAGAATATCACAGCGATCAGGTGATCGACGATGTCGACCTTCTCTACACCGGGGTGCTCGATTTGCCCGCGGATTTCTGGGACCAGCACGGCAAGGATATATCTTGTTCGCAGGAGAACGGACGCACGCGCTATACCGTGCGCGGCCCGCTCGCCGCACAGTGCTTCCCGAATCAGTTCGTGTGCCATCAAAATCATCTCAACCTCGAGGCCATCGTCCGGCGGATCGACGCTCAAGAAGCGGCGATCGAGCAAGTCATCGACTACCGGGTGACGCGCAACGCTGTCTGGGGAATCACCGCCCGCAATCGCGAGCAGAACTTCGCCTTGAACCTGTTGCTGGATCCCGCCGTGGACTTCGTGACCCTGCTCGGTACGGCGGGTACGGGCAAGACCTTGCTCGCACTCGCCGCGGGCCTGGCCCAGACCATGGAAACCCAGGGCTACCGGGAGATCGTCATGACTCGCGTCACGGTGCCGGTCGGTGAGGACATCGGCTTCTTGCCCGGCACCGAAGAGGAAAAAATGACGCCTTGGATGGGCGCGCTCATGGACAACCTCGAAGTGCTCACCCAAACCGAAACGGGGGGCGAGTGGGGCCGGGCGGCGACTCATGATCTGATTCAGAAACGCATCAAAATCAGGTCGTTAAATTTCATGCGCGGCCGTACCTTTCTCAACCGCTACGTCATCATCGACGAAGCCCAAAACCTGACCCCGAAGCAAATGAAGACCTTGATCACGCGCGCGGGGCCCGGCACCAAGGTGGTGTGCCTGGGCAACATCGGTCAGATCGATACACCCTATCTCAGCGAGACCACCTCCGGCCTCACCTATGTCGTGGACCGCTTCAAGGGCTGGCCTCATAGTGGCCATGTGATCCTGGTTCGAGGCGAGCGCTCGCGCCTCGCGGACTTCGCCGCCGAGGCCTTATAGGAGCTCACCTAAACGGTGCGGGTCGGTGTTGCAGGCTTGGTTGGGCGCTACGCCGCGAGTTCTTGGAGAACTTCGGGATGGCGCTCGGCGATCTTGAGCAGAGTTTTCGCCGCCCCAGACGGTTTACGCCGGCCTTGCTCCCAGTCCTGCAAGGTGCGAACCGAGACCCCAAGAAGTGCGGCAAATGCAGGCTGCGACAACCCGGAGGCAAGCCGTGCCGTGCTACTTCGGAGACAAGCGGTTGGTGCGTGCGGCCACGAGCCTCAGCCTTCATTTCTCGCACGGAAGCGAGCAGTTCAGCCCCGATATCGCGCTTGGCATCGCGTGTGTTCAATTCACGTTCGGTCTTAGGCATTTTCGATTTCCTCCTTGATCCGACGAAGCACATGCGAGGGGAGTCGGTCAACGCGTAGTCTCATCGCTTGCAGCTCATGTTCCGGTCAAAACGTTCGGGGGGAGAGGTGGCGGTTCACGTCGCAGTCAGCTCCGCCTCCAATGGTTTGTCCTTCCTAAACCGGCTCACTCCAAGGATGCTGAACCCGAGCACATTACCTTGTGTATCGACCCGTTCCATCACGGCATCGTGGGCGGTTTCCTTCATATAGCCCGCCCCCTCGCGGAACTGGACTTCGAGGTAATCCGCTTCCGCGTCGAACCACACTTTCACTTTCTCGGCCACAGGTT
>JBOIDL010000191.1:0-7467 GCA_050740435.1 Gammaproteobacteria bacterium
TAAAGTCATCGACGACCCGCGGGTGACCTTGCGCTTGCGAGACCTCCTTGCGGCCATCAGCTGCCTTGATGAACTCATCCGAAACCACTGCCTCTCAGAGTAAAATTCGTGGGGATCTCACAGGGGCAGGTCCGTTTTGCGAAAGGGCCTCGTGTGGACCGGGATGCGGCCTGGGCTTGGGATATTTCGCAACGCAGCTCTCTTTGCGGGGGCTTCTTAGTGATGATGTTTGCGTCGCTGACGCCGTATGGGACGGTCGGCGCCTTCATGATGAACATGATGGTTCTCGCGGGAGTGCTGACTATCGCGTGTCTTCCCTCACTGATCACTGGCTTCAGTGGCTGGCTGCTGAGTAGCGTTCAGCCTACGCCTAGCCTTCAGCGGGAAGGCGGCCAGCCCAGTGAAGGATTGGAGCCATTCAGCAGCCCGCGTCAGCGCAGGCGGGGCCTTTCTGGCGTGCTCGCCCGGCGGTGACGTCGGTCTGGGTTCCTCCGAAACGCTTCGCGCTACGTCACGATTGCGCGTCGGCGAATACGCGGCCTGTACCATTGGACAGTACACCGGGGGCTCAGGATGCTCTACAGTAGAAACTGTACGGCGGCTAGCGGTATGACGTTGGGTCAGTGCGGGCGCCGACTTGAAGTGATTGGGCCCGTGCGGTCCGGAGGAGAAACCCATGAGCATAATGTCTGAAATTGGAACTGTGACCTCGGCAGACGGTGGGGTCCGCGTCGACATCAAAGGTGATGTTAACTACAAGTACGTAAAGGATATGGTTGCACGACAGATTGCGCCTGCTACGAGCAGCCGAAACCCAGCCAAGTGGCGGCGAGCTTCGACTATGCGAAGTATGGCCTTACGGCTCCGGCGATCGCTGCGACTCGCGCTCCCGCCTCCCTAGTGGCGGCGCCCGCCGCTAGCTGCTGCGCTCCTCCTGCGGTTCAAGCGAGTGCAGTGCAGAAGCAATCATGCTGCGATTCAACGAAGTCGTGCTGCTGATCGACCGAGATTTGGAGTGGAAAATGACACCCGATTCGTCACTATCCGTAGATGGCTCGATTTGGACCAGAGTGCCCGAGCGTCCCGCCACGATTGCTCGGCCATTCGTGCGCTTGAAGGTAAAAGAGCTTAGCGCATCGATCCCGTTTTACGAGCGGATGTTTGCGCAGCCGGCCACGGAACTCAGCAGGGGCACGTACGCGCGGTTCGAAGTGATGGACCCGCCATTAAATCTTTTGTCGATCGAGGCTGAGGACGCCTTTAGCTACGAGGGCCACATGGGCATTCAGATGAAGCAGATGGCCGATGTAAACCGGTATCGCGCTCGAATGGAGGAAGGCGGAATCGAAATCTTCGTCACCGAGACGGAGGTGGCCTGCTGCTACTCTGTGCAGAACAAGGCTTGGGTCAGGGATCCCGATAACAACAGCTGGGAGTTCTTCATGGTTGTCGAGAAGAACATCACAGAGGGTTGCGGGGATGTTTGTGCGTGCAAGGGCTGCGGAGATTTCGAGTAACTCTAGATGGGGGACGAAAACATGAGTGATGCATGCTGTCGGAGCAATCCTCCCAAGAAATCAGATCGCAGCGACGATCTGGTTAGCTCAGTGGCCTTCGGCACACGAAGTCGTGTGCATCTCGCCGTTAATGTTCGCTTGGACGTGTTCCAGGTCGCTCGGTTTTACTCGGCTCTTTTCGACGCTAAGCCGACGACATTGGTCGAGAAATACGCTAAGTACGAGCTTGATGGCCCACCGCTTAATTTGACGATTAACGAATTTGCGGAGAACGCGCGTGGCGAGGCTGTGTTCGGATTGCAGATCAAGAGCCCTCGCGGGCTCGACGCGGCGAAGAGACGCTTGAGCGACGCTGGCTACGCCGTGCAGGACCGAGCGGATGGTGTTTGGGCTAACGATCCCGACGGGAATGGATGGGAGCTGTTTCAGAAGACACCTGGCGTAGCACTTATGCTATGACCGCGGTGAACGCCGCGGACGGCGCAGCCTCGCATTATCGATCAATCGTGAAGCGCCGAGGTGCTAGCCGTTTCGGCCGATCCCAGAACCTTCCAGCGGGGGGGGGGGGGCAAGGACAGTAGACCTGGCTCCCGCACGATGAGCTGACTGGAGCTAGAGAGTGGTGCCCGGGGCTGCACGGTCGGCCGCCGCCCATCGCTTCCTTCGCTTCGCAATGGGTTGCCTGCTGGCAGAGAACGCCGGGATCGCTGCCCGGCCCAACAACGGTTTTAAGAGGTGCCTACATGAATATGACGGTTGCGAGCCCTAAGCTCGAATCAGTGAAGTCCCTCTATACGGAGGCGGCCCAGATTGCAAAGGGCCTCTGTTGTCCGAAGTCCTATGACCACAATGACTCCGAGTTGACCCGGCATATCCCGAAAGAAGCTTTCGATCACAACTATGGGTGCGGCAGCCCGCTTCTCAAGGCCGATATCCAGCCGGGGGAAACCGTGATCGACCTCGGTTCGGGGGTCGGTATTGATTGCTTTGTTGCGGCGAAAATGGTCGGACCCGATGGCAAAGTGATCGGTGTCGACATGACCGACGCCATGCTGGAAAAGGCGGAACAATTCAAGAAGCAGGTGGCTAAGAATCTGGGGTTATGACGTAGTCGAATTTCGCAAAGGCTACATTGAGAAGATTCCGGTAGACGACAATACGGCCGATATAGTCGTGTCCAATTGCGTCCTGAATCTCGCCCAGAACAAGGCGGCAGTGTTCGCCGATATCCTGCGCGTGTTGCGCGTCGGTGGTCGCACCGTCATTTCTGACATCGTAGCTGATCGCGACGTCGACCCCGAGGATCAGGAAGACGAGGAACTCTGGGGCGAGTGCTACACGGGAGCATTGTCAGTCGGACGGTTCATCAAAACGTTCGCCGAGCTCGGGTTCGCTGGCCTTACCCAACTGGACGAAAGCGCGTGGAAGAAGTTCCAGGGATATCACTTCGGTTCGCTGACCCTCAAAGCGTTCAAGTTCCCGAAGACTGCCACCTGCGAGATGAATGGCCATCTCGCGGTGTATCTGGGACCGTACGCTTTAGTCCGGGATGACGAGGCGCACGACTTCCCGAGATTCGAACCGGTCGAGATCTGTGAGGCGACCGCCACACGGCTCAAGCTCGGCCCCTATGCCGGTTCGTTCATTGTTGTCAATGCGCCCCGCAAGGCCAAGGCAACTGCTGGCTGCGGTACGGGCTGCTGCGCCGTTTCTACCGAGCCCGCACAGGCTGTCCAAGCTACGCCTGCGCAAGCCGCTAGCGCCTGTTGTGACAGCAGTTCGAGTTCGTCATGTGGCTGAGGGTCTTCCTGCGGAACCTCTGCAGTCCCCTCGGCCACTCAGGTCGCAGAAGCGGTCCCTGCTGCCCAAGAGTGCTGCCCCTGCGATACCGAAGCCAACACTACCGCAACCGCCTGTTGTGGGACTGGTTGCGGTACATGCGATTGCGACTGATTCCAGTGGCGGACGACCCAAAGTCATTGGCGCTCCTGGCTTGAGGCACGAACCCCTCCATGCGCCGCAACCGCTTCTGGCCTCGAGAATCGTAACTCCCCATACAATTTCCAGGAGAATACACATGACCATGGCCCCAGTACCGCGCAAGGAATTCATCGAACCACTCGTCTTTGGTGCGTTCGACGCCGAGCAAATTCGCAAAGACTTTCCGATTCTTTCCCGGACGATTCACGGCAAGCCCCTTATCTATCTGGATAATGCGGCCACCAGCCAGATGCCCGAGCTTGTCATAGATCGCTTGCACCACTATCACACGATGGAACACTCCAACGTGCACCGCAGTGTACATACCTTGAGTGAGGTGGCGACTGGTGCCTATGAGCGTTCTAGGAAGACCCTCGCGCAATTTTTGAATGCGGCTAGCGAAAAGGAGATCGTATTCACCCGCGGCGCCACGGATGCAATCAACTTGGTGATGCATGGATACGGTCGCGCTCTCCTGAAGGAGGGCGATGAGATCCTCATTACGGCCCTCGAGCACCATTCCAATATCGTTCCTGGGCAAATGCTTTGCCAGGAAAATAAAACCGTCCTGCGGGTCGCTCCTATAAACGATGCCGGCGAACTCCTCATCGACGAGTACGCCCGGCTTCTCGGTCCTAAGACCAAGCTCGTCGCCATCACGCATGTCTCGAATGCAATCGGCACCGTCAACCCAGTGCGCGCTATGATCCAAATGGCGCACAAGCACTGTGCCGTGGCTTTGGTGGACGGCTCCCAAGCAGTTCCTCACACGCCTGTCGATGTACGTGATCTGGACTGCGACTTCTATGTCTTTTCCGGGCACAAGATGTGCGGCCCAACGGGTATCGGCGTCCTTTACGCCAGGAAGTCCCTGCTTGAAGCCATGTCCCCATATCAGGGGGGCGGCGACATGATCCTGCAAGTCACTTTTGAGCACACAACCTATAATGAGCCGCCGTACAAGTTCGAAGCCGGGACACCCCCAATCGCCTCAGCGGTGGGCCTCGGCACCGCAACCGAATACTTAACGTCGGTAGGCATGGAACGAGTGGCTGCTCATGAGAACGACCTGCTGGACTACGCCACCGAGCAGATGAACAAAATCAAAGGTGTCCGCATCATCGGGACCGCGAAGGAAAAAGCTGCCGTCTTATCTTTCATGGTTGGTGACATTCACCCGCATGATGTCGGTAGCATGCTAAATCACCACGGTATCGCCGTTCGAGCGGGACATCATTGCGCCCAACCGGTTATGCAGAGGTTCAAGGTCCCTGCGACTGTGCGAGCCTCCTTCGCGTTCTACAATACTCGACGGGAAATTGACGCCCTTGTGGAGGCTGTTAAGGACGTGCAGAGGATTTTTTCTGTGAACTAGCGCACTTGTTCCGCTGGCAGGACGGTAGAGCGCGAAATGCCCTAGTGCGGACATAGCACAGACTAGACCAGAAGGACCACCCGCATCCCAACGCTATGGAAGAGATCATGCAACTGTACCGGGGGCCAATTCTGGATCACGGCCGCAGTCCCCGTAACTACGGACCTCTTCCGGAGAGAAATCTCTGCGCCAAGGGCGATAGTCCGATTTGTGGTGATCACATTACGGTGGCCTTGCGTGCGGGAGAAGGACGCGTCGCGATCGTCCGCTTTGAAGCAGAGGCTTGCGCTATCTGTCAGGCGTCTGCTTCCATGATGACCGACGCCGTCACCGGGAAGACGTTACATGAAGCCATGACGCTTGCCTCTGTGTTTATCGATATGGTCTCGAATGATGAGCCATTGAACGGCAGCGCGTTGCATCTTGGTGATCTGGGCGTTTTTGAGCGTGTAAAGGAGATCCCCTCTCGAAAAGAATGTGCAGTCTTGCCCTGCTGGCAGCGCTAGGCGGTTCTACCGCAGCGTGAACGCTCGGTCGGACCAATTACACCTGATACCGCCACGCCTAGCCATAATGCGCTTCCTGAAAGCTCTCACGTCGGGCGTGAAGGAATTACTATGAACAGATCCCTTCCCGTGGCCGTTATTGGCGCCGGCCCCATCGGATTGGCCGCGGCTGCTCATCTTGTCTCGCGTGGCGAGACCCCGATTGTGTTTGAAACAGGGAAGGGGCCGGGAGCTACCATCTTACGGTGGGATCATGTTCGCATGTTTTCGTCTTGGGCTATCAATCTGGATCCGACGGCAGTGAGACTGCTTGAACGCAGTGGCCGGAAGATGCCTGTGCTGGACACTTTCCCCACGGGGCGGGAATTCGTTGAGAAATACCTTGAGCCGCTTGCCGATCTGCCAGAAATTAGACCTCGGATTATGTATAATAGCACGGTGACGTCGATCGTCAGGCAGGGTTTCGATAGGGCAAGATTAGTTGGCCGATGGGGCGCTCCCTTCGAGGTTCGGGTGAAGTTGACGAACGAAAGCGAGCGCCGTTACCTTGCCAAGGCTGTCATTGACGCGTCGGGAACCTGGTACTCGCCTAACCCTGTTGGCGCTGCTGGCTTGCCCGCAGTGGGAGAGGTCGGTGCAAGCCACGTGACATATGGAGTGCCAGATGTACTCGGTGAGGGCTTTGATCGCTACGCTGGTCGTCGCGTCATGGTTGTAGGTACCGGTCACTCGGCGATCAACGTGGTGCTAGACCTAGTCCGGCTTAGGGCGGCGAACCCCGACACGCAGGTCGTGTGGGCAATGCGCTCCAAGCATGTGAACAGATCGACCGAGGGTGCCATCGACAGCATCTTGCCGGCCCGCCCGGATCATTCCATCACTCAGGAACTGCAGCTATCGCTCGATCCCTGGCTCGAATGTCCTTCGGCCGTGGCGTGGCTGATCGAAGAGGCAGCCAGAAACGGTGCAGGCATCCCAAGGGCGCATGGCGTCAGGGAGCTCGCGCACCCCGAGAAGGACTATTACGTCGTAGGGATGAAGAGTCATGGACGGGCACGGAACTTCTTTGCGGCGACGGGGTATGAGCAGGTGCGGTCAGTCGTCGCGATGCTTGCAGGCGATCAACAGGCAGCCGAACGGGTGGAATTTTCCTTTCCGGCTGGGGGGGTATGCGCCGGCTGTGGCGATGGTGCTTGCTGTGCTCCCACGATTCCGGCCCCTAAGGGTTCCGCCGGCTTCAACGACGGCTGAGGGCTGCCTACCACGGCTTCTATCGGGAAACCGATGATCTGACGGAGAACCTCCGAGGGGATGCATCGGGCCGTAGCCATGCCCCCGTCAGTGGATCCTCGAAGGAAAATCCAGTTCTATCTACATACCTTACTAAATGTAGTTCAATCAACTTACTACGCCGGGGGACATGACGTGGCCCTCGCTTGAGAACCTGAACGCCAGCAGAAAGCGCTTTGTCGATGCATTTGTAAATGGTCGGGCGGGACACACCCACTTGCCGTTGAATGTCGGAAATCGATATCCCATCCGCATAGCGCAACAACACCTTGGCTCACTCTACCTCACGCGCTGGCACCGTTCTCGATCCACCCAATTCAGTCAATATCCGTCTATGAGCGTCCGACAACACCAAGGGGGCACGCCGTGTTTCTCTCGCCATGTTCGTCTCCGGTTCCGTTCCCGAAACCAGCATGACGAATACACGCCACTTTGTAAATCATTTAATGGAACGTACCACTAGGCAGGCGCTCGTCGTCGCCGTCGCGCTAGCCACGCCGGGCGCCTTGGCCGCCACCGACGCCATGCTGGAGCTGCTCAAGGTAGATCCGCCGCGCGCGCTTGCACGTGGCCGGCACCAATGGAAGTACTGGGACTTTAAGAACGAGATTGATTTCTCGGAAGACGAGGTGTCGCTCAAGGACGTCTACATCGCCAATACCTATTTCAAACCTTTGGGTGTAGATCGGTAACTGATCTGATTTTATTAGAGTGTTGGCGTGTTCGGGTAGCGTGAGCTGACAATTTGTCATGGCGGTAGAGAGGTGAAGGGGCAGTGGTCCTCGTGGGATAATTCGTC
>JBOIDL010000192.1:0-7340 GCA_050740435.1 Gammaproteobacteria bacterium
AGGCTTCAGCCGCCGCGTCCGTGTCGCGACTGCTCCGATTGCTACCGGCTGGAGCGAAAGTTGCCGGGCGGCGTTCGCACCCGCTGAAAGACCGTGCCTTGGCACGGCGCACGAGAAAGTTGGGCTAATTCTGGCCTCAGTCAAGACCATCGGCCAAGGGGAGACTTGCGTAAGGACAGAGCCAGTGACCCAACGAAAGCGTCGGCGCGGGCCCGGCAGGCAGCGGCTATCGCGGGAGAGTTTCCATCTCACTGCGGAGGTCCGGTCGATCCAGCAGCGCGCTGCCCATCACGATGGTCGCATTGTAAGCATCGGGCCGTTGGTTCTTTTTTCCACCGAAACCGGCGACGCCTGGATCCTCGACCCCGCCGATCACCTCGCCGCCCGGTGGCCGCCTCGATGCCGACCGCCGCCTATCACATGTTGAAAACGGCGTCCAATACCGCGACCTCGGCGCCGATCACTTCTCGCGCCGCGACCGCTCTACAGCGATTCTGCGGCTTGTCCACCGACTCAACAACCTCGGCTGCCAGGTTCAACTCACTCCACAGGCCGCGTGAACCAATCAAGACACAAAGAGCTTCTTACTAGACCATGCTAACTACTTCGACGCTCAACTGCTCTTTCACATGGTGCTCCGTGGACAAGTAACGGTCAATGGCATCAAGCGTAGTCACGTGAAAATAACGCTCACCGCCCTCAGTGCATACTTCCGCCTCTACGTTCTCAACGATGTAAAGGTGTCCTCGCAGCCAATGCGAACGCTTGACCTTCTTTTTTCCAGTGTCACCACCGCAAAGCTCGCAAATCATAGATCCTCGGTTAGGACGTATACTGTGATAATAATGACATCCGAATCTTCCTTAAAGCCACGAGGGTTATAGCATGACAATTCGCCGCACCACCTTGTTTACCCGGGCGCTCGAAACGCTCGGATTTTTCGCCACCGAGGCAGGGACACCGAGACTTGATTTGATCGCTGTGCCTGTCGAAAAACTCGATGGTCTTACCTGGATTCGACCTGACATTTAGTCTCGGCCGAGCGGGATCACGCGTCCTTCGGCGGCGCCCGCCGGCCGCGCCACGCCGAGCAGGTGCGCGAGCGTGGGTGCCAGATCGATCATCTCGCGAACACCGTATGTGCCCGGCTTCACCGCGACGCCCGCGATGAGCACCGGAACGTCGGTGTCGTACCGGTAGAAGGTGCCGTGGGTCGTGCCCGCGTCCCGCTCGGCGTATTTCCCCCAGAAATAGAAGGGCAGCGTCCACAGCACGACGTCGCCGCCCCGCGGGCCGAAATACGTCCGCAAGATGGAGCGCCCCAGTTCGGTGTCCGGCACATCGCCCTTGAGCAGCTGGTTTCTGGTGAAGAAGCCGCCGACGCCTACGATCGTGGCAGCGGCCTCGCCCGCGATCTTCTCCACCTTTTCCAGGTCCAGCTTCTTTTCCTCGATCTTCTTCCGATCCAGGAAAATGTGCGGATCTTCCAAAGCCAGCACCGACTTTTCGAGGCCGAGCTTGTCCTTGATGGCCTTTTCGACAGCGTCCTTGAGCGCGGCCTTTTTGATGCGGCCGGCCGAGAAGCCGAGCGCGCTCATCTGCTCCGGGATCGCCACGCCGCCGTGATCCGCCGACACCACGACCAGCACTTCGTCCTTGCCGAGCTTGCCATAGGTCCAGTCCAGGAAATCGCCGATCTGCTTGTCGGTCCGAACCACGATGTCCTGCACTTCGTGGCTCATCGGGCCGAAGTCGTGCCCGGCCAGGTCCGGCGCCGAGATCGAGATGGCGAGCAGATCGGTCACGCCCCGCTGGCCGAGTTGCTCATTTTCCACCGCGGTCTTGGCGAAGTCGAGCTCCCAGTCGCTCGCGAAAGGCGTCATGCAAAACACGTCGTAATAGGCCGGCCCCGGCTCCTTCAGCTTGCCGTCCATCTTGTGGGGAAACGTTTTTCCGAAGCCCTCGGTGTTCGCCTCGCTCGCCACGTCGTCGTCCGAGCCGATGTAGACCCTCGCGGGCAAGAGGCGGTCCCACGCCTTGCCGAAGTAGCTGTCCGCGAGCTTCTTCTTGTTCCAGGTCTCGACCCAGGCGGGCAGCGCCTTGGCGTAATACGTCGACGTGGTCATATCGCCCGTGTCGTCGTTCATCCAATACGCCTTGGCCAGGCGCCCGCCCATGAGGATCGCCCCGCGGCCCTTGGTGGCGAGCGCGATGGTCTTGGACTTCTGTCCTTGTGCGAGGAAGAGCTCGTCCCCGAGCGTCGAGCCGTAGAAGTTGCGCGGCGAAACATCCATGTCCGCCTCGGTCTGCTTCATGCCGAGGATGGTCGCCTTGTCGTCGAACACCATGGCTTCCGAGCGCCCGGACGCGGTATTGTAAAATTTGTTCGTGGAAATGCCGTTCACGTACGGATAGCTGCCCGAGAGAAGCAGCGCATGGCCCGGGCCCGTGTACGTAGCGTAATGCCCATAGTGCCCGGTGAAGGTCGCGCCTTCTTTGAGGAGGCGCTTGAACCCGTTGTCTCCGAAATGCGGCTCGAACCGAACAAGGTAGTCGACCCGGAGCTGGTCGATGGCAATCACCACCACGAGCTTGGGCCGTTTGGCCGGAAGGAAGCTCGGCGGGCCGGTCGGCACCGCGCTCGCTGTCGTCGAAGCGGGCCCAGACGTCTGGGCCGACGGAAACGTCGTGGCCGTGGCCGGGCCGGGGCCCGTCTGCATGGCGGGGTCGCAGCCCGCGGCGAGCGCGAGCACCGGGGCGAGAACAGCCAGGAGCCCGGTGGTTTTCCGCTGCGCGCCGCGCTGGGTTCGTTGGCCGCTGTGGTGCGTGCTCACGTACGAAGAGTACGCTTCGCGCGCTCCTCGCGGCCCCTCGCTCGCGACGAAATCCACCAGGCTTCTAAAGCGGCTTTGACCTGTACGAACGATTTCGTGGACACCTTTCCTCCGCTTTTCCTCCGCTCGATTTCGAAATTAACCGTCTCCGCGTGCGGGCTCAATGCGCTTCGTCCCAGTTTGCGCCCACGCCGATATCCACCACCAAGGGGGCCGCGAGCTCCGCGGCCCCTGCCATGATGCTCGCGAGCCTCGCGCGCACCTGCTCGACCGCATCCTCCTCGACCTCGAGCACCAGCTCGTCATGGACCTGCATAATCAGCTTAGCGCTGATTCTCTCCTCATGGAGCCAGCGATCGACTTCGATCATCGCCCGCTTGATGATATCGGCGGCGGTTCCTTGCATCGGCGCATTGATGGCCGTGCGTTCCGCGTACTGGCGGCGCTGGGTATTTCTGGAATTGATCTCCGGTAGATACAGGCGGCGGTGATAGACGGTCTCGACGTAGCCTTGCCGTCGCGCACGAACACGGGTCTCTTCCATGAAAGCTTTTACCCCCGGATAGCGGGAAAAATAGCGATCGATATAGTCCTGGGCCGCGCCGCGATCGATCCCAAGCTGGCGGGCCAGCCCGAACGCGGACATGCCATAGATGAGGCCGAAATTGATGGCCTTGGCCGCGCGCCGTTGCTCGGCGCCGACCGTTTCGGGCTTGAGCCCGAAGATCTCCGCGGCGGTGGCGCGATGAACATCCTGTCCGGCCGCAAAGGCTTGCCGCAGCAACGGATCAGCCGAAAGATGAGCCATGATCCGCAGCTCGATTTGTGAGTAGTCGGCCGCCACCAAGCGGCTTCCGGGCGGCGCCATGAAAGCCCGCCGGATGCGCCGCCCCTCCTCGGTGCGCACCGGTATGTTTTGGAGATTCGGGTCCGAGGATGACAGGCGTCCGGTCGCGGCCACGGCCTGATGGTAGCTCGTATGCACCCGTCCGGTGCGCACATTGATTTGCCGGGGAAGCTTGTCCGTGTAAGTTGATTTCAGTTTCGCGAGGCCCCGATATTCGAGTATCAATCGCGGCAAGAGATACTCGGCCGCGAGGTCCTGGAGCACCGGCTCGCCGGTGGAGGGCTGCCCCGTGGGTGTCTTGGCCCTGATGGGTAAACCGAGCTTGTGGTACAAGATTTCCAGGATCTGTTTAGGGGACTCGAGATTGAAGCGCTCGCCCGCGAGCCCATGCGCCTCGGCTTCGACTTCCAACAACCGCCCGCCCAAAGCCCGGCTCTGCTCGCGCAACATCTCCGCATCGACTTGAACACCGTTGCGTTCCATGCGCGATAAGACCGGCACCAGCGGCACTTCCATCTCTTCGTAGAGACGGCGCAACCCGGACTCTTCGGCGAGGCGCGGCCAGAACGTTTGGTGCAACCGCAAACACACCTCCGCATCTTCCGCGGAATAGGCCGCGGCTCGATCGATAGGCACCTGATTGAAGCTAAGCTGGTTAGATCCCTTACCCGCCACGTCTTCAAACAGAATCGTTCGCACACCCAGGTACTTGAGCGCCAGGGAATCCAGATCGTGGCGGCTGGCGGTACTATCGAGGACATAGGACTCCAGCATCGAGTCACAGCGGATGCCACGTAACTCCACGCCGTGGTTCGCCAATACGCTCATATCGTACTTGAGATTGTGGCCGAGCTTCGGCCGCTGCGGGTCCTCGAGAATCGGCCGGAGCGCCTCGAGCACCTCCTCACGCGATAATTGCCGAGGCGCGCCCTGATAATCATGAGCGACCGGTACATACGCCGCTTCCCCGGCTTGGAGGGAAAACGAGACGCCCACCAGAGCCGCCTGCATGTAGTCCAAACTGGTGGTCTCGGTATCAAAGGCGATAAGCTCCGCATGCCTGAGCCGCTCTATCCATCGATCGAGCTGTCCACGGTCCAAGATCGTTGCATAGCCGGCGGCTTCGACCGGCGGCTCGGGCCGAGGCTCATCTTCCAGGAGATCGTTCAACCAGGTCTTGAACTCAAGCTCGGTGAAAAGCGCTTTCAGCGTCTCGTTGTCTTGGGGCCGCGGCTTAAGATCCCTCGGTGTGGCATCGAGGGGGACCGCGCGGGCGATCGTGACCAGCTTTTTGGAAAGGACAAGCTGCTGCATGCTCGCGCGCAGGCTATCCCCCAATGTCCCTTTGATATCCGCGGCATGGGCGAGCAGATTATCGAGACAGCGGTACTGTTTGAGCCAGGCTACGGCGGTTTTGGGTCCGACCTTCGGCACTCCAGGGACATTGTCGATCTTATCTCCGATCAAGCTTAAGTAATCCACGATGAGCGCAGGCGGGACCCCGAATTTGCGCTCGACGCCTTGCGCATCCATGACACTATTGTCCATCGTGTTCACCAGGCTCACCGCCTCGCTGACCACTTGCGCGAAGTCCTTATCACCGGTTGCGATGAGGGTGCGAAGACCGACTTCCGCCGCTTGGACCGCCAGCGTTCCGATGACATCGTCGGCCTCGACGCCCTCGATCACCAGCATCGGGACACCCATGGCGCGTACGACCGCGTGCAGGGGCTCGACCTGAAGCCGCAGCTCCTCCGGCATGGCGGGCCGGTGTGCCTTATAGGCGGGATACATGTCATCGCGAAAGGTCTTGCCCTTGGCATCGAATACAACGGCCAGGTAGTTCGGTGTATAGTCTTTCAGCAACCGGCGCAGCATGGCGATAAACCCGTGAATGGCACCCGTCGGCTCTCCGCGCGAGGTGCTCAGCGGAGGCAGGGCGTGAAACGCGCGGTACAGATAAGAGGAACCGTCAACCAAAACTAAGAGATCTTCCGCCATGGTTGTCTGTGTGAAAAGTCTGCTGATAGTCCATTATGAATAAGAACGCCAAAGCCGACCACCCGGCGCTCGCGCCAATCAACGATACGGCGCTCGTGCGCGAATCATGGAAGGTGTTCCAGATCATGGCGGAGTTCGTCGAGGGTTTCGAGCGCTTGGCCTCGATCCGGCCTTCGGTCAGCATCTTCGGATCCGCCCGTTTCGGCGCCGAGCATCCTTGTTCCAAGCTGGCCGAAGAGATCGGGTATAGCGTATCGGACGCGGGTTTCTCGGTGGTGACCGGAGGGGGACCGGGGATCATGGAGGCCGCGAATAAGGGCGCCTACGCGGGTCGCTCACCGAGCATCGGGCTCAACATGCAAATACGGGAAGAGCGCGGCAACGCCTTCCAAAATATCACGCTGAATTTTCGCCATTTCTTCTCCCGCAAGGTGATGTTCGTCAAATACGCTTCGGCCTATGTCGTGCTGCCGGGCGGGTTCGGCACCCTGGATGAGTTGGCCGAGATCTTGACGCTGGTCCAAACCGGCAAGACGCGGAAGATCCCGATCATCCTGGTCGGAAGCGACTTTTGGCGCGGTTTGATCGAGTGGTTCAAGAGTACCTTGGTCGGCGAAGGCACCATTGACGCTAAGGATCTTGACCTGTTTGAGGTGGTAGACCATCCGCGCGAGGTGGTCGATGCGATCTTCCGGCATTATGAACACCGCGGGTTCGCGCTCTCGGCGGAAGAGCAAGAAATGCTCATGCACTTATGAGGCGTACGCAAGGATTTTAAACCCAAGCAAAATATGCCCGCTACAGGCGCCCTTAATCGCTTAAGCAAGCCCACGCTCCGCATGTGCTACAATCGAATCCGGGCATGCCATGAAGAGTCGAAAAGCGCTAAGATCTAGGCAAACATATTTGAAATTCGAACTACCTCTGCAAGTTTCCTGTCCCTCCGGTAGAGGCACCGTCTTTTCTCCCTCTCCCAGAGGGAGAGGGTTGGGGTGAGGGGATTAAAATAATCGACACATGTGTTTGATTTGATTCCCCTCATCCTAACCTTCTCCCTGAGGGAGAAGGGACTCCCGGACTTGTTGAAGTGGTTCTGTAGGACATTGGATGTGTGAGAATCTATAACGCTAAGTATATGCAGACAATGAGGCTACTGGCCTTGGGAATTTTTTGCGCGGCGCAAGTCAGCGCCGCGGAACCCGGTGTGCCTGCGAATTTGGAACCGCTGCCGGAAGCCGCCCCGGCTCCTCCCGAGCCGGTTCAAAGCGGCGAATCCCTGGAGCCGGACATTCGAATCATCCAAAAGAAAGACGCGATCATCGAGGAATATCGCGTGAACGGAAATCTTTACATGGTCAAGGTTATCCCCGCCGTGGGTAAACCCTATTACTTGCTCGACCAAGACGGGGACGGGCGCATGGAAACCAATATGAGCGCAATCTACTCCGATTTCGTGGTGCCTCAATGGGTGCTCTTCAGTTGGTGAGGATGGGCCGAGCAGATCGCGCTGGCGTGGTGTTTTAATCGAGAGTAGCGGAGCCAAGCGCATGGCGGTTCCTCAGCCCTTAAACATTCAAGCCTACTTGCAGGACGTCGGGCGCCGCGCGCGCGCTGCGTCCTGGGTGATGGCTCGCGCCGCAACCGCGCTTAAGAACAGA
>JBOIDL010000193.1:0-7323 GCA_050740435.1 Gammaproteobacteria bacterium
ATCGTACATGCGGTGGACCTGCGTCTCTTTGAACAAGATGGAGGTATCGGCACTGAAGACCTCTTGTTCGTCCGATATCTTCTCCGGCAGGACAATAGGGCCGGTTTGACGGCACGCAATCGCAAACCGGGAGGGGTCCTCCGCGAAGCCAAGAGGCCCTTTGATGCCTCCGGTTCTAGCCTGACTGATATGACAGGAAACCCCGGGGATCTTGGGGTCATCGAAGGCTTCGACACAGACTTTATCATTGGCGCCGACGAACCTGAAGGTGGTCGAGACGCACCCGATTTCTTCAGCATGCGCCCGCAGCACGACTAGCATAGCCAAGCCGACTAAGGAGCCTACTTTCATGGTGACCTCGGATGATAGGCGGTGCTAAGCGTGATGAGGCATGTGTCTATTCATGCTTGTAGCGATGCACGGGATCTCCCGGTTCGTCGACGATCTCGCCACCCTGCCCGCGACCGCCTAACGCCTCATCGGTAGGCAGCGCCGCAGCTCTGTCCGCGGGTGTTGGCTCGGCGACGGATTGCTCCGCCGCCGTGTAACGCGGGGCCGTTGCTGTGGTTGGGGCCACCGGCGTGCCCTGATTGCCCCAACGGTCCCATTTGTTGCGTAGCCACGCGCGGCGCTCTCTCCCGGAAGCCGGATCAAAAAAATACATCAGCACGGCGCCTAAGGCCATCCATATAATTTCACTCATCGTGTCTCCCCCTATGTATGGTCGCGATAACTGCGTTTATCCGCTATGTGCGAAGATGCAACATTTCTGAGAGTAGCATTGTACATCCATCGGCGCCACCTTTTTCCTCTCTTTCGGAAGATGCTCAGTTCAGAAGATAGTTATCTCGTTGCCTTCTGCGACGGTATATTGATAGCACTCACGTAGCGGGGCGATGTCGAAGCCCGCTTCCGCCGGTTCGTCGCCCCACCGCTTCAGTTTCCGTATCGCCAGGCGTAGCTGCAGCCGTTGGCGTTTAATGTTATCTTTAATGTTCTCTGGATGTATGTCTAGTTTCATCGCAGTCTCCTATTGTATGATGCGTAGCCTCAGAAGCTAGCTGGGGATCTTCTCCTTGTCCATGTCGTCGTTTATCGGTGCTCGCCGCCAGCAGCCTTGCTCATCCTTCTCATATTCCATCCCGACCGCGAATAGAGCCGCCTGATGGGCAGTCTCTGCTATCGCTCGATCGTTGTAGAGATTCTCCGAAGCCATACACACCTCGTAAACGCGATTATAAACAGCCTGGTAGATCTCTTGGGCGCGCCGTGGAAACTCGTGCCGGAGAGATCCAGGGAGATCGGACAGTTCTTTGTAGCTCATTGCAGGCATCGCCATGATCTGCACCCGGTATTATTTCGGCTTGTCACACAGCCATACCCAAACTCGGGCAACCCAAGTGCCAAGCATCTCGCATTGATGTTAAGGCTTTCGTTTTAAGCACTTAAACGCTCCCCCTATCGTTAATGACTTTCTCTGACGCAGCGCGCGCCGGTAATAACTGCCGGTGACGATGGGAAGTTTTTACCGAACCGAACTAGACTTTGTTTACCTTCTTCTGGGTGAGCACACGAGCCGAGCGTGTCGCAGCGCGATGTTTCGACCGCGAACGCGAGCTTTCCCAGTTTCGCAGCGGTCCCACATCGATATGCACGAAGCCCTGGTATGCCCTAAAGGCATCCAGCACCGTGATCTTCTCCCATTTAATCGTTCACGTCCCCGAATGGGGCGAGTTATTGCTCACGGGAAACCCCGACCTGCGGGGGATGCTCAGAGACCACGATCTCCACGCGGCGATTTTGCTGGCGGCCGGCCATGGTTCCGTTCGAAGCGACCGGATAGGCCTCACCATAACCGCTTGCAGCGATCCGCTCGCCACCGATCCCATTGCTGAGCAAAAAGCCCTGGACTGCCTGGGCACGGCGTTGTGAGAGGTCTAGATTGTAGGTATCCGGGCCCTTGCTGTCGGTGTGCCCCTCGATCACCGCGGTCTGATCCGGGTGTTCATTGAGGAACGTGACCAAGCGATATAGATTCTGCTGGGCCCCGGGCTTGAGATTGGCCTTGTCATACTCGAATAGCACATCGCCGAGGGTGATCACGAAACCGCGATCGGTCTTCTCGGCCTGCAGAGCAGCCAACTCCTGTGCTAGAACCTCGGCGCGGGCGGTCGCGTCTTCCGCCTGGCGGGTACGAGCCTCCAAAACCACTTGCTCGCGTTCCTTGAGGAACTGCTCGGCCTGGGCTTCAGAGATCTTCCGCTCTGCCTCCGCGCGCGCGATCTCGACCCGCTTACGCGCGATATAGGCATGGTGCTCGATCTCTTCCCCCTCGCCGGCCTGCTCGGCCTGGTCGAGGGCTTGTTCGGCCTCATGCAGCGCCACTGAGGCGTTCTGAGCCACCTGCGGGTCTCGCCGGGCCGCCGCATAATCCTGCTGTGCCTGCTGTAGGGTCAGGTTTGGACCGGCACAGGCGGCGCACAAGACAATGAGCCCCAGGGCCGAGCCCCGCGTCGATCTAGAGGAAAAAACGTCACTAAAGGTCGCCATGGACTTATCCTCCGATTGATGTTCCCAATCCATTACCTACCGGTGTCCCGGTGCGCTGCCTCTTGGCGCAACGTATCGATAGTCGCCTGGATCTCTCGTGCCTGTTCCCTGGCAATCTCGGACTGCGCCTTGACCTCAGCCAAGCGCGCGTTCACTCGCGCTTCTTCGGCCAACCGATGGGCCTGCTCGTACTCCTCGTCGTTCATCGCCTGTCTGGCACCATCGAGGCTTTCCTGAGCCAGACGCAGCTCGAGCGGTGCGTATTCCCCGGCCTTCGCCTCGATGGCCCGATCGACGGCAAGCTCCGCGGGTGAAACCGCATCCATGGGTGGCTCCCCTGCACAGCCGCCAATCGCGACCAGCATGGCGCACATTGACATCACATCCATCCGCCCAGTAAAGGCTGTCGTCTTCATACACATGTACCTCCGCACTATTGCGTCGTATCACTTGTAAAGCTTGGGGTGATTGGCACGTCGCGGGTCGCCGGACCGGTCGCTTGCCGCTGCGAGTAGAGTCGCTTCACCATGAAGATCGCACCCGCCATCATGAGCGCGGCGATGAGCAATAAGATCCAGATGTATGCCGCCAGGTAGGTCATGACCACGAAGCTGAGCCCGAGAAAGATTCCAACGCCCAAGAATCGCCGATCCAGGTGTACCCCATAGAGAAAGGTCACGAGCGCAAACAGGAGCAAGGTCACCATGCCGGTGGTGGCGCGCGGGATATTGCCGGCGCTCAGCAGCGTGTAAGTCAACGCCACGGCGAGCAGGAGCCCGCCCCAGTGCAGTACCTCGGTGAGCAATAACCTGGGCCATTTGACCTCGGCGCCCCCGCGACGCGACAACTGAGCAACAAAGCAGAGCGTAGCGAACACGGGAACCATCGCGAGCCAGTACAGGTAGCTCAAGTCCTTATTGACATAGGTGATGGCCACGCCGAGAAACGCCAGCCCAAGCGTTCCGCCCAACACTAATGCGTCAATCGTCCAACTGCCGAAGAGGCTAAGCCGGGATCTCTGTTCCTCGCCGGCCGTGATAGGGTCTGTATTCAACATGTCTCAATCCTCGGGTTGTCGCGCATAGCCATACGCACACTTGGGCAACCCAAGTGCCAAGCATCTCGCATTGATGTTAAGGCTTTCGTTTTTAAGGGCTTAAATGCTCGCCTCATCGTTAATGAGTTTTTCTGACGCAGCGCGCGCCGGTAATAACTGCCGGTGACGATGGGAAGTTTTTACCGAAAACGATTTTTGATTCGCGGTTCAGCTATGCGCCGTTTCTCACTCGTCTTGAGGCTAGGTATCGCATGGAGTGCGAGCGTTCAGAGCGTGAGCGTCAGCGATATCGATGATAGGCGGGCGTGGCACGTCAAAGAGATCGCCTTCTCGGGAAATGAGGCCTTTTCGCATGGGACACTCTATGAGCAGATGCTTACCCAGCAACGCCCCTGGTATGCGCCCTGGCGTGCCTATCCCCGATTCGATCCTGTGACCTTCAAGACCGACCTTGAGCGTGTGGCGCGCTACTACGAGGCACAAGGTTATTATGGGGCCGGACTCACGCACGACCTCGTCCTTGATCGATCGAGCGGGCTCGTTGCGATTCACATTGCCCTCGCCGAGGGCCGCCCCGTAACCATAGATGAGATCGCCATCGAAACCTCCGGTGGTCGCCCGAGGAGGATACCCTTCGCCGGTTGCTGCCGTTTCAGGTAGACCAGGTCTTCAAAGAAGCCAACTACCAAAACGGCGAGCAGACCTGCGCGACTACTTCCTCGCCCGTGGCCATGCCCACGTTGAAACCGAACGCCACGCCAAGGTCGATCGCGAGACCGGTAAAGTCGCGGTTCGATATACAGTGCGGCCGGGACCCGAGACCCGCTTCGGGCCAACGCGTGTCGAGGGCGCGGAAAAGGTCGGCGCCGGCCTGGTGCGCCGCGAGCTTACCTATGAACCTGATGATCAATTTTCCCTGGAGGCCATCGACGACACCCGGAAGGCGATCGTCGACCTCGGGCTGTTTCGCTCGGTGCAACTGGTTCCCGAACGCGGTGAAGGCAAACCCGAGGTCGTTCCGATGCGTCTGCGCGTCGAGGAGCGGTCGCCGCAGGACCTCAAGATCGGCCTGGGATACAGCACCGAGGACTCGGTGCGCGGACAGGTAGCATGGGCGCATCGCAACTGGCTGGGCGACGGCAGGCAATTGTCCGTCGGCCTGACGCTCTCTACGATCACCCGGGCACTGGGTCAGCTTCTTGCCGCCGCATTTTCTCAGCCCGCGGACGCGCGCCGGTCTGCGGCTTACCCAGGCACAGGAAGACGAGGAGACCTACCTGCTCGATATCTCGCGCTTTCAGTCGCGGCTCGAGCATCGCTTCACACCCGCCGTGACGGGGTTTGCAGGTCTGGGGATCGCATACGCCCGGCTTGACGAGGTGGCACAGGCTACCACCGCCGCACTGGGCGATGTCTGGGAAAAGGGTTTCCTGTTCGGGTCTTCCGCCGGGGTCAGCTGGGACACGACCGACGATCCCTTCGCGCCAAAGGCGGGCGGCGTGGTCTCACTGCTTGCCGAACAGGCCGCCGGGGATTTCAGTTTCTTCAAGCTCACGAGCGAGGCCAAAGGCTACCGATCGGTAGGCTGGGAGACGGTCCTGGCGGGCCGATTGAAAATCGGCATTCTTTCCGGCGCCGAGGTCGAAGGCGCGATTGCGCTGGCAGCCGATCGCATAGCGGTCGATGTCGGGCGATTCAAATACACGCGTCGAGTTGCCTCCTCACCGGGTGCTCAGGATGGCGGCAACGCTGTCCTACCAACAACAGGCGGATGAAGAGACGGTGGCGATCAAAGGCCTCACGCTCGCCTCCGACCGTTCCCGGGTCCGCTTGGCCGGCAAGATCGCCGATCTCGCTATGCTCAAGACCGATGCGCAGCTCGTGATCGATAAGCTGGCCGCCGAGGAAGTGGCCAAGATCGCGCCGCGGCTGCTGCTCAAAGAAGATCTATCCGGGCGCATCAATATCAAGGGAACGCTTGCTGATTTGATTATCGCGGGGTCCTTGCAGGCAGGCGATGCCAAGCTTGCGTTCACCGCCCACGGCGACCTAAGGGCGTCGCTAGCGCGCTACCAGGGGCAGGTGTCGATCGAGCAGTTCGATATCGAGCAGTTGGTGGATCTCGGCGAGATCGGCGGGGTGATACGCGGCGGGATCACTGCCGAAGCTATGGGCAATCGGTTACCCAAGCTCACGGCCGGTGGGGATTTGATTACCGACCGCTTACGGGTGGGCGAGTGGCGGCTCGGCACCACATCGATCAATGCCCGGATCGCCGGTGCGGCCGCTAAGCTGAACGGAGCGGTGCGCGGGGAGCTCGGACAGGCCCACTGGCAAGGGAACTTCCTATTTCACGACGTGCCGAGCTACGCGCTTGAACTCTCGGTCCAGGATCTAGACCTCAAGCACGTGGCCGCGGATCAGACAGCGTTGGGAGGACGGGTGAACCTCGAGGCCCGTGTCAAAGGACGAGGCATGGTCTTGCGCGAGATGGACGCACAGGCCTCCGTGACGGTCCATCCATCGGCCGTGGGGCGCGTCTCGATCGAGCGCGGACGGCTCGATGCGAGGATCAAAAGCGCCAGGGTTAAGATTGCGCGGGGGATGCTCCGGGCGCGCGATACGATTATCGAGCTGAAAGGGGACATCGGAACCGCGCCGCGCGCGGGGGGAGCTGGTTTATGCCTTGCGCGTTGGCGAGCTAGCCCCGTGGTTAGAACTGGTAGGGCAAGAGGGATCCGGGGAGATCGCGCTCACAGGGAACGCCGCGGGCACCCTCGACGACCTGAGCGCGCACGGCGGGCTCCGGGCCGCCAAGCTCAGTGTCGCGGGTTTGGGTAGCGAGCGCACCGCGATCGATTTCGCCCTCAAGCACCTCGGGCGGCCCCAGCCCGGGGTGATAACGTACCCAGTAGCCGCACCCTGTGTTTTTAAATTATTCCATCCTATCAGACCGTTACGCTAATTCGCTAAAAGAAGTTCGGGCTAGGACATGAATCGGTGGAGACCACGCAGATCTATCTCGAAGCGACACTCGCGATGAAGGAACAGGCCCTTGCGAAGACATCCCTGCCGCACGGCAGACCAGGGCGCTATCAGCCGGGAGACCAGCTCCTCGCTTTCCTCAATAGTCTGTAGGGTATTAAAACTATGTCGGGTGATTGGTTAAGCACGTCTGCGCCGCGACTTATGATTTTCGAATGATCGTGAAAGCGCATCCATATCACTCGACATAGTCAGGAAGGGTAGATAGTGCCTGCTATGTCGTTGGTGACATAGCAGGCATGCATTTGCTACGCACCTCCTGGAGCACCACGAGGACATCCGCATCATCCAAGTATTGCTCGGACACAAGAAGATCGAGAACACCGCACGTTACAGCCATGTCGCGACGAACCTCCTGCGTGAGGTGAAGGGCCCCCTGGAGTATCTGGATATCCAACTGCCACGCTAAGTCTTTGGCATGGCACGGCCTCCCGAGTTATAACTATAAGTTGTGTATGAAGGGAAAAGGAGGTGGCGTATTCTTGATGGTCTTCGAAATCATCAATTCCTATTGAAAGGAGCGAATACGCCATGAGTGAAGATAAACCCTAGCGTTGCATAAATTTCGGTTGATGCCGATCTCACGCAGCTTTCAGAGCCGCCAGGTAATGCAACAGTTCCTCCTGGACCGCTTGATTGGCTGACAGAGTGAGGGTGAGCTGTCCCTGCGG
>JBOIDL010000194.1:0-7208 GCA_050740435.1 Gammaproteobacteria bacterium
CCGGCGCAAGCGGATCGCCTTCTTGTCTATTTCTCTTGCTAGGGCGTTGTCGCGCGGCGGTTCCCCCATGCGCGATGCGGTAAAGCGCCAGTTACGGCCGGAGTTGAGCGTAGTCGCATTGACAAGGAGAATAGGGACCTTAGCGCTTCTGCCGTGGTTGTCGCGCTCGGGGTGAAACCCCGCATCGGTTCCTCTAGGCTGAATCTTGACCGCACGCATCTTGATTGGGGGTTCTAAACCGGACAGGACACCTTGGTAGAGGCGATCGTTGTACAGCTCCGCAATGCGGTCGCTGCGCGAGCAGTCTGGCCGGCTGATCCTGTAGTTCGCGGCCGGATCGATGAAGGTGCTCATGCGAAGATTGGTTTGAACGGCCGCGAAGAAATCGCGCTCGATGTCCTCGACCAAGCGCTGATAGTGGCCATCGGTCAGGCCGGAGTCCGCATCCGATTCCAGCAACCGCTTCAGATGCAGGTAGTAAAGCGCCCCGATGATCGAGCCGCCCGAGACCGTTGAGATCACCTCCACCCGCCGCAGCAAGCCCTGCATGGCCATCTGGGCCAGGACGCCCACGTGAAAGAAAGACGCGCGAAAACCGCCCCCCGAGAGTGCGAGACCTAGCTTCACGCGTCCGTTAGCCGTCCCCGGTTCTGCTACTGTAGCCATATGCCCCCTGCTCTGCGCCGCCGCAACCCCTGTCCGCACAGGCCCCCTCCCGCGCTTGCCCCTAATGCAAATGCTGAACGGGCACCGATCGATTCCCCCATTATGGCCAGGCGATAATGTGCGGTCAATACGCATAGTTGTAGGACTACTGTATAACTAACACTCGCGATTGAGTGGGCACTGGTCCTTGGAAAAAAAGGCACCTTAGAGCTTGTGAAGAAATCGTCGCGAGCAAAGGGAGGTCGCGTTCCGCCGGAGCGCAGGAACCGGAGTGTATATTGAAATACATGAGGATTCCGAGCACCGCCGGAACGCTAGATCCCGAGCGCAGCAGATTTTTTCACAAGCTCTCAGCGCAAGGCGGCGACGAGATAGATCATCCCGGCGAGCGAGATCACGGCCGAGCCGTAGCGTTGCACGAGCCGCTCGTTACGGTTTGCGCCTCGGGCCGTGCGCCGCAGCAAGCGCAGCGCGCAGAAGGCCGGCAACACTACGGTTTGATGCCCGATCTCGACACCCACGCTGAAGGCCGCGATAGCTAAGACGGCGCCACCCCCACCGAGGCTGGCCATCGCCTCCAGCAATCCGCCGGCGAAGCCCAAGCCGTGGAAGAGCCCGAAAACAAACGCCACGAGCGCACGGCTCCAGCCTCGGCTTTGCCGCGGCCAGAAGAGGTTCTGCGCCGCGACGACGACGATGCTCGCGGCGATCATCGGCTCGACGATAGCGGCCGGCAGCCGGATCAGATCGAACGCCGCCAGGGCGAGCGTGAGGGTGTGGGCAAGCGTGAAGGCGCTGATCACCTTGATCAAGTCCCAGAGGCTCACGACCGCCAGCACCAATGCACCGACAAAGAGCAGGTGATCGTAGCCGCTGAGGATGTGGGTGATCCCGTGGCGAATGAAGGCCGCGGCCATCCGCGCTTGGCCGGACCTCGGCGAGGCCGCCGCCCAATCCTTCCCGAGATCGAAAGCGAGTGCTTCCTTCGAGGTCAGGAGTAGGCCCTCGGCCGGTGGCTGCCCCTGCTGGGAAATGCGCACTAAGTAGCTCGCTTCCCACGGATTACCCGGCGCGAGCTCAAACTCGCGCAGCACGTCCTGCCGCAACTCCAGCCGCGCGGGCACGCCCCCCGTCAGCCGATACTCTAGCGTGTAAGCCGGACGCCCCGCTGCTTGGTCGAGAACTTTGAGCACGTGCCCCTGAAGCGCGCGCCCGTCGGCCCAGACCTTGAAATGCGCGAGTAGATAAGCGCCGTGGTGGCGCACCGCTTCCGGATATTGAATTCCTTCTCGCCCGCCGAAGGCCGCGGCCACGAGCACTTCCTCGCGTGAGACGGTCGCGCGCAGCTCGATGCGGCCGGGAAGAATCTCGATCTCCAGCGCCCCTTGCGCCACCGGATGCGCCCCGGCGATCCGCGCCGCGCAGAGCGCCAACACGAGCAGGCAATAGCGCGCCCAATCGCCGCGTCCGAGCCGATGCACCTCAACGATGCACATGGAAGGCTTCGTAACGCGGGTTCGCTGCGGCCGCCCTTTTTAAAAACTGCTTACCCTCATTGGTGCGGCCGGCGGCGAGGTGGATCATCGCCGCATGGAAATAAAGGTGTGCATCCTTCACGCCGGCAGCGAGCGCTTGCTTGATTTCAGCTAGGGACTCGGCGATCCGGCCAGCGCGATACAGCGCCCAGGCCAGCACTTCCCGGGTCGCGTAATTCCGCCGCACATCGAGATCCCTGCGCGCCCATTTTACCGCCTCGGCGCCGTCCTCGCGTACGTCGGCGTGGAACCAAGCGAGGTGGTGAAAGTAATGCACCTCGCCCCGCCGCACCGATGCAAGGTAAGCGGCGAGCGCTCGCTCGTGCCACGGCCGCGCTTGCTCGGGTTGGCCCATCAAGGCGTAGAGATCGCCCACCGCTTGTTGGAACTCCGGCCGCGGCGAACGCGCGACGACGCTCTGGTAGCGGGCGATTGCTTCGCCGTATTTCCGCTGCGCCCCGAGGAGTTCCGCCATGTGATCCTCGATCAGCCAATAGCCGGAATAGGCCTTATCGGCGTGCCG
The DNA here is from genome assembly GCA_050740435.1 of Gammaproteobacteria bacterium. Lineage (GTDB taxonomy): Bacteria > Pseudomonadota > Gammaproteobacteria > JACCXJ01 > JACCXJ01 > USCg-Taylor. The sequence continues at coordinate 2,725 of JBOIDL010000194.1, forward strand.
GTAATGCGCCCAGGCGTCTTCGTGGCGCCCTTGCCTTAAATCCAGCAATCCCCTTTGCACTTCCACCCAGGCATAGGAACGCATGTCCTTGGCTGTAATTTCGTCCTGAGCTTCCCGATATATGCGATCCGCGGCGAGAGGATCACCGATCTTGGATTCCAGATAGGCCAGGCGCGCCAGGTTGTCCCAGGTACGCTGATCTTGTATCACGCTTTCGTAGCCTTGTCGTGCATGCGCGTACTTTCCTTGTTGCAAGTCTATATTGGTTCTTAGGACTTGGGCTCGCGGGCTCGCGGCGAGGGACGAAAGCCGATCGAGATCGTGCGTGGCCTCATCCAGCCGGTGAAACGTGTAATTAAGATTGGCCCTGACAAGATAGAGCTCATCGGAGGAGCCAAGTGTGTGAATGGCGTTTTCGGTTTCGGTTGCCGCCACGCTGAAATCATCAAAGCGGCCGGTGAGCGAAGCCTTGAGATAAAGCAGGTATACTAGCGTTAATGCCCTTTCCGCGGAGCCGCCGGGAGCGCTGGCCTTGGTGCTCAAGACGTTATTTTCTATCTTGGCTAGTTCACTCTCATAGTCCGTGGGTGTTTTTTTCAGAAAGCTGGCCACAACAACAGCTAGGGAGGCGACAGCGACCAGAATCAATGCGGTTTTAAAGAGCCGCGTGCGAGATGTATCCATTGTCCCCGTGACCCGCCCGGCCCCTACGCCCGCTGGCGGCGCGTTACCCCGATACGAGTGGTTCGCGCTTAATCCGGTATAGGGCCGAGATGTCCTCCGCCCCGTAACCTCGGTCGATGAGCCGCTGGTAATTTTCCAGGGTTAAATCCACGATCGGCAGCGGCCGGCCGCCGCCCATCGCCCGGCAGATCGCAAGGTCCTTATGATGAAGCGCGACTTTAAAACCGGGAGCAAAGCGCCCCGCCACCATGGTCTTGCCGCGGTGACTCAGGTACCAATTCGCGGCCGCCCCTTGGCTCACGACGTCGATTACTTTCGCGAGGTCCAGTCCCATGGACTCACCGAAGGCGAGGGCCTCGGTCACCGCCTGGTTGATCCCCGCGGCCATGATCTGATTGACCGCCTTGGTCGCTTGACCGGAACCGCTGGGGCCCATGTGGGCGATGGTCGTCGCAAGGGCGGCAAGGGCCGGCCGAATGTGTTCCAGCACCGTCTCCTCGCCGCCGACCATCATGGCCAGTCGGCCGTTTCGCGCGCCCTCCACGCCTCCCGAGACCGGGCAATCGAGAAATGCCGCCGCCTTGGATTTGAGCGCCGCGGCCATCGCGCGCGCGGTATCGGCGCCGACGGTGGAGACGTCCGCCACCGCACCGCCCGGCCGAACGCCGGGCAGCGAGGCGTTAATCACCTCTTCGAGATCCGCATCGCGAGACACCGATGTGAGCACGAGGTCCACCCCCGCCGCGAGATCCGCCGGACTCTCGGCGATGGCCGCACCTGTCTCGCGAGCCAGGGCGTCCGCCCGCGAGCGGGTCCGATTCCAGACGGCGCAAAGCAAGCCCGCGCGGTGCAGATTCATGGCCATCGGCGCGCCCATCGCGCCTAGCCCGATCACTCCAACCTTCATCGCCGTGTTATCCTCACTCTCCCCCATGCCGGTAATGATCGACGATGACGCGGGCGATACAGCAGGTCAAACGCTTAGCTGTCGGGATATCCAAAAACTCGTTGGGTCCATGGGCGTTCGATCCCGGACCTAGCACGCCGGTGATGAGAAATTGCGCGTGGGGATAGCGCTCGCCCAGCATGGCCATGAAGGGGATGGTGCCGCCTTCACCCATGTACACCGCGGGTTTCTCAAAAAAGGTCTGTGAGGCCGCATCGATCGCGTTCTCAAGCCAATTGGCGAGGGGCGGCGCATTCCAACCCGTGGCGGACCAATCCGGGATAAAGGTCACGTTGGCATCATAGGGCGGGGCCGATTGCAATGATTCTTTAAGCGCTTGCGAGGCCGCCACGGCATCGCACGTCGGCGGCAGCCGCAGGGACAGCTTGACCGAGGTCGCCGGACGCAGGACATTGCCGGCCTGACCGAGGGGCGGTAAGCCCTCTGCGCCGACGACCGCAAGCGCCGGCTGCCAGGTACGGTTCAGAATCAGCGCCAGCGGTTCCTCAGCCGCCGCGCGCGTGTTGCCGCTGAACGGGAACTTGGCGTGGACGCGCGAGCCGAGGACCTGCGCGGCGCGGCGCGCCTGCTCGATGCGCTCTTCGGGAATTTCAACGCTGAAGTCGGGAGGTAGGATCGCGCCGGTCTCGGCATCTTCCAAGCGGTTGAGGATTTGGCGCAAGATGCGAAAGCTCGAGGGGACAATGCCGCTCGCGTCGCCCGAATGCACCCCTTCGGTGAGGACCTCGACGTTGAGCACCCCGCCGACGAGCCCCCGCAAAGAGGTCGTGCACCACAAGCGCTCGTAATCACCGCAGCCGGAATCGAGGCAGATGACGAGATCCGGTGCGCCGATGCGATCGGACAGCAACTCGATATAGTGCGGCAGGTCAAAGCTACCGCTCTCCTCGCAGGCTTCGATGATGACGATACAGCGCGCATGCTTGAGCCCTTGGGCTTGTATTCCCGCAACCGCGCTGAGTGCGGAAAAAAGCGCGTAGCCGTCGTCCGCGGCGCCGCGGCCGTAGAGACGCTCCCCCTCGAAAACCGGCTGCCACGGGCCCAGGCCCGCACGCCAGCCGCTCGTCTCCGGCTGCTTATCCAAGTGACCGTACAGCAGGATCGTGCCGACGCCCGCGCCGGGGATCTCCACATACAACAGCGGCGTGCGCCCCGGCAAACGTACGGCCTCGACTTCCATGTCTAGAAGGGGCTGGCAACGTGCCCAGCGTTCGAACTGGGCCAGGGCCTCGTCCATATACCCGTGGGCTTGCCAATCGGCGTCAAAGGCCGGGGATTTATTGGGGATGCGGATGTATTCGGTGATCTCGGGAATAACCGATTGAGCCCAGACGGTGGCGACGAAATCGCTTAAACGCACATGATCCATACGCTAGAGTGTAGCGGGGTTCTCCGGGAGCATCAAAACCGCGCGGGCTACCAACTGCTTGAGGTGCTCCCCACCAGCTTGGGACGCCCCAGGGGGTGGTGATGCACCAAGTGGTCCCAGAGGTCGCGCTCTGTGCCACCGGCCTGCAAGCCACCCGCTTTTCGGGGGCACACTGACTTCAAACCCCATATCGCACTCGTCATCGTCGTTCGTATCTCGGCCGCCCGGCCAGGTTCATCAAGCGTTGCCTCGAACGCGCGCTTGCCGGGGTAGGTGTACAGCACGTAAGGTAGATCCAATACTTGCGCGATCCCCACTGGGTGGGTTTGCTGATTTAGCGCACAAACCGCAACGCCGTTTTGTGCACGTTGTTACGAAAGTCAACTCTTCGTTTCTCGGAAATCCCGGTGTCGCCGATAAAATCGGCGATCGCGGGGCTCCGCCATCCTCGGTACCTCATGCGACGATCAGTTCCTTACAACTATCAACACGAGGATTCGTCGAATGCTGAAAAGATTTTTTCTCTCGATCATGACATGCACTTTTGTTTGGACATCCTGGATCGACGTGGTGGTCGCGGACTGGTGGAAACCCAGTCCGGGCACTAGCTGGCAGATTCAATATACTGGGACGCTAAATACGTCGGTCGACGTGGCGGTCTATGACATTGACCTATTCGACACGTCAGAGTCCACGATCAAATCACTGCACTCCAAAGGTAAGAAGGTCATCTGCTACTTCGGTGCCGGAAACTACGAAAGCTGGCGGCCGGACGCTATGCGGTTTCCGAGTGCGATTAAAGGTAAAAACATAGATGGCTGGCCGGGGGAAAAATGGCTTGACATACGACGCTTGGACCTGCTGCTCCCCATAATGGCGGACCGAATCAAACTTGCTGCCACCAAGGGATGCGATGCCGTTGATCCAGACTGCGCGGATGGCTATACGAACGACACCGGATTCAGTTTGAGCTACGACCACCAGCTTGCGTACAACATCGCACTCGCCGATGAGGCGCATTCGTTGGGTTTGGCGATCAGTTTGAAAAACGATGTCGAGCAAGTTGGGGATCTCGTGGGCTTTTTTGACTTTGCAGTAAATGAGGAATGTTTTACGTATGGGGAATGTGAGTCGTTATTACCGTTCATTAGGGCTGGCAAGCCCGTGTTTGGGATAGAGTACGCTCTGAGTACTTCAAGGTTCTGCAGCAAAGCCAATCAGATGAACTTTGATTTTCTCAGAAAAAGGCTTGACCTAAACGCTTGGCGAAGATCCTGCCGATAGGATCATCTCGCTTCGGCCCTACGCACAACGCCCTAGTGACTCGACGCGCTCGGCACTAGATTCCTTGTTTAAACAGGGTGTGTGGTTGTTGAGTCAAGTTTATCATGCGGCAAGTTTGACCTCGTCGCACCAAGTGTCGACTGCTCGTTGTGCGGCGTTGAAGGTACGCTGCAGAGAAGC
>JBOIDL010000195.1:0-7140 GCA_050740435.1 Gammaproteobacteria bacterium
AAGTCATCGACGACCCGCGGGTGACCTTGCGCTTGCGAGACCTCCTTGCGGCCATCAGCTGCCTTGATGAACTCATCCGAAACCACTGCCTCTCAGAGTAAAATTCGTGGGGATCTCACAGGGTCTAATCCGTGTTTTTGGTGCAACACATCCGTCACTTCGCCGTGCACACACTACCGCGTGAAACGCCAGGAACTCATCCGGCAAAGGCTCGGGCGCTGGATCATCGACCTATCATTTGACCGCTTCGAAGGCATCGAGAAAATCATCGAACGGTGCGAGGAAGATGATCTGATGGCGGAGGGTCCTGATGGTGAACGAGGCCTGTGCGCTGCTCAGGACCGACACTGCGGAAGCCTGCCTCAAGGAGCGTTGGACCCCTGAGTCTTTTACACTACCCGCGCCACGCGCCCCGGCGAGCCCTGGAACCCGCGCGAGGAGTCGCTCAAAGCCTTTGAGCAGCGAGGCGCCCGGCCAACGTTTCTGGGAAGACGCGAACCCATCCGGAGCGCCGCACGCTCGAGCGCTGGTTGGAGCAACAGATCTGATCGGCGCGCGCTCAACGCCCGGAACGCTATGGCTCGAACGGTCCTCTTTCCTGCGGAATATTGACAGGCAAAAGTCGCCTCGGCGCGGACAACGCCGCATTAATTGAATGACGATAAGCTCGCACGCATAATCTCCCGACGATTAACAGACGAACCATTCGAAAGGAGACGGTGTGGCCAAACTTTCGATTCGGCTCAAGCGCGCCGTCCCTGCCCGCGTCCAACAAGGCTGCGTCGCGCTCTTGCAGCATGCGAATCAGGGCGGAGCGCGGGATAAGATCGTACGGTACGGGACTCACGGGTAGGACAGCCGCGTCCGCGGTCGTCTGCTCGGCGGCTGCCCCGTTCTGCTGTCTCGTCGAAGGTTTTTGAGCGCTCATCGGCCAACCCTCTGCGGCTTCTGCACGGGGACGGGAGACGGGGTGCTCTTTTCCCACTGCCGGTCAAGAAACTCGATGACGGCCTGGCGTGCGAGCCACGGCATTGAGACCCTGGAGTTCGGCGTACTCGTCGTCCGGCAGACTGATGGAGATACGGTGTTTCGTGATGGGCATTCGGCGAAGTAAGGGCGAATGTGCAGCACGGTGGTGCACTTTGCTACAGCTCAGGCAGAGGTGTGTCAAGGAAGATCAGCGGAAGGTGTGTATTCCAGCGATTGAGATCGCTGATTCCGAGCATTGTGATCACCTAATCCGACGTGCGTGGGCCTCGGTCTCCAGACCGCGATAGCGTGCAGTTGGAGGGTCATTGACCGGTGAGCGGCGCGCGAATGACGCGCAGGACAGCGGTCTCGCCCATGACCTCTAAGCAATTCATTGCTGCAGGGGATACCCGCGCACGACATTCAGAAGGTGCGAGGTCGCTTGGAGCTGGGAACACCGTAGACGTCGGAGCGACATAGATTCTGCGGCTGATAGCTGCGCACCGCCCCTTCATCCCTCCCGCATCGTCCGTGCAAGTTCATTGGCTCCCGTTCCGACCTGCCTGGCCCATCTGGACGCCAGCATCTCCTCCGCGGCCGTAGCGTAACCGCCCCCCTCGCAGGCGCAGGCGGTGAGCATCCACTTGAATGCATTGTGAGCGTGGCGCTAACTCCCGGGCTCGTAACGTTCTCGTAGCCGAGCAAACTCTCTCTTACAAAATTCGAGTGCATCGGTGTGACGACCCAGGTCAATGAGATGTACGGCCTGTCTGAGTGCGGTCAGCAAGTGCCTAAAAACGAGGTCCATGCCATCTTGTGCCTTTATCTTTCGCACAATGACGGGTGCAGTCCGGCAGTAATCCGCAAGGAGGGCATCTGCCTCTGGTAGCTTGCGAAGATACTCATCTCGAAATCTTCGCATGGTCTGCAGCTCATGGCAGTTATCAGGTAATCCTGCAAACTCGACGCAAGCCGTTGTCAAAAAGCAGCCGCCGCTATCACCACCGCCACTATCGTCCCCTCGTCTGCCGTACTGCGCTCGGTCCTTAGCACCCTGTTCGTAGCCCTTATCATATACGTCGGGCTCCTTGCTGAAGCCCTTGCTGATGCTGTTCGATGAGTCACTAAGGAAATCTCCCTCTCTCCCATGATCGTAACCAGCTTGGTATCTATCGTCTTTGTCGCCCATATGGTTTTCCGCCAGTTTGCGCCCCCTCTTTTTGGTCACCCCGGGAGCACAGGTATTCCAAGCGCCCTTTTTCTTCAGGAGGCACAGTACTGCTGGGCTCGTGAGCCGTCAAGACATGCCCGTCCTCGGCCTGGAAGCGGGGCATTTCTGGGTCCTTGGTCGGCTCGAGGCCCCAGGCATCTCGCGCGAGTGAGGATCGAGGGGAATTGTCGGCTTGGAGAGATGAGCGATATCGAACGAGCGTCAGTTTGCGATCAGGCCATTCGAAGAGATTGAAGGCCCGCGTGGGTGCTCCGGCGGCAAACTCCAACGGCACTCTTGCCCCGGAGTGTCATTCCCGGCCGCACGGACTTCCCGGTCGCGTCATCGTAGGCGAAGCGGCGCACGCCCTCGTGCCGGGCTTAGGAGGGATTCGAGAGAGTCGGGGTCAGGGATTGGCCCTGTTCGGCGCGCCGAGGATGCATTAGACGGGATTTGCGTGGTTTCCGATTTCTCAGGCTCACCCACGGTTCCCTATCATGGATTGTCGAACCGGACGGTGCCTCCGCCCGGCTGCACTCCTGACGCAATTGTCGCGAGCCATAGGAAGAGCACACAGCCGCCTATCGATGCACGTAACGGGACCGTTGCGAGCGAGCGGAGCCCGCCGGAAACGGGTCCGTGTTCACCGCCGGTTAGTTAGGCCATCTGCGCAGTCCGCTTTTTCCATCGGGTCCCGCCGCCGATAATGACACGCTCGGGACTGTGCTCGTGCCAGTAACCGCACATTTCGTTTCGAACGGCATTGAGTTCGAGAATGATCACCTCCACCCAGTGGGCGGCGATCATCGAGGCCCTCGTAAAGTCAGTAAAGACGATTGGGAAATGCGCCCGGCCAGGCGGTACTGGCTCCTTCGACCAGTACGGGATCAGTCCCCAGCGCATCTCGACCATCTCGTGGCCCCCATCGGCGGATCCCCGGATGACCGGGATGGTCTGCGACGGGGCGATGTTGTAGCGGGGGCGAACCTCGGGGAAGGTGGTGCCGAGGGTCGCCTCGATCCGGCTGAATCGGGGGTTACTGATGGCGAACCGGCCGCACATCGTTCAGTGCCTACGGAAGTTCCATGGCGCCACCGGGTAGGATCGCGCCAGAGCCCGCGCCGCTCTGCCCTGGCCTTGTCCTCGGCGCGCGCGTAGGCACCCGGTCCTCAGCGAATTGCTCGCGCTCGTAGCGCTTGTAATGCCATGCCATGCCGGACTGGATCTGATTTAGGCCCGCATCCGCCCCGTTTACGAGCACCTTGCCGAGGATGCGCTGGTACCGGTCCCGCTTGTGGAACACCACCGAGACGATCTTGCCGTAGACTAGATCCGAGAGGTGCTGCTTCGACACCTGCCCGAACGCTTGGCGTTTCTCCGGCGCGTCGATGCCGGAGAGCCGCACGCGGTGTTGCTGGCGTTGGGCGGTCAAGACCCTGAGGGTGTCGCCGTCAGTGACGCCGATGACCTTGCCGACGAGCTGCTCGGCCCAGGCCGAGCCGATCGACAGTGCGAGCCCCAGGAGGGTGAGCAGTCGGAAAAGCGGTCGAGTCATGCCGTCATTTTCGCATTGGCCCGCATGAGCACGAAATCATCCGCAACTTCGGGCATTGGCCAACCTGTCGATTGTTCCAACCTGTATCCCTTGATGAATTATGGACTTAGAGACCGAGACTGGTAATCCAATCTATCAAACAGATGCCTCCCGAGCGCATGGCGCCCGACCAGCGCCGGGCCGAGGTGGCCGCACTCCTGGCCCTGGGGCTCGTGCGGCTCCGAGAGCACAACGCGCGGAGGTCCATGGGCCTGGACCTAGAGAGAGCGGGTTGGACCTTGGCTTTCGCTGGCCGGCGGACACCGGTGGCTCGCCATGCTGGAATCCGGCTTGGTGAAATCGCTGCGGGAGATTGCCAGGAGTGAGGGAGTCGACAGCAGCTACGTGAGCCGGATGGTCAACCTGACCATCCTGGCACGGGATATCGTGGCGGCAATACTCGACGAGACCCCGCTGGATCTCACGCTGTTCGAGCTGGCGGTTGACCCGCCGGCGATGTGGAGAAGCAGAGGGGGCAGATCGGTGTCTTTAGATCCGGCACCCGTACAAGAAGTCCCCTGAGGCGTCGCCCGGGCTTCTTCTTTACGGCAGACGGATTGACGAGTAGTTTTCTCGGATGCTATATTCCTTCCATGGAATATGACATGCGTGTCATGAAGGTGGCCCTACTTGATCTCAGCAAGGGCGAAAGATTGAAGGAATTCTTGAGGCGCTTGAGTGTTGCGGAAGCATGTGCCGACCACGACAGCGCATTCGCCCTCGTGGAACGCACACTCACTAGCGTTGAGAACGAACTGACCATCATCCCGAACAACCCAGAAGCTTGGAAGAACGACGGGCGGATGTATCCACCCCAACCTGACGCGGAGCGGCCAAGTCCGTTCCCCGGTGTGCGATGTTTCCGTAGCCGGAAACACTATACGGACATTGGACGTAACGGCGCAATTCGCATATCGGCCTTCGAAGGACAGCCGATCCTCATAGACAAGGCCGGCATTGATGGCAAGACGGTAGACCAGTTATGAACAAGACTCTCGCTAGCTTTCTAGACGGCCTGACGACGATGCCTCACGTTAGCGTGTGCGTCGATCTGGGCGTAAAGGAAGACGCTCCCACGTGGTTCGACCTACGCTGCGCAGGCAAGTCAGCCACCGTTGAGTATAGACCGCAGTCTGGTTTCGGTTTGTATACGGATGAAGTTGATGATTATGGGACAGGTCCAACTGAGATTTATCGCGCAGTCGAGCCGTTGCTAATTCGGCTCGACAAGCATTTCGGATCTCATACTTCGGGCTCAATTAGTCTTCGTGACCTGCGCGAACTGCGTTCGATCACGCAGGAGCAACTTGGAGGACTCGCAGGAAAGAAGCAGTCTGCAATATCAAAGGTTGAGGCTCGCGATAAGTTGTTACTAGGGACGCTGGTCGAGTACGTCGAGGCACTAGGAGGAAATGTGCGCATTAACGTGCACTTCAAAGACTTCGACGTGCCATTGCGTGTTCCGTTTTCTGACGCTCGTTCAAGACCACGACGCGCCGGAAGCGTTGCCTGGACGAACCGACCTGCGCCTGCCGTGAATGATCCCATGCTAGAGGTGCAATGGACCGAAGGGCCGTTACTTTTCATCTTGCGGCAACGTGATGAAACAGGTGCCCTCCAATTGACATTGAAACCATCAGTGGCCCTACATGTGTCCGCAGGATTTGAGTGGCTTCATTGGTTCGGTCAAGCCTACAAATTAACTCTCCGTGGCGCAGATCCGGCGACGTGGGACGTCGCGTTACCACTTCGAACCGCGCAACTCCTTGTCGCGCGCATGACCGCTGAAGTCAGCGACAAGAGTGAGGACGAGGTCTTGCCGTGGGTATCCTGATCGATGGTTGGCTGCGTGACCAGCGCGTCGGTTTTGCCGCCACTGCAATTGATGCGCTAGAGAAATCGGACGCGACGAATCCCGCAATTGCTACTCTCGCACGACGGGTGGAGGCCGAGATCGACAAGGTAGCGCTCTTGTCGCTCGCGACAACGACTCAACTTGCTAGGGTGTCAGATGAGTCGTGGACCATTTTATTGGGCAAAGATACATCAGTTGTGGCCGCATTGAAAAGGTATCGAGGTACATTAAAGCCTCGAATCCTCGCTCGCAAGACGTTCGTGGGTCACGCGCTAACGGTGATTGCGCAGCCACACGTTGGGCTAAGCGACTTCATGAAATGGGCAAGCCGAACTGCTGTCACAAACTCCGGGTCCACGAATCGATACTGGAACGAGCGCCTAAAGGCTCTTGTACGCAGCGAAGGCGATCGGTGCCTTGATGCCTTTCGTAGCGCGACGTCCATCGACGAAAGATTGCAGGCCATCGATGATCTGTACTCAGCTGGCTTGGATAGGGACACTATTCGTTTAGCCGTAACTGACGAAGAGCTTTGGCTTTGGTTGTGCCAAGGTCTCATATCGCACCAGTTCTGCTGGCCGCTGCTGTCGGCCGAAATCGGAGAGGCGGCCTTTGGCGTAAGCCTTCCTCTTGAATTGGTGCTGACGCGCACGGTCGAAGGTCGGAATCCGTCGTCCGTGTATTGCAAATGTCGAGACAAGCGATACTTGCCGCCGAGCCGGCTTGGAGATGGGAACTGGAGCCATCATCGGTTCACCAGCGGGCCTATTCAGTGGACGCATGAGTTTCACCGTTCGCTATGGACCGGCCTTGCCGCCGGCAAGGCCTTGTGGACATCTCAGAATGGGCGCGCGGCACGTGCGATGCGAGTTGACCAACTTGACCGGAACCTCGTGGTGGATTTTAGCTGGATCCATAGCATAGTGGATGGCTTGGGGCTTCCGGACCTTGTTATGTCAGGCCGTAGTGCGGAGCTGTACTTTACTCAGGTCGTTCTCGCCCGTCTGCTCAATTCTGATGTACCCCTCGGCGTAGCCACCGGAACGGTTGATACAAGTAGCCCGATGCTTCCAGTGGGATACGTCGACGACGTTAACCTAAAGGCCCGATATGCACGTGACGTTGGGGTCTTCTCAAGACTGGTCTTGCCAGCAACGCTCGCTTCATCTTTCGCCGCTGAAGTTCGCCCGGGTTTGGACGAGATGCATGCGATGGGACGATTAGAGGTCAACTACTGCCCTACTGCCAGAAGCGCTGCTGACGCGATGCAACGAGGAGGCTGGAGACGCACAACCTTCTTGCATGCACCGGAAGAGAGATTCTTATTCTACGACACATTGGGTCGACTCTACAACGCGGCGAAGGAGAGGGGCGACGTTAGGGAGGATGTCTTGCCTCCGAAATCAATTGGACACGTCCGACCTGATTTTGTGAGAGTGCTCACCGGTATCAGGCAACCGCTTCAGCCACAGGCGCCACGCTCGATGGCCAATGCGCGCCTTCAGTCATTTT
>JBOIDL010000196.1:0-7120 GCA_050740435.1 Gammaproteobacteria bacterium
AACCCACGGATGCGATCACACCATTGACGCCTCGGTCTTCGGCGGCGCGGTCTTCCCACCTTACCGCAAATCCGCCTACCGTGTTTCTTCCAAACGCCTTCCGTCACGGGCGGTTATTCAGCTAACCCGCCCTACATTGGATGGTCGTAGCCGCCGTATTCGAATGAGCTTTCGTGCCGTGGTTGGATCGATGTCCTTCTCCCCATTAAAGGCGCGGATTTCCGATGCTCTCATGCCGGTTTCAAGGGATAGATCACCGGCCGGGACGGTGCGGCATCGCTCAAAAACGCGGGTACCTGGAGGTCGAGCAGGTAACATCCGTCTCGTACCTCGTTGGGCACGAAGATCATCTCGGTGATTGTCTTAAAAATCTTGGTCTCGGCCGTTAGCGCATGACGCTCCGCGGGGACGTTCCAGAATAAGTGATGATTGGTCAAGCGCCCCTCATCATTCATCTTGTCGAGCGAGGGAATGTCTACGAGCACATGCTCGATGCGGCGGTCGATGAGAGTGTGCATGGCCTCGAGGGAGAAAAACGGCGGCCGGCACGCGTCCCCGTAGCGCCGGTTCTTCTTCGATTCATCGTTGGGCAGGGTACGCACGGCCAATGCTTGGATCTGATCGCTCTCGAGATCGCGCAGCGCGAATTCCAATGCGTCGCGGGTGATGAGCCAGTCATCGCTCTCTGTGGCGGGTGTATATCGATCCAAGGTCGCATCGGCTGCACAGGGAGTGACGGTGATGACGCCGGCCGGAAACAGCGTTCGCGTCAAACACGCGGCGATCGGCATCGCTTCACGCACGATATGGCCCACTGATTCCGTGTGGGTGCCGTTGCAATGGGGCACGAGCCGCAACTCGGCGACGTTGCAACTCCCGCCCTGGGTGGTGTCACCCACGAAACCCCCGATCGCGAGCGGCGCCGCGCTCGCCCGAGGCGCGCCGAAGAAGCTCGGCTGGGTGCCGCCGAAAGCGAGCGGAATCGCGAGGTTTATTGGGCTATCGAGTTTGACCCGATAGCGTTGGCCGCTCAAGGTGATGCTCATGTCCATCACCCGAACCTGTCCTTGGGGAGATCGAGCCATTCGAGTGCGGTGCCGTGCAGCAGACGCGCCTTTGTCTCTTCATCCAATCCGGCCGAATCGATGAGCTTCCCCGGTTCGGCCTCGCCGAGCGGGAACGGGTAGTCCGATCCCAGTGCGATGCGCCCGGCTCCCATGAGGTCGATCAAATAATGCAACATGCGCGGATCATGCACCAGCGAATCCAAGTAGATGCGGGACAGGTAGGCGCGGGGATTACGCGGATTGTCCACGGCATAGAGATCGGGCCGCACCTTGTAGCCGTGCTCGATGCGGCCAATGGTTGCGGGAAAGGCGCCTCCGCCGTGGGCGAAAGCCACCCGTAAACCTGGTAATCTCTCCAGGACACCGCCGAAGATCATGGAGCAGATCGCGAGCGAGGTTTCGGCCGGCATGCCCACCAGCCAGGGAAGCCAATACTTGGGCATGCGCTCCGCACCCAGCATGTCCCAAGGATGCACGAACACGGCGGCCCCGAGCGCTTGCGCCGCCTCGAAGACTGGAAACAGGTAGGCATCATCCAGGTTCCAACTATTGACATGCGAGCCGATCTCGATCCCGGCCAGCCGTAGCTCGCGCATGCATCGCTCCATCTCCTCGATGGCAAGCTCGGGGTCCTGGAGCGGTACGCTCCCGAGGCCCACGAAGCGCTTAGGGTGGGCTGCGACCACAGCGGCGATGTGATCGTTGAGAAAACGGCAGAGGTCAAGGGTATGCTCCGGCTTCGCCCAGTAACTGAACATCACCGGTACCGTGGACAGCACCTGCACATCCACCGCGCTGACCTGGCATTCACGCAGCCGCGCCTCCGGATCCCAGCAATTCTCCCCGATCTCGCGGAAAACCTCGCCGTCCCTCAGCAGGCGCGCATGCCCGCAAGGCGCATGCTCAAGCTGTATAAATCCTCCGTAACCGTAGCGCTCTTTAAGATCGGGCCAACGCGGAGGCAAGATGTGCGTGTGGATGTCGATCTTGAGCATGGACAACATTATTCCGCTTCCATTTCATTCGTACAACTTTGTCGCCTTCCTCGCTCGCTCCTCGCCTACCATCTATGGTATGTCTCGTCGCGCGCTCGTCGGCTTCGCGTTCTACTTTTGAACTGGAACCGGAATTACTTTCCAGGCGCCGCCATCACCGCGCCGCACCGCGCGCAGGTCCTGTGTTTTCGACTTGAAAAAAAGCGCTCGAAGACGGGCGGGAAGTCTTTCTCGATGTTGCGCAGCTGAAAGAACTCTTCGTAGAGGAGCGCGTGGCAGTTGTCGCAATACCATTGCAGTCCGTCTTGTTCGTGGGGGAGGCGCTTCCGCTCGATGACGAGGCCGACGGTGTTGGCGTAGCGTTGCGGAGAATGAGGAACCTTGGGCGGCAGCAGAAAGATTTCGCCTTGGCGAATCGCGATATCGGCCACCATGCCGTCTTGGATGGTTTTGAGCAGCATCTCGCCCTCAAGCTGGTAGAAGAACTCCGGCCCTTCATCGACGTGGTAGTCCTTGCGGTTATTGGGGCCGCCGACGACCATGACGATGAAGTCGCCTTCCTCGAACACCTGCTTGTTGCAAACCGGAGGCTTAAAGATCTCGCGGTGCGCGTCGATCCAGCGCTGGAAATTAATCGGGGGTGAAAGTCTTTGCATGGGGCGTCTCCGGCAGATCTAATCAATGGTCGCGATGCATTTCAACTCGATGGCGATCGGGGTCGGCAGGCGGCTCACCTCTACGGTGGTGCGGCAAGGCCCCTGGCCCGTGAAATACTGCGCGTACACTCGATTATAGATCTCAAAATCACGTTCGAGATCGGTCAGAAACACCGTGACATCGACCAGGCGATCCCAGCTTGATCCGGCCTCGTCGAGCACGGTTCTGACATTCTCGAATACCGCGCGGCATTGGCTCTCGATATCGTAGTCAACGATACTTCCGTGGGCATCCAACGTGACGCCGGGGATGATCGGGTTCCCGCGCCGGCGAGGACCGATGCCCGAGAGGAATAGCAAACTTCCCACGCGGCGTGCATGAGGATAGCGCCCGACCGGCTCGGGGGCGTTTCGCGAGACGATGATATGAGAAATTTCCGGCATCTACAGCTTGATGCACACGTTTTTGGCTTCGGTAAAAAAGCGCAAGGCCTCCACGCCCCCTTCGCGGCCGACGCCGGAGTGGTTCATCCCGCCGAAAGGGGTGCGCAGATCCCGCACCAGCCAGGTATTGATCCACACCACGCCGGCATCAAGCTGTTGGGCGACGCGGTGGCAGCGCTGCACATCGCGGCTGCAAACCGTTGCCGCCAAGCCATACTCGGTGCTGTTCGCGTATTCTAGCACTTGCGCTTCGCTCTCGAACGGAATCAAGGTGGCCACCGGGCCGAAGATCTCCTCCTGATTGGTGCGGCAATCGAAGGGTAAATCTTCGAATACCGTCGGCTCGACGAAATAACCCTCTGCGCAGCGTCCCGGCACGGTCACGCGGTGACCGCCGGTGAGGATCGTGCCGCCTTCCTGCCGGCCGAGCTCAATCGCGGAAAGCACCTTCTGCAGGTGCAACTCGGACACGAGCGCGCCTTGCTGAGTCTCCTCAGCGAGCGGATCGCCCGGTTCCAAGGCTTCGGCGCGGGCCAGGAAATCGCTCCGGAAGCGCTCATAGATGGGCCGCTCCACGAAGATTCGCGAGCCGCACAAACACGCCTGCCCCTGGTTAAAGAACGCGGCCCGCACCGTGGTGGCGAGCGTCGCATCCCAGTCGCAATCGGCGAATACCAGCGTCGGGTTCTTGCCTCCGAGCTCGAGCGAAAGCCTTTTAAACTGGGGCGCCGCGGTGCGCGCGATCTCCGCCCCGGTCCGCGTCCCGCCGGTAAATGAAATCGCCCTGATCCTGGGGTGCGCGACTAGCGCGCGGCCGATGCGCGGGCCCGCGCCGTGAAGGATATTCAAGACGCCTCTCGGCAAGCCTAGGTCGATGCAGATCCGCGCGAGCAAATACGCGGTCATCGGCGTGACTTCCGACGGCTTAGCGATGACGCAGTTGCCGCTCGCGAGAGCCGGCGCGATCTTCCAGGTCAAGAGGTAAAGCGGCAGGTTCCAGGGCGAGATGCAAGCGACCACGCCCAAGGCTTGCCGCAGCGTGTAGTTGATGGCGAGCGGGCCCATGCTGTGGGATTCACTCGCAAACTGGGTGATGGCATGGGCGAAGAACCGCATATTCGCCGCGGCCCGGGGAATATCGACCTGCCGGGCTAAGCTCACCGGCTTGCCGGTGTCGATGCTCTCGGCCCGGGCGAGCGGCTCCGCCTCCGCCTCGATACGGTCGGCGATGCCGAGCAAGAGCCGGGCGCGTTCCTCGGCGGACAAGGCCGACCACTCGGGAAACGCGCGCTCGGCGGCCGTCATCGCCTGTTCGAGATCGGTCGCATCGGAATGCGGGGTCAGGGAGTAGGCATGGCCGGTGGCGGGTTCGATGTTATCGATATAACAGCCGGAGCGGGGCGCTTCGAGCCGGCCGTCGATGTAATTGGCGATACGCTCCATCGTCATCACAAGCTCTGGGTGCGGCCGCCGTCGACCGGCAGGTTGATCCCGGTTATGTAAGCGGCGGCCGGCGAGCACAGAAACGCGACCGCGGCTGCGATCTCGTGCGGTTCGGCGAAACGGCGAAGCGGGATCGATGCCATTTCCGCCGCCTCGATCTCGGCCAGCCCTTGGTTGTGCTCGCGCGCTTTCGCGTCCAGGATCGCCTTCAGACGGCCGGTGCGCGTCGAACCCGGCAAGACATTATTGACGGTGATCCCGAAAGGACCGAGCTCGCCGGCGAGAGTCTTGGCCCAACTAGCGACCGCGCCGCGCACGGTGTTGGAGACTCCAAGACCGGGGATCGGTTGTTTCACCGAGGTCGAGATGATATTGATGATGCGGCCAAAGCCCGCGGCTTTCATGCCTTCCAGCAGCGCTTGCACCAGGATCTGATTGCAGAGCAGGTGCTGTGAAAATGCGCGGAGATAGGCCCCGGGCGCCGCTTGATAGGCCGCGCCGGGTGGCGGCCCGCCGCTATTATTCACCAGAATGTGTACGCGATCGGTTTGAGAAAGGTAGCCTGCGAGCGCCGTTCCCAGCTCATCTGGCCGGTTGAAATCCGCGACCAGCACGTGATGGTGCTGATTTCCATCGGCGTCGAGCGCCGCTTTCACCTCATTGAGCCTCGCGCGATCACGCGCCAAGAGGGTCACGCTGGCCTCGAGTCGGGACAACTCGATCGCGATGGCCTTGCCAATCCCCTGGCTGCTTCCGCAGACGAGCGCTCGTTTACCTGTCAGTTGAATGTTCATTCCGGTGGCCAAAAATGCTCGCAGTGCGCTCATCGATCCGGCAAGGTCAAGGCGTCACAATTATTATATACCGTCATTCCGTACAGGGAATGTACGGGATCCCAGGCGGTGGGCGGATGACTTTAAAGATCCTGCCTATCAATAGGCGTCAAATTACCTTATCCTTTTCGACACCCGTGGATACCTTTCCGGCTCACCCCAAGCTCGATGAGCACGAACTGCTTCTGGCACAGATGCAGTTCGCGGATTTTCGCTCAGCCAACCTGTTCCGAATGCTCACCCACCAGGTCCGCCCTGGGACGGTGCTGGATGTAGGCTGCGGCGGCGGCGGTATGGTGGCATGGCTGGTAGAGCATGGACACGACGCCCGCGGTATCGACCTCAACGCCGACACCGTAGCTGCCGCGCGCCGCTTCCTGGCCAGCCACGGTCGCGATCCGATGCGGGTGTCGTGCGGGTCGCCGGCGGAAATCATCGCCACCGGGCTAACCCTCGACAACGTCATCAGCATGGATACTCTCGAGCACAACGAGGACGACCACCTTACCTTCGCCCAGCTCGTCGAGCTCACCCGCCCGGGCGGCCGGCTCATAGTGACGGTACCGGCCTTTATGGCGTTGTTCGGCCCGCGCGATAGGGACATGGGACATTTTCGGCGCTATTCGCGTGAATCCCTGTGCGAGCTGGCGGCGCGCCACGACATCCGCATCGACGATCTTCGGTACTGGAACTTGATCGGTGTGGCGCCTGCATTTGTAACCGCGCGCCTTGTTCGATGCCGGATCGACGAATCGTTCCGATACGGCGGAGATAGCCTAGCGAAGCGGCTCACGCGCAACACACTCTCGACTTGGTTCCGCTCCGTGGAAAACCGCATTCGTCCACCGCTCGGGCTGACCTTGATTCTCACGGCCACGCGGCTCGGTTAGCTAGGAGCAACGGTGCGGCGACCTGGCCGCTTCGAACCCGCGAGCAATTCCTCCCACCCGGCTGCGCGTTGCAAGTTCGTAGCCCGCATTGGCGAATGCGTAATGCGGGGGATGAAAATCATTCGGCGCAATTCGCTTCGCTCATTGACGCTCTACACTATTGCGCCTTGCGCGTTTGACGTAATACCCCGTCATGCTGCGGCTATTCGCGGTGCGTCCCGGTCATCCCTGTCCTTGCATCCCGGCTCGCTGTATGTGAGCCTGGTTATGGTCTGCTGACACCCCGCAGGTCCAGCTGTACTTTCTCCTCCACCAAACAGGTCCTTTTAAAGAACCTGTTCGTACGCCCCTACAATCGAAAGCCAACCATCCTGCAACCCATCCGTTTGACGTGAGGGACCACCTGCTTTACGCTTGAGTAAAGCAATGAGGTGGCTAGCAATGACCGTGGCAACGCTAAGTTCTAAATCACAAATCGTATTACCGGCGGCGATCCGCAAGCGGCTTGGAATCCAGACGGGGGATCGCCTGCTGGTCGAAGCAGAAGGAGATCGAATCGTCATCCGCAAGGCGCCGACTTCCTTCACGGCAGCCCTAGAGTCGTGTGGAGATGAACTCTGGCGTGGTTACGCGGAAGACCTCAAGAAGGAGCGGGCTCGTTGGGACTGAAGATCCCAGGAGGCAGCCGTGTTGCGTTTGATACGCCTATTCTGATTTATTTTTTGGAGCGTCACCCTCGATTCCACCGCGAGGTGCAGCAGATTTTCGAGCGCATGGAGGGAGGCGATATTC
>JBOIDL010000197.1:0-7034 GCA_050740435.1 Gammaproteobacteria bacterium
GTCGCCTCATCCAGCGCGCAGGCCGTTTAATACGTCCGCAAGGACAGCTCACCCTCAGTATGTCAGCCAATCAAGCGGTCCAGGAGGAGTTGTTGCATTACCTGGCGGCTTTGAAAGCTGCGTGAGCTGCCGAACAACCGGATTTTTTGCAACGTTAGGGTTGACCACGCTATAGGCACCGATCCCCTCGAACGTGAGCCGATCGCCCACCCCGAGCGGCTCGCTGAATTCGTAGTTCCCGAAGAGGTCGCCCGCGAGGCAGCTCGATCCGGCGATGAGGTACCGATAGCGCGCGCCGCGTATCGCTTCCCGCAAGGCCGGGCTCGTCTGGTATTCGAACACTTCCGGCAGATGCGCGACCGTGGTGTCCAAGACAGCCACTAGTCGGCCTTCGCTCGGAAACACATCGACCACGCTGGCGATGAGACAGGCCGCTTCCCCGACCACGGCCTTACCGGGTTCAAACAGCACTTCCAATCCATAGCGCCGTTGCAAACTCCTCACGATGCGCGCGAATTCCTCGACCGCTTCCGGCCGGTCGATATAATACCCGCCGCCGAGATTGATCCACTCGAGCCTCGAAAGCCATGCGCCGAGTACTTCCTCGACGCGTGCGAGCGTGGCGGCGAGCGGCCTCCGAAAGCTCGTCCGCTCTCAATCCTGGGGTCGTGATGTGAATCATGCCCTTATTGCCGAGCACCTCGCGCGCTAACCTGGCCTCGAACAAGGATCTCACGGAGAACCCGTCGAGCAGCGGCCGCAGGCACTCGAGGATATCGACGAACGGTAAGGCTTTGATGGAGAATAAGAGCTTGAAACCCGTCTCCGCGCGGAGGGGCGCGAGCCAAGACAACGCCCGGCGCAGTGCCGCTTCGTCGTCGACAAAGGCGGGGGTTAGGATAGAGACACTCATGCAACCGATGACCTGTGTGGTAAGACGCTCATATTACGCACGCTGGAAAACGCGGACTAAAAGATAACACAGCATGAGGGACCGTGCGCCGTTAAGCGGCATTCCCGAAACCCATCAGTACTCGTGAATGACGGAGAACCCAATGCCCGAGAGCCCGCTGGACGATAACGCGCGCCCGTCCTCCGTCACCGAGAGCGCCGCACTTAAGACCCTCAGCCTGAGCGCGATCGCCGGCGTCAATCACGGCGAGGAGATCCGAGTCCGGCCGATCATGGATGGGACTCAAGACCTGTTCGAGAAAACCTTGCGGCTCTTGGACCAACACCAGGCGCCGGCCGACGACCCGGCGAGCCCCGAGGCGCCGGATCCGGACCGTTTCATCCCGGAACACCAAGACCTTCGAAAACGCTTCCTTTACGCCGAGGCCGTCGGCGGATATGCGACGCTCAGTGATCTCATCGACGCCTACTCGCCGGGATACAAATTCTATGACCAATACGACCAGAACGGCGCGGATGCGACCCTGACCTCCGCCACGGTTCGGACACTGGAGAGCTACTTCGCGCGCATGAGCGACGCGCTCGCGCACGCCCACGATTATCTCTATAAGCACGCCGCGCAGGATTTTGACCACGCCGAGATCGGCGAGCTGCACGAGATCATGACCCGCTCCCGCGATCGCGCGCGCAAAGTATCCGCCATTCTGGGCCAGCATCTAATGCGAGAGATCGAGCGCGCGGTGCGGACGTTGAACGCGATCTGTGAGAAGATCCGCACGGTTGAGAAGGGGATCAACGGCATCTTTCTGGTCGACAGCGAGATCATGTTTGTGCCGGCGACCGATCTCATCGAATGCATCAATAGCATTTTTAAGGGCGTGGGTAACCCCTACCTCACAAGCAAGATCGATGGGTTGCTGTTGCTCGCGGCCAGAAACCTGATGATCGAGGTGGTTTCGTTTTATTCCTACTACGGTAAGCAACAAATCTATTATAGCTATAAGAAAAGCGGCGGCAGGCTCGGTAACTCCACGATCAGCCGTCTCATCCGCAAGGAGATGAAGACCGTGTTCGAAGCCTGCAAGGAGAAAAACAAACTGGTATTAATCCGGGTGATGAAGGGTGCCGAGCGCAACTTCGAGCTGTCGATCGAGGCCATCCAGCGCGAGGCGGAGCGCTCCGCCGTTCAAGCCGTGCGAGCGATCCTGCCCGCACCCGCACCCCTCGGCCCGCCTGCACCGCAACGCGGTTGGCTGCGATCCCTATTGGCGCGGCTATTCGGTCACTGACCGGCCCGCGCCTCGCCATGGGCACATTCCGGCCCGCCGCAGCGCCATGAAAGCCCTGTCGATCAAAAACCTCCGCAAGACCTACAAAAACGGTTTTCAAGCCTTAAGAGGGATCGATCTTGAGGTAGAAAGCGGTGAGTTTTTTGCCTTGCTCGGCCCGAACGGCGCGGGCAAGTCGACGACCATCGGAATCATCACCGGACTGGTCACCAAGTCCGGCGGATCGGTGAGCGTCTACGGGCACGACATCGAGCATCAGATCGAGGCGGCCAAGACGCACATCGGCCTCGTGCCCCAAGAGATCAATTTCTCCCAATTCGAACCGGTCATCGATATCGTCGTCAACCAAGCCGGTTACTATGGCCTGGAACGCACCCTCGCTAAACAACGCGCCGCAAAGTACTTGAAGGCGCTCGGGTTGTGGGAGAAACGCAACGATCGCTCCCGTACACTGTCGGGGGGCATGAAGCGGCGGCTGATGATCGCCCGGGCGCTGGTGCACGAGCCCAAGCTTCTCATCCTCGATGAGCCGACGGCGGGCGTGGACATCGAGCTGCGGCGTTCGATGTGGGAGTTTCTGCGCGCGACCAATCTCAACGGCACGACGATTATCTTGACCACCCACTATCTGGAGGAAGCCGAGCGCCTATGCCGTAAAATCGCCATCATCGACCAGGGTGAAATCATAGAAAATACGTCGATGAAGCGCCTGCTGGCGCAGCCCGCCATGGAGACCTTCATCTTGGACATTCGCCAGCATCTCATAGAGCCTCCCCTCGTCAACGGCTACCCTCTGCGCTTTGTCGATGAGACCACGCTCGAGGTCGATGTCAGCAAAGCCTTGGGTATCAATGAGCTGTTTCGTGGACTCTCCGAACGGGGGGTCGAGGTGGTTAGCATGCGCAACAAGGCCAACCGGCTCGAAGAGCTCTTCATACGCTTACTCGACAAGTCCGCTAATAATGCTCATGCTTAGTGGCGCGGCGCGGCGCTACGCCATCGCCTATCGGACCATCGTCATCAAAGAGGTGGCGAGGTTTCTGCGGATTTGGATGCAAACGATTCTGCCCGCGGCCATCACCATGACCTTGTATTTTCTTATTTTCGGGAACCTCATCGGCCCGCGCATCGGCGAGATGGAAGGTTTCCGCTATGTGCAATACATCGCGCCCGGAATCATCATGATGTCGGTCATCACGAATTCCTACGCCAACGTCGTATCGTCGTTCTTCGGTTCCAAGTTTCAAAAGCATATCGAGGAGATGCTGGTCGCACCCATCCCGAACTGGATCATCATGGCCGGATTCATCACCGGTGGCGTCGCGCGCGGATTATGTGTCGGTATCGTAGTCACGGCCGTCGCGCTCTTCTTTACCGATCTCCACGTTCATTCCCTCACTGTGATGGCCTCCACGATCCTGTTCACGGCCATGGTGTTTTCGCTGGGTGGACTCATCAACGGGCTGTTCGCCCGTAACTTCGACGACACCTCGATCATACCCACCTTCGTTCTCACGCCGCTCACCTATCTCGGCGGGGTCTTCTATTCCATCAACCTCCTGCCCGAAACGTGGCAGATAGTCTCCTTCGGGAATCCTATTCTCTATATGGTCAACGCTTTCCGCTATGGGGTGTTGGGCGTGTCCGACATCCCCTTGCCCGCCGCTTATGGGGTGATCCTCCTTTTCATCGCTGCGCTCTGGTGGCTCGGCTTGCGCCTGTTCAATCAGGGGATCGGGATAAAGACTTGATGGTGCCACATGCGCGCGCGCCGACTACGTCTCCAGAGGACCGCCCCCGTAGATATTCCTTGGGCCATCCATCCCGATCCGGACGCTAGCCGCAAACGCGAGATGGCGCGGCGAAAGTATGCTGGGTGGCGAACGCCGATGCGTCTCCTGCGGCGCGCCCTGCTCGCCATGTGCCTGATCCCCGCGTTCCTCGTGCTGTGCCTGCGCTGGTTCGATCCGTGGGTGACGAGCTTCATGCTGCGCGATCTCACGCTGGCTCTCGTCGAAGGGCGCGAGGATCATGCTTTTCGCTACCGCTGGGCCGACTGGGAAAAGATTTCACCGCATGCGAAGCTCGCCGTGGTAGCCTCCGAGGATCAGAAGTTTCCTCGGCACTTCGGTTTCGATCTCGATGCCATCGCGCAGGTCTGGCGCGGTAACCGGCTCGGCGGCCGCTTGCGCGGGGCAAGCACCATCTCCCAGCAACTCGCGAAGAATCTGTTTCTCTGGCCAGGGAAAAGTTATGTGCGCAAAAGCCTCGAGGCCTATCTCACGATATTAATCGAAGCACTCTTACCCAAGCGCCGGATCCTGGAAGTGTATCTCAACGTGGTTCAGTTCGGGGACGGTGTCTTCGGGATCCGGGCCGCGAGCGAGACATATTTCCGCAAGCCACCTGCTATGCTGTCGGTGCGTGAGGCCGCGCTCCTTGCGGCGGTGCTGCCGAATCCCGAGCGCTACCGCCCCGCCCCCCGTCCCTCGCCGCATGTTCAGGCGCGCCAGGCGTGGATCTTAAGGCAGATGACGCGCCTCGGCGGGAGCACCTACCTGGCGCAGTTGTAAGGGATGCGTGAGGTAGTAAACCCCTATGTCCCTAATCCCTCGATCTCCGCTAGCAATGACACTGCTCCTCTTGATCATGTTGATCCGAACGGCTTTGGCCGCGCCGATCGAGGTACGACTCCACTATGTCGGCGCGCGCGATGACGCGGCCTTTCTCGGCGTCTCCCAGGGGCTGGAAGAAGCCAACCTTCAGGGCGGGTTCTTAGGTCAGCGTTACGTGTTGGACGTCGAGCGCGACGCGCAGGCCCGGCCCGCCGCTATCCTGGCGGCAATCGAGGAGCAGGCGCTCATTGCCCTTGCCGGGCAGCATCCCGGCACGCCGGTGTTCAATCTAAGCTCGGAGACCGACGCGCTGCGCGATAAATGCCTTGCGAACCTGCTGCACGTTATTCCTAGCCGCGAGATGAAACGCGATGCGCTGTCCCAATGGCGTAAACTGCATCCCGGGTCGGAGGCGCTTGCGCAGGCTTGGCATCCCGAATTTAAGAAATACTCCGCCGAGCAGCTCAGCAAGCGGTTTCTCAAGGCGCGCGGACAGGCTATGGACGACGGCGCCTGGGCCGGTTGGGCCGCGGTCAAACTGCTATCCGATAGCGTGGCGCGGCTCGGCGCGGCGGAACCGGAAAGTTTACTCGACTATATTAGGACCCAGCTTGCCTTCGATGGACAAAAGGGGATCGATATGAACTTCCGGCCGAACGGCCAGTTGCGGCAACCGCTGTTCCTCGTGGAAGGCGGTAGGATCGCCGGCGAGGCCCCGGTCAAGGGTGTGGTGGATATCGAAGATCTCGACAGCCTCGGAAGCAGCGCCTGCCCGGAACCGGACAGTTAAATCCTATCCCCGCGGTCTTGCCGCGGGGACCTTAGCGATGGGGTTTCCAAAGGGGAGAGGCGAAGCTCTTCCCTTTGGTCGCACCACGGGGTTGCATACCCCGTGGTGGCGAAATCTATATTGACTAATCACAGGAGAGCTCGTTCATGAAAGCGTTTTTCATACTCGCGCTGATGATCACCTACGTTGCAGCGGCCGCGGCCGCCCCGACCGAGAGGGTATTCGTCACCAACGAACGCGGTAATACGGTCTCGGTCATCTCCGGCCGCACGCTAAGAGTCGAAGCCACGATCGCGGTCGGCAAGCAACCTCGCGGGATCGGGCTCGCCCCGGACGGAAGCGCCCTGTATGTAGCGCTCGGGCGGGAAAATGCGATCGCAGTTATCGATCCGAAGACCCTGAAGGTGCTGCGCAAGATCCCCTCGGGCGATGATCCGGAAGCCTTCGGCGTGCATCCGAACGGCAACATCTATATTTCCAACGAAGATGCGGCCAAGGCCTCGGTGATCGATCCGGAGAGCGCCAAGGTCATCGCCGAGATCCCAGTGGGCCTCGAACCCGAAGGCGTCGCGATTTCCCCCGATGGCAAGCAAGTGATCGTAACCAGTGAGTCGACCAATATGCTGCACGTCATCGCCGTGCCGGAACACAACGTGGTCGCGAACATCCTGGTGGGCGCGCGCCCGCGCGCCGCGGTTTTCGCGCGCGACGGGAAAACAGCCTACGCTACCTCCGAAATCGGCGGGGAGGTCAAGCGCGTGGACATGGTGGCCCACAAGGTGCTGAATAAGGTGCCGCTCGGAGATGACAAGATCAAGCCGAAGGACGTGCTGCTCGGCAGGGATGAGAGGACGCTCTATGTCGCCGGCGGCCGCGCCGACCAGATCATCGTCCTCGATGCGCAGACCTTGCAGGTCAAGACCCGCATCCCCGTGGGCCAACGGGTGTGGGGCCTGGCACTGACGCGTGACGGGCGCCGTCTTTATGGCACCAACGGTGTCAGTAACAGTGTCTCGGTGATCGACACCGCCACCGACAAGGTGATACAGACGATCGCCGTGGGCGAGGCGCCGTGGGGGGTGGTCATCGACGACTGACAAAGTTTGTGAATCAATATACTTCGCGGGCGGGGTATGAACCCCGCCCTTGACCAAAGGGGAGAGCTGCGCTTCTCCCCTTTGGAAACCCCATCGCTAAGGTCCCCGCGGCAAGACCGCGGGGTATGCGTTTAAATAAACGAGGAGGACGCGCGTCATGCAGGGCGGCACGGTCTTGTACTTCTTCCTGCTAACGGTGGTGGTCACTGCCATCGTCTCATCCGTCGTGCTCTGGCGCTACGCCACGGTGGTGCGGCAGGGCATGCGGGCCGCGACCGGCCGCGAGGTGCCGCTGCCGGAGCCGGCAGCGTCGACCGGCGGCGGCGCGGAC
>JBOIDL010000198.1:0-6975 GCA_050740435.1 Gammaproteobacteria bacterium
CATTCATGCTGAATTTGACCGCTCCCGAGATGACCGTTCTCGTCGGCGGCATGCGCGCCCTGAACGCCAACTTCGGGCAATCCAAGCACGGCGTCTTGACCGACCGGACCGAGACGCTGACCAACGATTTCTTCGTGAACCTGCTCGACATGCGCACGGAGTGGAAGGCATCCGCCTCGGATGCGAACGTGTACGAGGGTCGCGATCGCGCCACCGGCCAGCGCAAGTGGACCGGCACCGCCGTCGACCTCGTCTTCGGATCGAACTCCCAGCTCCGAGCGTTCGCGGAAGTCTACGCGTCTGACGACTCGAAGGAGAAGTTCGTGCGTGACTTCGTGGCTGCCTGGGACAAGGTCATGAACCTCGATCGCTTCGACCTCGCCTGATCGGCGTCCCCGGTCTGGTGACCGGTTCGACGTGAACTGTGGCGCCCGGCGCATGGCCGAGACCGCCGCCCACCGAGTCGATCACGTCATTCCCCGGGTGCCGGTGCGCCGTAGATGCTTCCGATATCTCGCTGTTCTTTTACATGTCGTTCGAGCATCCCTTAACGCAGCGCGCTCGAAACTGATGGGCATCCACAAATGCGATGTTCACCCGCTCATCTTCGAATCCGGGGGTGAGGCATGAGCGAGCGGAATGAGGTCTACCGCGAGGGCAGCCTCGCAGCGCCGACTCACCGTCCCTTGGCCTGGCGGGAACCGGATTTTTACAGCGAATCCGCGCTTAATGCCGAGCTTGAGCGCGTCTTCGACGTCTGTCACGGATGCCGAAGATGTGTGAGCCTCTGTAATGCGTTTCCTACGCTCTTTGACCTAGTCGACGGCTCGGCGACCATGGAAGTCGATGGGGTGGCAAAAGAGGGCTACCGGAAGGTGGTGGAGAATTGCTACCTGTGCGATCTCTGTTTCATAACCAAATGCCCCTATGTTCCCCCGCATCCTTGGAACATCGACTTCCCGCACTTGATGTTGCGGGCTAAAGCCGCGAGCTACCAATCCGAAGGCGCGAGCGTGCGAGACAGACTCTTGTCATCCCCCGATGTCGTGGGCCGCATCGCCAGCGTGCCGGTGGTGGCTCCGACGGTAAATCGGGCTGCCGGCAACAGGACCGTTCGGCGGGTCGCCGAGAAAACCTTGGGCGTGCATGCCCAAGCACCCTTGCCCAAATATCAGGAGCGCACCTTGAGGCGGCGAATCCGTAAGCGCAACCCAACGCCGATAAAGCCGCTCGCGACGCCGCACACCAAGGGCCGCGTGGTATTGTTTACCACCTGTTATGGGGATTACAACGAACCCCAGATCGGCGAGGATCTCATTGCCATCTTCGAGCACAACGGCATTCCGGTGCGGGTCCTCGAGAGAGAGGCGTGTTGCGGGATGCCGAAGCTGGAGCTTGGAGATCTCGGTACGGTGGAACGCCTCGCCCAACGTAATCTCCCGGCCTTGGCGCGCGCGGCCAAGGAGGGTTGGGACCTCGTCGCCCTAGTGCCCTCGTGTGTTTTGATGTTCAAGAAAGAGATCCCGCTGCTGCTGCCCGAAAATCCGGATGTTCAGCGCGTCGCCGCGGCCTTTTATGACCCGTTCGAGTATTTAAGCCTGCGCCACAAGGCGCGGCTTTTGGTCACGAATTTTAAGAACCCGCTGGGTAACGTGATGTACCATGTCCCTTGTCATCAGCGCGTGCAGAACATCGGCCCCAGGACCCGCGAGCTTTTGAGTCTAGTGCCGGAGACAAAAGTCGAGGCTATTGAACGCTGTTCGGGGCACAACGGTACCTACGGGGTCAAGCGCGAGTTTCACGAGGCTGCGGTCAAGATCGGGCTCCCCGTTGCCCATCGCGTGGCGCAAGCGGACGCCGATTATTTCACCAGCGACTGCGCGCTCGCCGCGCACCATATCGAGGCCGGATTGAATAAGACCGTGAGGACCCTGCACCCCTTGTCGTTGTTAAGATTGGCTTACGGGATCTAGAGAAGAGCGAACCCGGTACGTGAATCGACGCTACGATGCGGCCGACATCGAAGTCCTCATCGGACTCGATCCGGTGCGCCGGCGGCCGGGGATGTACACCGACACCTCGCGCCCCAATCATCTGATTCAAGAGGTGGTGGACAACAGCGTCGATGAGGCGATCGCGGGTTACGCCAAGCGCATCGACGTGGAGTTGCACGACGACGGATCCGTGACCGTGGCCGATGACGGCCGCGGCATGCCGGTGGATATTCACCCCGAGCAAAAAGTGAGCGGCGCCGAGGTGATCATGACGCGGCTGCACGCCGGAGGAAAGTTTTCGGGCAAAAACTATCGTTTCTCGGGTGGCTTACATGGGGTGGGGGTCTCGGTCGTCAACGCGCTGTCGAGGCGCTTGGAGCTGCGCGTGCGCCGTGACGGCCGCGAGTATCGAATGATCTTCGAAGGCGGCGAAAAAAAGACCGGGCTCGAGGTCATCGGCACGGTGGGACGGCAAAATACCGGAACGGCGATCCGCCTGTGGCCCGATGCGCGTTACTTCGACACCATGAAAATCGCCATCCCGCGCTTGCAGCACGTGCTGCGCGCGAAGGCGGTGCTCTGCCCGGGATTACTGATCCGGTTTACGGACGAGGACAGCGGCGAGCACCAGGAATGGCAGTACGACGATGGAATCACGGCCTATCTCTCGGAGGCCTTGAGCGGGCGCGATCTCCTGCCGCCGCAGCCGTTTACGGGGAGTCTGGAAGGTACGCATGAGGCCGTCGATTGGGCGTTGCATTGGCTCGCGGACGAGGGCGACATCATCACCGAGAGCTATGTGAATCTTGTGCCGACGGTGCAGGGCGGCACCCACGTGAATGGTCTGCGGCAAGGGCTCGCCGATGCCGTGCGGGAATTTTGTGAGTTTCGCAATCTCCTGCCGCGCGGGGTCAAGCTGGCGCCGGAAGACGTTTGGGAACGCTGTGCGTATCTACTCTCCGTCAAGCTCGAGGAACCCCAGTTCTCGGGACAAACCAAGGAACGCTTGACCTCGCGCGCCTGCGCGGCCTTCGTTTCCGGGGTGGCCCGCGACTCTTTCAGCCTATGGTTGCATCAGCATGTCGAAACCGGCGAGCGCATCGCGGCGCTCGCGATCGCAAACGCCCAGCGGCGGCTCAAGGCGGAGCAGAAAATCGTCCGCAAGAGAATCACTGGAGGTCCGGCGTTGCCCGGCAAGCTCGCGGACTGCACTTCCCAAGAACCGGTCCGCAGCGAGTTGTTCCTGGTCGAGGGAGATTCCGCCGGCGGCTCGGCCAAGCAGGCGCGGGACAAGGAATTCCAGGCGGTGATGCCGCTCCGCGGTAAGATCTTGAATACCTGGGAAGTGGATCCTGGCCAGGTCCTCGGTTCTCAGGAAGTCCATGATATCGCTGTCGCGATCGGCGTGGACCCGGGATCGCCCCGGATTGAGGGCTTGCGCTACGGGAAGATCTGCATCTTGGCGGATGCGGATTCCGACGGCCAGCACATCGCCACCTTGCTCTGCGCTTTGTTTCTACGCCATTTCCGTCCCGTGGTGGCCGCGGGACACGTGCATGTCGCGATGCCACCGCTCTATCGCATCGATATCGGCAAAGAGGTCTTTTACGCCCTTGACGACGAGGAGAAACAAGGCGTTCTCGATCGGATCGCCGCCGAGAAACTCAAGGGCAAAGTCAACGTGCAGCGTTTCAAGGGGCTCGGGGAGATGAATCCCTTACAGCTTCGCGAAACCACGATGGCGCCCGAGACCCGGCGTCTGGTGCAGCTCACCCTCGCGCAAGATCACCGGAGCGACGAGCTCATGGACATGCTGCTCGGGAAAAAGCGCGCCGCCGATCGCCGCGTGTGGCTGGAGCAGAAGGGGGATCTGGCGGCGGTTTGAGTGTGCTTCGGCTGCCGCGTTCTGGGGGTTTGCACGCGGGCCGCTCAGGGCTAAAATCCGCGGCGGATCCCATCTCAATACGCTAAAGCGTTTAGCCCTCATGCTTCCGCGCGCTTTGTGACATACAAGGGTCGCGAACAAACGTCCGCTCCTGTTCTTCACGAAATCCATCCTGTGGATATAGCGCGCGGACTACGGCTCTGCGTTGGCCGCGCAGATTCTAATTTGGTGGCCAGGGTGCACAGCGAATGGAAACGCAGGACGCTAGAGCTCATCGGTCGAGTGGGCCAATGCCAGCGGTGGAGATCCGCGCTCAGAACATTTTGAATGACGTCCAAACCCAATTCGTCACCTAATGCGTACACGTCGTCGATACCGGTGATCCAAGGTGCGCCTAAGCGGGCGAAGTGCTCGACAAGAGCTGATAAGCCCGCATCGCCCGTGCTCTTGTCGATCACTTTTGTCGACAGATAGTCAAACGACAAGCTCGCGTATCCGATCTGCTCGCGAATAGTCACCATGACACGTTTCATATCATCCTAGGTCAAGTACATCGTATTGCCTTCCCAAATGATATGCGTGGGCAGATCGAAGTCGAACCCGTTCTCCGCGAGCAAGGCAATCCAGTCGTCGGTGACGTAATCGGCCGGAATGAGGGTGAGTGCCACCTGGATCCCATGCTCCGTAAACCGCGCTCGCTTCAGGTCCAAGGTCGCCTTGTCGTCGAGCTCAAAATAGGCCACTCCGGTGGCCTTTTTCCGGACCGCCCGAGTGTCGAGCCCCGAGCCCAAGATCACGACTTGCCGGCAGCCACGCGCGATTCGCTCTTCCAGTGTATCGTCGAGATACCGGGTTCTAAGCTTCACTCCCTCTTTCATCGCCGGGCTCGCTATCATCGCGGTTGCCGCCGCCTGCCTGGTTGCGTCATTTAGAAACAGCTCGACGATCGAGTCGCGGTATAGAGGATCCGGCGCGCTATTCTCTTCGGCCCGGTACTCGGCCACGATGAAAGCCGTTCCAGCGACGTTCTTGATCTCCGCCATGGTGTCTCCTCGTTCCTCGATCGAACCGCCCGTTCAAAACGACACGCAGTCGATGCTGTCCGTACGCAAGACCGATTGTTGCTGAAAGGCCGTCTTATACGCCTCCCGAATCGCATCGATCTTCTCGCTGGCGTTCGCTGCAGCTAGCGGATAAAGCAGGATCACGAGCCGCGAGCCCTCCCGGACCATCCGGTCCGAGGAATCCCTGAATTGGCCGAGACCGGATAGCACCGTTAAACCATCGGGGAACAGCGGGGTGACCGTCTCGCGGAGGAACCGTCGAAATTGGAACTCGGAGATCGTGGAGCCATCGGACTTGGACAAGCCGAAGAAGAGCTCCGTGCGGACGAAGGGCTCGCCCGAGACCGGGGCTTCGCACACCGCTTGAGCGTCGCGGTAGTTCGACGCGACCTCGGGGTAATCGGGTACCGGCGAGGTCGCTTGATCGGCATAAGCGCATCCATAGGTAAGCGATAGTCCTAGGAGTAGGCTGGTAAACAAGGTGGTGCGACGAATTGTCATGCTATATCTCCTGAGGCTTTGCATTAATCCAGGCCGCGGTGGCCCGGTACGTGATTAATTTCAAGAGGCTTATCCAAGGAGTGTCGTTGGACAGAGCAGCTCTTTGTACGGTTATCTCGCTGGACTGACGCAAAGGTTCAAACCATGACCTAAGCGATTTTCTCAGGCGTTCCGAGCGGCCTGAGGCGCATGGAGATGAAGATGCCAAGAGCAGACAATATCTTCTATGGCTGGTGGATCGTTTTGGCGGCGGCGGTCGGTCTATTGTTCAGCATTGCATCTATCATAGTCTTTATCCTGGGCGTATTCCCGAAGCCCCTCGGCAGCGAGCGGCACTGGAGCCGCGCCGATATCTCGTTGGCGTTTACCCTATGCACCGTCATGACAAGCCTCGCAATGCCCCTCGTCGGTCGACTCGTCGATCGTCACGGCGCTCGCCGAGTCGCCGTTCCTTCGTTGCTGTTATTCGGTATCTTAGTGGCTGGGTTTGGCCGATTGCTGGGCATGCGCAGCGGACTGCACGAGCTGGCGCAAGTGCCGCTGCGCCTTGGTTAAATCCGACCTGAGGAGCGCGATTTGGCTCCTCAGCTCGTCAACCTCACGATTGGCCAAGTCGTCCTTCTCGGTCGCCGTGCTGGGGACAAATTCAGCGCACCCAAAAGTATTATCCGCATGGACTGCCGAAGCGGGTTCGGTGAGAGCACCGGGACCCGCCTTCGCGGCAAGGCCATGCCGGGCCGTCGGTAAGGGGGGCAGGCTCAGCCAGCGGCCGCTCTCTGGATCGAAGGCTTCGACCTCCGCGTGGGTCGCGCTCGGGCGTCCCCACCCGCTACGACGGAGCCCGTCGAAGGCCGCCCCTGCCACCCCGCCGACCGAGAAAAGCACTCTTGTCTCCATCGAGCAAAATTTCTTGTGGACCGCTGCTTCCGCCCACTTTGAAGTCGTCTTCGATGAATTCCGCGAATCGATTCCGGCTAGTCAAGGTCCATAGGACGCCCTGGTTATTGGCGCCATCGACCCGTACGCGAAGCCCAGAGATGCCGTTATCATTATTAACATTGTCTCGCACGACCGGACAGACGACGGTGACATCCACGTCCGCAATGTTGAGTATGCGGCCGTTACTAAAGGCAAACGAAATGTCTCTATCGAATATGATTTCCGCTGGCTCCGCGAACTGACAAGCGTTACCCGCCATGACCTTCGAGTCAAACCCCGCATAAGCACTGCTGCCGAAAGCGGCGCAGGAAACCAAGGCGATAGCCATCAAACGATTTTTCGTACTCATGTTGCTTACTCCTATATTCACTCAGATAAGGTCAGTAATGTCCGAGGCGGTCTCGTCGCTCCGGATCGGGTGAAGAGCGAGTGCAATGCAACCTGGGTTGCTACTGCCGCTCTCGTTCTTCATGACGTTATCACCTTGTTCGACGCGACGCCAACGAGCAGGGCGACGCCCAGCATCGCCGCCGCCATGAAGATGAAGACTGCCAGTACGCCTTTGGACAACAGCGCGCCGATAATCAAGGTC
>JBOIDL010000199.1:0-6953 GCA_050740435.1 Gammaproteobacteria bacterium
GGCGTGTTCTGATCGATCCTCGATGACTTCGATCAGGTCCCGACGTTGCATCCTCGGCGCGCCAAGCAGGGTCAATCCCTGACCCTGGCTTTCGGTATCTTTGAGTGGGGCTAGGAGCCAATCATCGTGCCAAAGGCAAAATCCCTCACCGACATCGAGGCGCTCTTATCCTTCAACCTTATGCCGGAACAGATTAGCCGATCGCCTCCCTAGCCGATACCATGGGGTTGCCTAACCGCTTACCATTGTCTCGTTGCCTTCCCTCCGCCTACATGAAGATTACTTCGTTATCGCTACCCTGGGCTTCCAGATGATCTTGTTTAGCCTCTTTAACAATTGGATGGAGCTGACTCGTGGTCCTCTCGGAGTTCCAGGTATCCCGCAACCTACGATCTTCGGCTGGACCGTCCAATCTAATCTCGAATTCGTTATCCTAGCAGTCATCCTAGCGGTCTTTGCTTACCTCGTTGTCGGTCGCATCGCGGCAAGCCCTTTCGGCCGGGTACTTCGCGCAATCCGCGAGAACGAGGTCTTCGCCCGGGCGATGGGCAAAAACACCTTACGTTTTAAGGTAAGCGCCTTCGCGGTCAGCTCGACACTCGCGGCCTCGGCAGGGAGTCTTTATGCACACTACATCACGTATATTGACCCGACGAGCTTTACAGTGATGGAGCCGATCCTTGTGATCTCGATGGTAATCATAGGAGGGGCGGGTAGCCGATGGGGCCCAGTGATCGGAGCGGTGATTCTGGTAACGTTACCCGAAGCGTTGCGTTTCCTTGGGTTGCCTAGCGCTAGCGCCGCTAACTGCGCCAGATCATCCACGGTAGTCTGTTGGTAGCAATGATGATGTGGCGCCCGCGCGGATTGGTAGGACGCTACGGCTTCGGGCGATGACCCGGGCATAAGATTGCCCGCTATTCATAATGGGTCCACATTCGGATCACTTTAACGATGTGGTCCTGTTCCAGCACTTGATAGACAAGTCGCTGTTGGACGTTGATCCTGCGGGAATAGGCACCTGCCAGGTCACCAACCAGTTTTTCATAGGGAGGCGGGTTCTGAAACGGATTCTTCCTAAGGATATCCAGTAATTCCTCGCACTTGGGCCGCAACCCGGCAGCGGCCAATTTCTTGGCGTCTTTTTGGGCCTGCTTGGTAAAGACGAGTTGCCATTTCACCAGCCGGGGTCCTTCGCGCATTCCTCGACGGGCGTATTCAACCCTTCGCGAATGGACTCTCTCATGCCAGGAACGGACAATAGGTACACAGTCTCCTGGATCGCGCGCCAGTCTTCCTCAGCTATAAGAACGGCATTCGAGCGCTTGCCAGTGATGAGAATGGGAGTGTGGGTGGAAGTCGTTTCGTCTATCAAACGATAGAGCTTCGACCTCGCTTCACTGGCGGTGAGTGTCGTCATCGACCATTCCTCAATAGGGTTAAATTAAATCGTCAATACAGTACGCTATGACGCACGTCAGCTCAACCTGCCGGGCCAAGCGATAAACTGAGGGTTGCTGAAAGATGACTTATCCTCTCTATTCATTTGATCATGCTACGCTGTGAGGGCCTTGCTAAATCCTTCGATGGCGTCCACGCTCTGGTGGACGTGCATTTACAGTTCCCTGATTCGGGGACCGTAGCCGTCATCGGCCCCAACGGAGCGGGCAAAACCACCTTGCTGCACGTGTTGACCGGTTTTCTTCGACCGGATGCCGGTCGCTGCTTTTGCGGCGAGCGCGAAACCACCCATCTACCCCCACACCGCATTGCCCGGTTGGGCGTTGCGCGCACCTTCCAGGATCTGCGGTTGATCCTTCAGGTCCCGGTACTGGAGAACGTCCTACTGGCCAAGCCCGCGCAACGCGGTGAGCGTTTATGGCGCGCGCTGTCGCGTTTTGGCGTAGCGGGAGAGGAGGAACGAAACCGCGACGAGGCGCTGAGGCTCCTGCGCTTCGTGGGGCTTGAAGCGAAGGCCTCCGACCTGGCGGGCGAGCTTTCCTACGGACAGCAAAAGCTCCTGACCCTCGCCTGCTGCCTGGCAACGGGGGCCAAGGTCCTGCTCCTGGATGATCCCGTTGCCGGCGTACACCCGGGAATGGTTACCCATATACTGGAGCTATTGTCTCAGTTGGGAACGACCGGAAAGCTGGTGATATTCATTGAGCACGATCTGATTGCGGTGCGCCAGATCGCCGATCGAATCATCGTGATGGACGAAGGCAAGGTCATCGCCCAGGGGCCTCCCCGCGAAGTGCTGGAGCGACCAGAGATCATGGAGGCCTATCTTGCCTGAAACCTCCCGGAGTCTCTTAGAAGTAGCAGGCCTCGTCAGCGGCTATGGAAAGAAGCAGGTGCTTAACGGCGCAAGTATCGCGGTCATGCCGGGCGAGATTGTGGCGCTGATTGGCCACAACGGTGCAGGCAAATCGACACTGCTCAAGACCGTATTCGGTCTGCTTCCCGCTTGGACAGGGCATATGACCCTTGACGGCAGGCGCTTAAACTCACCTATCCCGCGCAAAATGTTGGGCTTAGGTGTTTGCTACGTCCCCCAAGGAAACCGCGTCTTCACCGATCTGACGGTGCGGCAGAATCTGGAGTTAGGTGGCCTCACACTCCCGGGCAACGCGCGCTTGAATGACGGCATCGAGCATGTCCTAATCCTATTCCCCGGACTTAAACGCCGTCTACGCCAACGGGCAGGAAGCCTATCCGGAGGCGAGAAGCAAATGCTGGCTCTCGCCAATGCGCTAATCCTCTTACCCCGCCTGCTCCTGCTCGATGAACCCTCCCTCGGCCTCGCACCGCCGCTCGTGGCTGACGCTCTGAGCCATATACAGGATATAAACCGTAAGTCTGGTACGACCGTTTTGATCGTTGAACAGAAGGTACGTGAGGTCCTCAAGATCGCGCAGCGTGTTTACGTCCTACGTAACGGCCAGGTGTCTTTTTCAGGTTCGACAGATGAGCTGCGCGATGATGTGAAGCTAAGAGAAGTCTATTTGTGATACTCGGTGGCGAAGCAATCGAGTTCCCGCCCGCTTAGCGCCTCGCCGCCTACCCACCTTTACGCCTTCTCTCGAAGGGCCTTTTTGCCCGCGTCAAGCGAAAACCCTCGGATACGGATTTAGGGTTTTCCCTTGTCCGACTCGATTGAGAGGCGTAAACCTCTTGCGCGATGCGACCTATCGCGAGGAGGCGATTTCACAATGTCACAACGTCTCTCCTTCCTGCTCGTAGGCACCCTGATCTCCTGGACGGTTCTGGGCGCAGGGCTCGATCTGGTGCGTGTCGGGCGCTATTCCGCCCTGGTCCCCGGACCCTCACCTGAGCAAACCGATCCCTTTGCACTCCCTATCCACACGGAGTTCTCCTACTCCGCGCAAACCGTAGGTCACGCACTGAAACAGGTGCTCGCCCGCAGTGGCTACCGCTTAGCAAGTCTCGACGCCTCCTGTCCCTCGTTGCCTGTCCTGCTTGACTGGCCCTTGCCAGCGGTGCACCGAACGCTTGGGCCCATGCGCCTCGATGAGGCGCTCAAGACCCTGGCGGGACCCGCGCATTATCTCGTGGTCGATCCGGTGCACCGGCTGGTCTCTTTTGAGCTGCGGGAACCATATCAGGGCTTGGTGCAGACGCGCGCAGCGGGTGCCGCCCTGTCATCACATACAGCGCAAGTGCCGACGCTTCTGACCATGGATCCAGAGCCGGTCGCCTTTGGAGCGAACGCCACCCACCGGATCGGTCCGATCCCACCCGGCACCGAGCTTTGGCCGATCGCCGCGAAACTCCGCAAGGTCTTCCGAGCCACCACCGAGCAAGTGATGGTCGGTCTCTTCGAAACCAATCCCGAGAGCTTCTGCTACCAGAATCTCCATTGCTTGAAGGCCCGTGCTTACCTCGACCCGCCGACGAAGGCGCGGGTGGTGGCCATGGAACCCGCCGCCGCGCATCGCACCGTGCAGCGTCAGTTCAAGATCTGGCGCCATCGCACTCGCCTGCCTGTGCCAGGACGGCAGACAGACCGCAGCCCTCCACTGGCCGAGCGTACCGCTGATTCCACCACCGAGAACGCCGAAGGTGCCCGAGCAACGGGGATGCTGCCGGCAATTGCAGGGATGCGTGCTTCACAGGCGATCCCATGACACGCGGATTACTGCTGTTCATCCTCATAGGGATCCTGTCGGCTTGTGCGACGCCCGCGATCCACGAGCGTGCGCTAACCCCCAAGTCCACCGCGGCGCAGACGCCGCCGCCACCCTGCCGAGCGCCCGAGCATCTGGTGCGCGACTTGACTGTCCGTTGGGCCGTACGGAGCTATCTGGTCGGGCCCTGTCTGGGCGCCAAGGGATCTCCACTGGCGGCCGAACACGAGCCCACGAGACCCGCTACGGGACTCGATCTCACCAACACCGAGATCCGCGACCCATGAGATCCGGCGCGAGTGAGCTTGGGGCCTTGGGAGTCGCCCTGGCTGCGAGTAGCGCTCTGCTCTTGGTCTGTCCCGCGAGGCTCTTGGCCGAGGGGTCCCGCACCGCATCCGAAGCAACGCGCCTCGAGCGTTCTACATCGAGTACCACTCAGGCCGAGCAGGCCCGCCGCTGGGCGATCACCGTCGAGGACTGGCAGCGCTATGAGCGCTTGATGAGCGGCCCGCGGGGCACCTGGAGTCCCCATCTCGATCCGGTGACGGCGCTCGGGGTGCATGCCGAGAGCGACGCCGAGCGTAGGCGGTATGCCGAGATCCTGGTGCGGCTCGAACGCGAGCGTACGGAACGGGAATTCGCCTTCGAGCGCATGGTGCAACAGGTCAAACGCGACTTACCCTTCGATCCGGCGAAGCTTGAGGAACTGCTTGTCCAAGCCCGCACCCGCGAGCCGCCCTTCCGGGCGGGCGATCGGCTCCTTCTCTTCGTCAACCTGGAGTGCGCCGACTGCAACCGGCTGATCCAGCATCTGGTCGGGGAGGTGCAAAGTCTCCCGGGGCTCCATCTCGATGTGTACGCCGTGGGCGCGGTGCGGGATGAGGATATCCAGGCCTGGGCGCAAAAGCTCAAGCTCCCGCAGACCCTCGTGGATCAGGGCCGTCTCACCCTCAACCAAGACCAGGCCACGCTCAATCGCCTCACCCGTGATCCCACACTCACCGTGCCGGTGCTCATTCGAGCTAGAGGCGAGGCATTCGAGATGCTGCCCAACGATCCGATCGTGTTGGCCCGATGGTCCGCGCGCTGACTCTATCGCTGTTGCTCACCACCGCGGCGCAGGCCGAGGTGCCCGCGCGTTACCGGCAGGCCGCGGCCGAGTACGGATTGCCGGCGAAGGTGGTCTACGCGGTCGCGCTCACCGAGAGCGGTTTGAGACTCCAATCGGGCCGGGCTCGGCCCTGGCCGTGGACGCTCAATATCGAGGGCCAGGGCCACTACTATCCCACCCGTAAGGCGGCCTACCGAGCCTTGAAGGTCTATCTCGATCGCGGCGGCCGGCGGGCGGATGTGGGGCTCATGCAGATCCACTGGCGCGTGCACCAAAGGCTCCTCCGAGACCCTTGGGCGCCGCTCGATCCCATGTTCAACCTGCGTGTCGGGGCGTACCTGCTCCGCGAGCGCTGGCAGGCAGCCGGCAACCTTTGGCAAGCCATCGGCCACTACCATGCCCCAAGCTGGCCCGAACGCGCGGCTTGGTACCGCCGACAGGTGGCGCGGCGTCTCGGGCAACTACGGGCGGACGGTGTGTCATGATCCTGCGGGGCGAGGCGCTCGAACAGTTGGCCGGACTCAGCGCGGGGAGCGTGCAGATGTGCCTGAGCTCACCGCCTTACTGGGGACTGCGCTCCTACCTACCCGACGCGCACCCGGACAAACCGAAGGAGTTAGGTTTAGAACCGCACCATGATTGCCTGGGATGGACCACGGGTAAGCAATGCGGCGCCTGCTATGTCTGCCAGCTCGTCGAGGTGTTTTCCCGCGTGCGCGAGATCCTGACCGAGGATGGGACGCTCTGGCTGAACATTGGGGACACCTACACCAGCGGGGGGCGTCAGGATCGCAACCCAGGGAAACGCACCGGGCACCCGGCTTACGAAGATGGACGATTCGCCGTGGGTCTGCGCCCGCCGACCCCAATCGGCCTCAAGCCCAAGGATCTCGTCGGCGTCCCCTGGCGCGTGGCCTTCGCCCTACAGGCGGACGGGTGGTGGCTGCGCTCGGACATCATCTGGCATAAGCCGAATGGCATGCCCGAAAGCGTGAAGGACCGGCCGACCCGCGCGCATGAATACCTTTTTCTCTTCAGCAAGTCGGAGCGCTATTACTACGATCACGAGGCGATCCAGGAACCGGTACAGCCAGATACGGTGCCGCGTTACTGGCGTGGCCGCAGTAACCACCACAAGTATTCAGACGGCGGGCCGGGCCATCAGACGCTTGCGCGCTCGTTGGACCCAATGGCTGAAGCCGCCCTCCAGAGAAGCGGCAACAAGCAACGCCGCTTCGGTGAAGATTACGGGAAGCCAGGCAAACACCGGGGCGCCTCGATCCCCTGGGAAGGCTGTATGCGCAACAAGCGCTCGGTCTGGGACATCGCGACCCAACCCTATGCGGAAGCGCACTTTGCCACCTTTCCACTGGCGCTCGCGTCGATCTGTATCCTCGCCGGCTCGCGCGCGGGCGATGTGGTGCTCGATCCCTTCTTCGGCAGCGGCACGCCGGGGCTCGATGCGGCGATGGCTCGTCGTCGGGCTCCTCGCCGCCGCGGGCGAGGCCTGCCCCGTTGTGCTTGTAAACGGGGCCGCCGCGCTTGAGGTGATCCATGACGGGGGCGGCGAGGACTGGGTCGTGCTCGCGCGCGGGCGGGACTGGAAAACCGTCATCGGGGCGGGGGGTGTGGATGTGGTGAGCGCCAAGGACCGGATCGATGCCAACCTCGGGGCCAACGGGGTGGCCTGGCTC
>JBOIDL010000200.1:0-6896 GCA_050740435.1 Gammaproteobacteria bacterium
ACGTTGATGTTCTTCATTCGATCGTTCCCCAGTGATGACGTCGGCATTGACATCAATGAGATCTGATCGACAGCAATCGAAATAGTTCATACCATAAATCAACGAGTTAAAAGATCCTACCTATGAACCCGACTTAGCGGATTCGCGGTCGGTTTGTCTTGACTGCGTTGGCTAAGTATTTGGTTTGCATGGGCGGGGCGGGGTCAAGTCAGCCGAAACCCGCTGTAGTGAAGACCTTGCCTATTTTCAGCCGCGAAAATCTACGGATAATGGCGATCCGTCATGTTTCTGCGCGCGACGATCCGCAAGAAAGACGGCAAAGAACACCGCTATTGGAGTATTGTCGAGAACAAGCGCCTGAGCGGTGGGCGCGTGCTGCAACGGCACGTGCTGTATCTGGGCGAGATCAACTCCTCGCAGGAGTTGGCGTGGCGTAAATCCATTGAAGTGTTCGAGGGTAGCACGGCGGTTTCGCGCACGTTGTCATTGTTTCCCGAAGATCGTTGTGAAGCGGTCGTACCGGACGGCTCGGTGGTGCGACTACGGCTCAATGAGTTGCGCTTGTGCCGGCCGCGGCAATGGGGTGCCTGTTGGTTGGCGCTGAGGTTGTGGCAGGAGTTGCGGTTAGATCGGTTCTGGTGTGAGCGACTGGCGCCGAGCCGCAAGGGCACACGCTGGGACCACGTGTTATTCGTGCTGGTGGCGTATCGGCTGATTGCACCGGGCAGTGAGTGGCGGTTGCACCGGGAATGGTTCGGACGGAGTGCGTTGGCGGATTTATTGGGTGTGGATGCGGCGCTGTCGGATATCCACACGCTGTACGCATGTCACGACCGATTGCTTGCACACAAGACGGCGGTGTTTAATCACTTAGTGGATCGGTGGCGGGATTTGTTCAACGCCAGCTTCGATGTGCTGCTCTACGACTTGACGAGCACGTATTTTGAGTGTGATCCGCCGGAGTCTGAAGAAGACAAACGGGGGTACGGGTATTCGCGCGATCGGCGATCGGATTGCGTGCAGGTGGTGATTGCGCTGGTAGTGACACCGGAAGGGTTGCCGATTGCCTACGAGGTGCTAGCGGGCAACACGGCGGACAACACCACATTGAGAGACTTTCTCGCGCGCATCGAGCGGCAGTACGGCAAGGCGCGGAGAACTTGGGTCATGGACCGAGGGATCCCGACCGAAGCCGTGTTGGAGGAGATGCGGGCCAGCGATCCGCCGGTGCAGTATCTGGTGGGCACACCGAAGGGGCGGCTGAGCCGGTTGGAGAAGGACCTGCTCACGCGCCCCTGGCAGGAAGTCCGTCCCGGGGTGGAGGTGAAGCTTTTACCGCAAGACGGAGAACTGTACGTATACGCGCAGAGCAAAGATCGCGTGGCGAAGGAACGGGCGATGCGGCGACGCAAGCTCAAATGGCTGTGGGAGCGGCTGAAGAAACTCTCCACGATGACGCTCACACACGAGCAGTTGCTGATGAAACTCGGTGCTGCGCGAGAACACGGTCCGGCGGCGTGGCGCTTGGTGGAGGTTGACGTTGCGAAGGACAGTGCCACATTCACCTACTGGCTGCGGCGCGACAAACTGCGCGAGGTGCGTCGCCGCGAAGGTTGTTATCTGCTCCGCACGAATCTACCCGACACTGATCCGGCGCGACTATGGGAGTTTTACCTGCAACTGGTCGCGGTAGAAGAAGCGTTCAAGAACCTGAAAGGCGATTTGGCGCTCCGGCCGATCTTCCATCAACACATCGAGCGCATCGAGGCGCACATCTTCATCGCCTTCCTCGCCTATTGCTTGCATGTCACGCTCGGTCGACGCTTGCATGCGCTCGCGCCGGGTTTGACCACACGCAGCGTGTTGGAGAAATTTTCCGCCGTGCAGATGATTGACGTGCACGTACCAACGACTGATGGACGCGAATTGACGCTCACACGTTACACGCAGCCTGAGCCCGACCTACAGTTGCTATTGGAGCGCCTGAACCTCAAATTGCCAGGACAGCCGCCGCCAAAAATCCGTACGGTTCAAGCGGCCTCAGCGACCGCTGCGTAGTGCAGACCTAAGGCTGTGCCCTCACGGAACTTCAACTACTTAGGCATTCCCTACCCCCCGAATCCGCTAAGTCGGGCTAACAGCATAGTTGAAGTGAAGCGAGCGATGCGCCATTCGATGATGCTCGTGTTGGGCGCAATTCTGCTTCTCAGTGTTGCAGCAGGACTGATCGTCAGCCAACGTTTCCTTTCGCACGTGGAGCGGTTTACCAAAACCGCCGAGCAGGTGGGAGAGGGTTCTCTGACCGCACGGATTCCAATTGCCAGTATCGGTGACGATCTTGAGCAGCTTGCTTTGACAATCAACCGCATGCTGGAGCGCATTGAGACATTGATGAAAGACGTACGGTATGTATCCGTCAGCATTGCTCATGACCTGCGCACGCCGTTGGGCAGGCTTCGGCGGAGGCTTGAGAACCTGGCAGCGCTGCAAGCGACCGATGAAGGGCGTGACGCATGCCAGGGCGCGATCGACCTCCTGGAGGACACCCTTGAGACTTTTTCGTCGCTGCTTCGAATTGGCGAACTGGAATCCGGCAGCATCGCAATCCAACACGAACGTATCGATCTGTCCGACCTCCTCACGCGGCTGGCGGATATCTATACCCCTGTCGCGGAAGATCGTGGTCAACAACTTACCTGTGAGAAGTCCGACAATGCTATCGTTCAGGGTGACGAACAACTCCTTACGCAACTATTCGCCAACCTGATCGAGAATGCGATCAACCACAACGGCGAAGACGTTGATATTAAGGTAACGACAAGTACCGCCGGCAAGTGGGTTGAGACGGTGGTCGCAGATACCGGTGTCGGCGTGCCGGACGCGTTACGCACCGACGTACTAAAACCGTTTCATCGGCTTGACTCTAGCCGTGGAATCCCGGGAAACGGTCTCGGTCTAACCTTGGCTGCAAGCATCGCCGCTCGGCATGGCGCTTCGATTGCGCTGGATAATAATGGTCCAGGTCTACGCGTCACTGTTCGTTTTCCCGCGAAGTAAATCAGGCGACGCAATAATCTTAATCGATCACCTGTGACCGGCTGGACGCCGAGATAACCGCTCCTTGAACATACCCTCTTAACCTATGGAGTGTTCACTTTCGGTCTTTAATGACTATCAGCTCATCGCGCGCGCTCTTGACGCCTCGGACAGCGCGTGCAATTTCAACCGCCCGCTCGGCTTGCTTTTTGTTCAGCGCGAAGCCCTTTAATATCACATGGCCGGAGCGGGTAGCTACATTGATGGCTCCGGTTTGCGTTGTCGGATCTGCATGCAAAGCAGATCTAACCCAGCGGCTAACGATTATGTCGTTAACGGGTTGCCCCTGCGTTATGCGCTCTTCGGCATGCGTGCTGTAGCCCGGGCTCGGTAATGCCAATCCAAGAACCATGGACACCACGACTGATGCTAACCATTTTCGCCATGTTCCTTGGCGTTCAAGGCGGTACACCGTAAGCGACACCGCTCGAATTTCCTCGGGCTGATCCGGCACCTTGTCCTGTGCGCCCGGCCCTTCAACCGGGGCTGGAGCGCTCCAATCGCTCCGCGCATCGCCCAAATTGCAAGCCGGCACCGTAGTCATCGATCCGGTTGCAGCGCTCACCCCTTGGGCCGAGCGATTCGTAATTTTCAAACCTGTGCCCGTTTCTCTTAAACAGTATTTGTATGCACCCATACTCATGCTCCTCTAGCGAACGTGCCTCGACACGATGTGAGCGTTGAAGCTCCAACTCCAAGCAGAGCTAACTGAAACGTTACAATACGCAGTATCGTGCTCAGGTCGGTCAAGAGCTATCCGGTGAAAGTTGGATCTCAAAGCAAGGCTAAAGCAAGAGAGCAATCCCTGTCTTGCGGTGGGGCAACGACTACCTCTTTCGAGAGAGGAGGCTGGTCGGCAACTAAAGCGTGATCAGCCCACGTCGGGCAGCCACGGCTAGGGCCTCCGTCCGGCTGGTGGCATCGAGTTTTTCGAGAAGGTTCTTGACGTGCGTCTTGACGGTGCCTTCGCTGATCTCCAAGGCCCGGGCGATAAGCTTGTTGCTCAGGCCTTGGGCTACTAAGTTAAGGATTTCCAGCTCCCTGGGGGTGAGTTCGCCCTCACGGAGGCGGCTGGCCAATTTTGCGGCGACTCCGGCCGAGACGACGGTCTTGCCTGCATAGACAGCTCGGATGCAGTTTAACAGTTCCTCGCGGTGGGCGTCCTTCAAGAG
Source organism: Gammaproteobacteria bacterium (assembly GCA_050740435.1). Lineage (GTDB taxonomy): Bacteria > Pseudomonadota > Gammaproteobacteria > JACCXJ01 > JACCXJ01 > USCg-Taylor. The sequence continues at coordinate 4,269 of JBOIDL010000200.1, forward strand.
ATAGGCTTTGGCGCCGGCTCGCATTCCGCGGTAGACATCCTCATCGCTATCGTAGGTCGTCAATATAATAACCGAAGCCTTGTCGTCTTCCTCCCGGATTGCAATGATAGCCTCCACGCCGGACATCTCGGGCATGCGCAGGTCCATCAAGGTGACATCCGGGCGATGATTGCGCCACTGTTCGAGCGCCTCGTGGCCACTACCGGCTTCGCCGACGACGGCCATGTCACTTTGTCGGTTCAGGATCGCGACCAGTCCCTCCCGAACGACGAGGTGATCGTCAGCGATCAGAATTCGAATCTTGCTCAATGCGGATCCTGGTTGGGGCACGCCCGGTGCGTCAGAGGATGAACTATTCATAGTGCACCATATTGCTCCGATCCCAGCTCGACCCTAATCTCGGAGCCTTTGCCGGGCGCGCTCGTTATTCTCAGTTCTCCACCGATGCGGCTGGCCCTTTCTTTCATACCGATCAACCCAAACCCATCGTAAGGGAGTGTGGGGTCGAACCCCTTTCCATCATCGAGGATCTGTAGCTCTGTCCTGTGCGGTTCGAATAGGAGCTTGACCTCGAATCTGCTCGCGTTGGCATGTTTGATTGTATTGGTCAGGGACTCCTGTACGATGCGGATGATCTCATCTTCGCACTCCCCCGCAAGCGCTCTCGGTTGGCCTACCACGCTGACCTTGGGATCTATGCGAGTATCGCGAGTCATTTTCCGGACCATGGTATCGAGCGCCGCGGGCAGGGCCTGCGCTTCGAGAACCTTGGGGCGCACTGCCCGCACCGAGCGGCGCGCTTCGGCGAGGGCGCTGCGCGCAAGCTCGCTTGCCCGTGAGATATGCGTTTTCACGGGCGCTGCTTCGCCGCTGACCAAGGCATCCTCGGCGGCCTGCAATTGCAAGATCACGCCGGTGAAACCTTGCGCCAGGGTATCATGGATGTCGCGCGCGATCCGGTTGCGTTCGGCCAGGACGGCCGACTCGCTTGCTTGTTCGCTCAGCCGGGCCATCTCGATGGCGAGCGTTGCCTGTTGGCCGAGCGCTTCGGCGAAGCCTAAGGTGCTATCCGGGTCCGCCAGCCGCCTCTCGTCGCTGCGAACCGTCATCCAGGCAATCGCCCGCTCGCCGACCACCATGGACACGCTTAACAGGTTTTTTGCGCCGATAGTTCGTAGATACTTCGACATGGCTGGCGGGATTGCAGGGTCGCCTTCACTGTAAAATCGGGCCCTGCTCCCCTCGTCGTGGTCTAATGACATCGGGCCTTCCGCGAAGGGAATAGACTGTCGCGCCGCAGGATGCAAGGACTCAGCGGCGGTAAGGATCCGGCCCTCGACGCATTCGAGATGCAGGCATAGGACACGCGCATCGTAGTCCGGAAACCACAAGGCACCGCCGGTTCCCTCCAGCTCCTCAACTATCGCCTTCAGGGCATGACCCCAAAACGATTCTAGATCCGGTTCCGTAGAGAGAAACACCAAAGACTTCGCCAACGCCTCGGTTTGGCCGCGCGCCAGTCGTTCCGCGCGCTTGCGATGAACGATTTCCGAATTGAGCGCGAGATTCAGTTCCGCTAATTCTGTCGTCCGCCTCCGGAGCGCCATTTCCGCCCCCCGGTGCTCGCTCGTTACCGCGGCAAGCGTCATTCCCGTCACTGACAATATGCCTAAGAAACTCAGCAGCTCTAAGAGACTTTCAAGGTCGCCCTTTGCCGCCGCCGGCCCAAAACCGTTCCCCCAATCCCAGATCGTGATCGCCGTCGCAGCGAAAACGGTCAGCGCGCTCCCGCGAGGCCCGAGCCGCAGCGCCGCCCAAGCGACGAATGGAAAGAACAGGTATTCGGGCGGGTAGCTGAGCGGGGGCAGCACCCAACCACCGAAAAAAAGCATGCTCAAAACGATCAGCAGTGTCAGCAGACCGGCGACCTCCATGACCTGAGCTAAGCTCCAGTCCTCGCGCCACTTTCGACTCCAGGTCAGGAGCAGCGGGGTGACCAACAGCATCCCCATGCCATCACCCAGCCACCACGTCCACCAGGTCGGGACGGCCGTGGAGCGGTCCACTGCCTGGCCCCACCACAGACTAGCCACTCCTATCGTAGCTCCGAGGATGGCGGCACACACGGAGGTCATGGCCACGAATGCTAATACGTCCCAGAGACGGTCGAGCGCGCGATGAAATGCCCCGACCCGATGTAACAGATAGGCAGCCAGTATCGCTTCCAGGGTGTTTCCCACGCCGATACCCAGTGCGGTCTCGACAGGAAAGCCGGAAAAAGCCGTTATCGCAAACGCACCGATCAAGATCCCCGGCCAAAACCGGAAGCCAAAAACCAGGATCACCCCGAGGGCAATGCCGGCAGGAGGCCAAACCGGAGTGACACTGTTGTGAACACCGGGAACCAGCCACAAGCCAAACTTTGCTGCAGCAACATATACCAAAGTGAAGGCCGTAAGGCCCGCTAAATATTTCAGTGTCACCTTATACACTGGCTTGAACCCTAGCGTTGCATAAATCTCGGTTGATGGCGATCTCACGCAGCTTTCAAGGCCGCCAGGTAATGCAACAGTTCCTCCTGAACGGCTTGGTTAGCTGACATAGTGAGAGTGAGCTGTCCTTGGGGCC
>JBOIDL010000201.1:0-6842 GCA_050740435.1 Gammaproteobacteria bacterium
CCTGAAAGACCGCTACCACCGCCCCAAGGAGCCGGTGATTACGGAGCAGGAGAAGGCGTGGGTGTTGAATATCGCATGTACTAAGCCTACCGATCACGGTTTGGCGGCCGAGCTGTGGACGCTCTCCTCGCTCGCACGCTATACCCGCGAGCACGCCCCTACCGTATCCGTTGCAGCGTCCGAAGCTGGTACTCCCTTACCGGGCGTTTCAGCGATACGCTGTGCTGTGAACCCGCTCCTGAAGAGCGCCGTGCCGGAAATCTGCATGCGGCGTTCTGTGGGAACCGAAGGCGGGTGACCGCCTTCGGTGACCCGGTGGCAGGCTCACGTGACGATGACCCGGCTAATGAGGCACCGCCAAACGAAAGGGCGGCAACAGATAGGCGGGGTCAAAGGGATCGGAAAGCCTAATCTCTATCTACTCTACCCTAATTCTGTCCTAATTCTCCCCGCACCTAGCACATCACTGCTCGTCAGCGGCCGCACTCTCCTCGAGGCAACGCTGCGCCCGAACACGATAACCATCGTAGGACGGATGCCCGCAGAGCCTGCCCCGGACTTGATCCGGGAGTGATCCGCCAATCATGGCGTCCGAGCACCCGGCAACTCACATTCTCCTATCCACTATAGTACGAACCGTCGAATTCGTCGCTCCGATTCCATGCGGCGGCGGAACCCGTAAAGGGTTCCGCCTTACGTGGGTTGGAAACTGATGACAATGAAGAAGTCAGCTAGAGCGATAGTCAGTCGATTGGCGATCTGTTTAGCGTTCAAGCATGCTTAACTTCCAAATGCTTCTGTAATGGCGTTTTCAACGAGTTGCGCCACATCACCCGCAATCGGGTGATCACGTTGGAGGAGATCGATCTTCTCTCTGTACTCGGGAAGAATCTCGGAACGCACCTTCTGTATCTGATGCAAGGTTTGGGCAAAGATCATCCTTACAGTCTGATTAGTTGGCTGGCGCACACACAGTTGCAGGATGCCGTCGAGTAGTTCGCGTTCACCCGACAACCCTCCTCCCTTGAGGAAATCGAGATGCATGCAAGCAACTGCGAGTTGTTGTTCAAGGCGCAAGAGGTAGTCCGATGAATCCTGTCCGACGGGGATCTGATACCAGGTCGGCGCAGGGTACGCCCGCACACTGGCATGCTTGGCCAGTAGCTTCAGCAGTTTCGCGGCCAACCTCTCAACAGCCGGTCCGGGGTTCTCGGAGGCCGCTTCGACCCGTGCTTCTGCAATCCGATGTCCGTCCTCTCTTCGCACCAAGCGGAGTGCGAGATTCCACCGTGACTGGGTGGCATCCAGAGTAACAGCGACCATGAAATCGGGAGCCTTTTCGTTCTTGCCCCCAAGATCGCAGAGGGCTTGATCCGCGTACGGGCGACCGAAGAGGGCGAAGCCTTGGTTCTGTGCCCAAGGGATCAAGACGAAACCAGCGGCATCGGTAGTGAGGTGTATCTTTTCCGCGAGAATCAAGGGGACGGCACGACTGAGACGCCCTGGGCCATCGCTAAGTTGAATTGCGGGTCTCTCTGGCACTTGTGCAAGTACTGCTGTGCTTCCAAGAACGGCAATATGCTGCGCGTTCGCACGCTTCACTGGAAGAAGTGCGGCGAAAGGCGAGCCGTCGCGCGTCCAGAGTGGACCTTCGATGGAGACTAGTGAAACCGAAAGCTGTTCTGGAACCGTGTCGGCTCGTTTCGCAATACCGGCTTTGGCTAACTCAGTGTCCCAGTAACTAAGTGTCTGCTGCCAATCGTGACGCTTCTGGGCATACAGTTGGCCTAAAATACGCCGAGCTGCATCCAGTTGTCCAAGGTCGTAATTCGATTTGATGAGGTTGTTGCCGACCTGTAGGCCATGGAAGGCGGGGTCGAAATAGGGCTCGACAAGACGAATGATCTCGGCCAGGTACCCGTTGTTGCCAAGATCGCCGCTCATTTGCATCAGCAAGTCAGTTGGTACTGGTTGTTCGGCCCGCCTCAAAGCTTCCATGTAGAGGGGCTCTGCAGCCGGGAAGTCCTTGCCTTGAACAGCATCCCGAGCCAGCCAGAGTTGAGCTCGCCAACTTCGCGGTAGTGCCGCAACACGCCGAAAAGCATCAGACGCCGATGGTTCGCCCCCGCGATCGCGTTGAATTGCTGCGTACCAACCCAGTCCGTTATCCTGATTGGGATCCACTTCAAGCGCATGCCATAGGATGGATTCGGCGCGAGCATTGTCTCCGCGGCGACTGTCGACTTTCGCGAGGTTGGTCAGCACAACTCCATCTTCGCCATGAGCAGCGATGAAGTCACTGAGAACCCTTTCAGCGTCATCCAAACGATTCACATCCATGTACACGATGCCGAGTATCGCGGCCCCGCGCGATGGAATCGGGTCCGTGCGCCAGAGGTGTTCCGCGTAAGGGATGATGTCAGCGGCAAATCCATCATGTAGCGCGCCAACGAGCATGCCATAGAGTTGCTCGGGGTTGTTCCGCGCCGTCTCAAGGTTGCCAAGCAGCACGTTATCTTTCCACTGCTGCTTGGTGATAAACAACTCACGACCATATCCGTCATAAACCCGGATCATGTTGGGATCGTTGGCGGGGTCCGCACTGGACGGGCTTGCGGTAGCAGAAGCAGATCCCCGTTCGGGACTCTTCTCGCCGAACATCTTGCGAAAAAAGCTCATAGTGCTATCATCTCTTCGATCGAACGCTTGCATTGACCAGCGCGCCGCTACGGCGCCACCCGCAGGGAGGCGGCCTGCTACTTATAATCGGTCGACGCATAGTCATCCCAATGCGACGATTGTGGTGTGCCCAAACCACTGATCCTGTCCCGATTCCGCGGCCACCTGTCGGTTCCGACGTAGATGTATTCCTTGCCATAGGCGGCTCGCGTGAGCATTATGTCGAGATTGACCCTACCTCTTCCCTTTAACCGGTTGTTGCATCAAGATTTCCAATAATGGCAATGCCGCCGCGCCACTTAGTCAGATTGAAAGGGTCATTGGACTGAGCTTGTTCCGACGTGATGCGAGTCAGTCCACAAAAAAGTGTTTTGCCGTTACGGAGTTTTTCAACGTGATCTCCTTCATGGCGAGGAGAAACGATGAAAAATTCACAGTCCGTTCCTTGATACACAAATGGATCGAGCAACCGAATCAGCAAATTGTCATCGCTGGCCAAAATAACTTCTGCGTCGAATGCTTCCCATTTTAATACTTCCCCTAGTTCCCAAGGATCACTAATTCGCATTGTTACTTTCGTATTCAGCAACGCCTTCATATCAATACTCCAAAACGTTAAGGACTCGTGCGGGAACGTCTACGTTTCCAGGAGCTTCTTTCCATTCCGTCGCCTGGCATATTGTATTTAGGAGCTACTTTGCTAGGGCTGGATAATACTCCCGACGGCACTTCAAGCGTGGCCCTTACTTCGGGAGATCCTGTAAGCGCGAGCCGTTGCCGCGCTCGGTTTGCGCTTGAATTGACGGTGTCGCTTACGAAGTTGTCACCAGGGCGTCCACCGCGACTAAGAACACCAGATTTTTGGACGGCTTCAAGTTCCGCAGGTGACATCGCGCGTTGAACAATCTCAGTTCCCCTTGGCAACTCCCCCTATTTTCTCCGCCGCGCGTGCGGCCTTGATAGCGAGCCCGGTTCCGGGGATCGGGGTTGCCAGCCCCACGGCGCTGGCGGCGAGGTCGATGTCTGCGGAGGTGATGGCCTGGGGATTACCGGAATAGAGGGCAAGACCGAAGCTTACGGTATCGGCAATGAAGAAGCCTACATCAAGGGGGCTATTGCCGTCAGGGTCGACAAAGCGATAGGGGTTGTTATTGGCATAGGCATAGCGGTTGAAGCTCTGTGGGTTCTGGGGATCGAACCCGGCCGGATCGATGGCGAGGAAGCGGCGGTGACTCGGAAGTAGACGCTGGCCGTTTCGTTGGGTCGAAGCGTGATGCGATACCCAGGCACCCCGCCGACTGTGGTGCCGGTTTGTGAGTAGCGGGTGCGCGGGGGATGGCCCGCGGTAGCGCCATCGTTCCCGACCCCGTTCCCTCACTTTGCGTCGCCGTGCCGGCCGACCCCTATTTGCGATTCGAGAATTTGAGGGTGACGGTAAGGAGTGTACCCTCGGTAGGAGCCTAGAATGATATGTCGAGACCCCCACATGCCCTCACATTCTAAACAGCCAAAGCAGTCGGACAATCGTCGAGAATATCCTGCCCATACTTCTGCAATAAAGCGGCAAAGGTGTTGAGTGTGATGCGGAACATCTCGGACATGCTTTTCCGCGCCAAGTTCTGAGACCGCAGCCCAAAATCTTGAACTCCTCTTTTCTCTAGCATCCGGAAGAGATGCTCACGAACTCGATTACCGTCTTTGTCCACAGCATAGTCCTCGGCTGGCGCCCCGTTGATAACGCGAGCGACTGTGCCCTCTATCCACGCCTCCCGCTCTTCGAAGCACCATTCGATTGCGAGGTGTTTCCCCATAAACGTTACCGTTGCATAGTGAACTGTAATCTCTATGGTCGGTGGCTTATATCCATAGTCTGTGACCAGAAAAGCAAACGCTTTAGAGCACTCATCGAAAAAGGTTTGTGTCAGTTCTGGAGTCATCGTGATTAGTCAACTCCTGGAGCGCCACCGCTGTTTTTGCCCGTTCGCTCGAAGACTTTCTCATGGCCTTCATAACCTCTTGTTTCGCTTCGCTCCATGTTATAGAAGGGGCTATCAGGTCGACTGCCTCTCTGGATCCGGTCTGCTCTACGCTCGAAATGCGGCCCAATGTCGATTACTTGCTTGCCATTGCCCTTGGCCTGTTGTATCCAGACACGATTGGCATTCATGCCTTAGCCTTTGAACGTGTCGGCACCAATCTTGGCCGCATACTTTTCAACTCGCTTCATGTTTTCCCCAATGACAACAGCCTCTTTCTCAAGCCGCACCGCATGCCCGACGTTATCCGCCGCCCGTGCGGCCTTGATAGCGAGTCCGGTTCCGGGGATCGGGCTTGCAAGCCCGACAGCGCTCGCGGCGAAGTCGAAGGCTGCGGACTGGATGGCGGCCGGGTTTCCCGAGGCCACCGCAAGACCGAAGCTTACGGTATCGGCGATGAAGAATCCCGCATCGAGCGGGCTATTGCCATCGGGATCGACATACTTGTAAGGGTTATTGTTGGCATAGGCGTAGCGGTTGAAGGACTGGGGGTTCGCTGCATCGAAGCCGGCGGGATCGATAGCGAGGAAGCGGCCGATCCGTGGGTCGTACCAGCGGGCGCCGAAGTTTTGGATCCCGAGGTCGGGCTCTTCGAACTTTCCGGTGTAGCCGGGCTCGTTCGGGGCCGCGGAGCCGATGGGCTGGCCGTAAGGCGCATAGGACTTGCGCCACACCACGCGGCCGTCTTGATCGGTCGCGGCGATGGGCGAGCCCAAGGCGTCGTTATGGTAGTGGATGACCCGCTCGACCGCGCCTGCGGGCAGGGCGAGGAGTGTGAGGAGACACGCGATGAGGAAACCCATACCCCGTCCTTTGGTCGTCATCACTGCAATACCCTGGTCTTGATGGATTCCTGATTCCCGGCGCTGTCGATGGAGTAGTACTCCACGGTAAGGGTCTGACCGGCGGTGAGCGTGACGAGCAAGGGTCCTCGATACACCTGCCACTCGGTCGTATTGAGCACCCCGAGGCTGATCCGGCTGGGATCGCTCACCCGCAGGTAGGTGGTCGCAGGCTCGTTGGCGCTGAGGAGCACGGGGTAGTATACCGTGGCTCCGAAGCGCAGGGGGGGTGGTGAGGAGCCGGGTGATGGGTGCTTGGGTGTCTGTGCCCGGCGAATTGGGTTGCACCACGACGTCCACCGTGTCCCGGGCCGAGAGCCCAGCGCTGTCGGTCGCGGTCAGCTCAAAGCGGAGGTGCGTATCTGTGGCGACATACGGGGCGGTGAAGCGCGCCCGGGAGGTGCTCGCGCCCGCGAGCCGTACGCGCGGGCCTTGGAGTTGGGTCCACTGATAACTCAGGGGGCCGCCCTCGGGATCGGTGGAGGCCCCACCATTTAACTGGACGACGCCTCCGGCGCGTACCGTTTGATCGACTCCCGCCTCGGCGCTCGGGGGATCGTTGCCGAGGACGGTGATGTGCACCGCGGCGGTGGAGGGCTCGCCGAATTGTCGGTGACGGTCAGCTCAAAGCTCAGCACCTGAGCCTCGGGTAGCCTCGGGGCGGTGAAGCTCGGGGTCGCGGTGTCGGCCCCACTGAGTGTTACAGGCGTGCCGGCCGTCTGCTGCCAGGCGTAGCTGTTGATATGGCCGTCGGCATCGTTCGAGGCCGTCCCGTCCAGGGCGACGACGGCAGCGCCACGCACAGTTTGGTCGGGGCCTGCGTCGGCGGTGGGTGCAGCGTTCCCGAGGACCGTGATCCGCACGCTATCCTGTGCCTCCTCGCCGCTGTCATCGGTGACCGTGAGGGTGAAGCCGAGCACCGAGGTGTGCTCCAGCGCCGGAGCGCTGAAGCTCGAGGTCGCGGTGTCGGCCCCACTCAAGCTCACGGGACTGCCCTCGGTCTGTGCCCAGGCGTAGCGCACGATGCGCCCATCGGGGTCCGTTGAAGCCCGGCCATCGAGGAGGACGGTGGCGCCCGCCATGACCGTCTCATCGGCCACCGCCTTGATGGTGCTCGTGCGACAGCGCCGACCCACATAGAAGGCGGCCAGCAACTCCAGACCCATCTTCGACAGTTGAGAGGCTGGGGTAGGTAAAAACTTCAATAAATTCAGTGGCTGTTTTTAAGATGGCGCTAAAACATGGTGCCACGTATCGTCTTTATGGCTATTGATATGACGGGATT
>JBOIDL010000202.1:0-6817 GCA_050740435.1 Gammaproteobacteria bacterium
AAGGCCAAACTGACCACCAGAAAAGCCTTCGGCTTTCGAACCTATCATGCGCTGGAAGTGGCTTTGTATCATACCCTTGGCGCTCTACCCGAACCGCAGTTCACCCATAGATTCTGCTGAGGAGCCAAAATAATAAGAATCCATAAAAAAGAAAGATACAAGGATGCAATGCAGTTATCCGCCCGATCCGGGCGATCCGACCGTGGCGGTCATTACCTACCCGTGGCGGGACGCTGAGGAGGACGCGCGAGCGGCCTAAGCCCGGTGGCTTCGCTCACCCCGCGCCGTGGGGGATCCCTCCCCCACGGCGGGCGGGTTCCCCCAGGCCCGGGGGCTTGGCGATCTCGGCGAGACCTCGGGGAAAGGCCCTAGCCCTTGATGGTGTTCTGACCCGTGCGGCTCGGGGATAAAGCCGCGCCTTTGCTGTTCGCTCGAACAGCCCTTATGCCACAGCGTGCCTGCGTTGTCCTGTGGCCGGCCTTCGGGCCGTTGCAGGCCTATTGTTTTACATCAACCCTTGCGGGGTGGCATGCACCCCGTTCGGGGTTCGTGCGCCTCGCTTTTTTTCCTGGAGGTGCATCATGGGATGGCTCTATTATGCGGCAACGAAGAAAGCGCTGATCGCCGATCGCACAACGGCCTGGGAAACGGACGGTGTGCGCGGTACGACGCTCGCCTTTTGTGTTCGCGGGAATCGGCTGTGGAAGGTCGTCGAAGTCGTGTCACAAGGACGGCACGAAAGAGAGGTACATCGCTCTGGACGTCCTGGCTTATCGCGGCCAATGGGGATACAAGGATCTCTACGAGGCCGAGCATCCCTTCCACTACGACTGTCCGCTCGGTATCTCGCGCAGGTGCCGGTCGAATGCGAGAAGTGGCGCGAAGGGGTACAGGCTTACCATGCGCGTATTCATCGCCGCGTTCAGATTGGGCAACGGATCGCACTTAGCGGTGCGCGCATTCCGTGGGTGCGGATCGTATCGGTCCGGCCGCTCCGGGGCGAGTACCGCGGTACTGTCTACCGCTTACCGCGAGCGCTCCTCGGAGAGGTGCTTCCGGAGAGCTTGCCATAAGCGCCGCGTTGAAGTGCATCGAGGATCGCGATGAGGACGAGCGCGTCATCGCCCGTGCCTTGGAGATCTTGGCGCGCCGCCATGCCCGCGGCAAAGCGTTGACGAGCCCGGCGATGACGCAAGCCTTTTTGCGTTTGCACTTGGCCGAGCAGCGCTTCGAGACCTTCGGGATCATCTATCTCGATGCGAAGCATCGGATTATCGCGATCGAGGATCTCTTTACCGGCACCATCGATGCGGCTTCGGTCTACCCGCGCGGGTGGCACAACGAGCTCTCGAACAGAACGCTGCAGCGCTCATTGCGTACCATTGTCACCCCTCAGGCGATCCGACGCCAAGCCGCGCCGACGAGGTGTTAACCGATCGGCTTGGGGATGCGCTCGCGCTGCTCGACATCCGACTCCTCGACCACTTCGTGGTCTCGGCCGAGAGATCGGTGTCGATTGCGGAACGCGGTCTACTGTAACGTTTCTTAGTTGCTGACCGGCAGGAGGTCATCGGTCAGCTTGCGACGCCGTCCCAGGCGATGGTTTTCCTGGGGCGGCGGGCCGCCTTTATCCGGTACATGGAACGCCCTGCCGGTGATTTCCTCACGAAGTTTAGCCGGTACGGACCGCATGCTGTACATCACCCAGTCGGAACTCGGGGTATTTTCCACGAACTGTCGCAACGATTGGGTCAGCCACGAGTTTTTACGTTGACCCCGAACGTGATGCTGTCCCCAAGGCTAATTCTGAAGTTCATGCCCGCCGTGGGCGTGCTGGCGCTAGACCATGCTTTCACGAGTCTATCTACGGTATATTACATGCACTATCCATCGCACTTGTAGCTTGGGAGGAGCTGGGCACCCGCAGAAACTCTCATTCCATCGCACTCCCGCCCGAAAGGCCGCTCTGACCCTATATGCTATGCATTCACTCCTGCGAGCGCATTTCGTAGGTTACAACTGCCAGCAATTCCAAAACAGAAACAATGGAACGGCCGACAATGGAAGCGCAACCAAGCAACCACCATCCAAGAAAACAGAGTATGGCGTAAGACGAGAGTATGCTTTCATGATTCCAACCCATCTGTGCCGCAGACACCGCCGTGGACAAGACTAAAGCCAAAAAAGCGGCTGAGAGGAAGCACGCTATGTCGCGGTTTCTCGTGCCGAGCCGTTTTACCCAGGGCCGATGACTTTCCGGGGTTTTAGCGATCAGCGCTTGCCAGGCGGCCTCAAACTGATCGCCGAATGGAGTATCCAAGCCCGCCTGCATGCTTTCAGGGAGTTGTTTAAAGTATCGGGCTGCTTCAACGCTGATGGGTTCGTTTTCATCAGCCTGGGCTGTTTTTTTGTCTGGTAGCGGGCTCTGGTTTATCCGCTGTTCCGCTTTTCCGGGTAGTCCGATCTTATGAAGCGGGTTGCGGCCTGCGGCGCTCATGATCGTTCCCGCAGTGACCATAAGCGGGCTCATGCAAAAACTCACCGCAAAAGTGAAAAATGATAAGACGCGCGTTTTGTCTCGCGTACCGCCCGATATCCTGTCCATATCCAACAGCCAATTGATCCCCCTGCGGGTGATAGATACCCCACGGAGGATAAACCCTTCCGACATCGCATCAATTATGGAACCAAGAGCGTAAATACAGACCCCAAAAACCGCGAGCACCTGCAGGTTTTCAATCTGTTTGAGCCCATCCAGCAAAGCGACGTTTTTAACCGGCACAATGCCGAGAGCGTCATAGACCGCCCAGTGGATCAGTAACACAACGAAAAAGATCATGCCGCCGATGAAGCGTCTACGAATGCCGCCGTCGGTGTACGGGAGCTGGTCAAGAATTTTTTCGACAGCATTCATGTTCTAACTTCGCGTGCAGATCTCGATGCGTAATTGCGTCAACCTTATCATAAGGTAGCTCGGGCCTTGAAAGATCCTCACCTCTTTTCCCATCTGGCGGATCTCAGACTGGATCACCTTTGTGCTCACGAGTCGCTTCTATGACGCCCTGTTGCCCCAGCACGCTTCCGGCGAGGAAGCGCTACGGGAGGCGCAGGCGTATCGACGGAGGTTGAACGTCGCTGACCTGCGCCGGCAGTGGTTCATACCCGAGATGATTGACGCTTCGCGGGGGGGGCGGCGCGAAAATAGGGTCACTGATAACCGAGAAAGAGTCTCAGATGTCGACGACCGCTATCAGACGGCATGGACCTGGTTGCACAAGCTGCGACGCGCAATGGTGCGAGCTGGGCGAGAGCAGCTTGGCGGTCGCGTTGAAGTAGATGAGACGTTCGTAGGAGGCAGCGAAAAAGGCGGTAAACGTGGCCGTGGAGCAGAACGAAAGGATGATTGTGGTCATCGCCGTTGAACTACACGAACCGAAGGGATTTGGACGCGTGCGCATGAGGCGCGTACCCGACGCCTCCGGTGCCAATCTCCTCCCTTTCGTGCGCGAGAGCATTGAGCCTGGTTCGGAAGTTCTCACCGACGCCTGGGGCGGGTACAACGACATGACCAAGTCTGGCTATACGCGCATCACGACGAATCTCTCCGACAGCGGAGACCCAGCCCATGTCCTGATGCCCGGTGTCGACCGCATCGCCTCTCTGCTCAAACGCTGGCTGCTCGGAACTCACCAAGGATGCCGTGATCGTGTATGGTGGGATTCGCGACGCTGCCGAAGCATGGCTGCTGTCCAGCGCGTCTCACCAAGCGCCGCAGGATGTAGAACTCTTGGGGACGCGGATAAGGGGTGTAGACTATAAGAATTGAGGAAGGTCTGAAAGGTCGATGCGGCGTCATGCCAGCGCAAGGTCGTGGGTTGAGGAACGAAACCCAGCTCATCTGGTTGTCATGCGAACATACAATCGGAAAAGCGGGGAAAGTGATGTCGGAGTATGCTTTCCTCAACATGTCTCGCTGTCTCCGGATTGGTCACTCCGGCTTAACCCAGTATCTGGGCCAACGGGGCCAACAAAAACTGCAATTCTAGTTGTCCTCTCTGAGTAGGCTGCTTCGGCGTCACGGCCGCGAGATCGACGCCTATGTACTCAATAACCTTGGAGTGTCCCGAGATCGGGGGTTAGGTGCGCGTTGGAAATCACCGCGCCGCCAACATTAATCGCGGTACGTCCGCAACAACGATACGGGATGCGGTTATGGAAATCGGCGCGTCGCGGAAAGAAACGCTCCGGATCTGCTCCGGTTCAGTGACAAAGTACTACCGCCCGCGGTATTATTTCTCGGGTCCATTGGGGGTGATATTCGAATCATGGGAGGCATGCTGCTGAGTCACGAACGCGAGAAGCTGATCAACGTGATCATCTTCTTCGCCAATCACACGCGGTTCTTGGGTAAAACCAAGCTCTGCAAGCTGCTGTACTTCTTAGACTTCGGGCACTTTAAGGAAACCGGGCGGTCTGTAACGGGCTTAGACTACTATGCCTGGAAGATGGGGCCTGTGCCGGTAGCGCTGTATGAGGAAGTCGAAATGCCCGAGCCTGATTTGGGCCAGAAGGTCGAGTTTGTCGAGAAGCCCACCAAGCGTGGGCCCATCCTGGAAGTGAAGCCACTGGCCGATTTCGACGAATCACTGTTCTCCAAGCGTGAGCTGCGCATGATGCGCAGCCTTGCCGATGAGTTCCGCGACACCCAAGCCGATGACATGATCGAGGCGACGCATCTCGAAAACCAGCCTTGGCACAGGATCTATGTCGAGCAAGGAAAGCGGCAGAGCCTGATCCCCTACGAGCTTGCCTTGCGTCGCCAAGACGCGGGAGACATGCGTGCGGTGACCGACGAGCGCCACGCGTTCGTTGAGCACTTTCGCAAGCCGTGACGCCCGGCACCCTGTTTTTTGACCGGCATTTCAAGTTTCGCGATAGGGAAGAAGGGAGAAAATCCTCATTGCTTTGGGGACCGCTCACGGAGTTACTGTCGTCGTCAAGACGACATCTCAGGCTAAACGCTACCGCAACGACTACGGCTGTCAAGCTGACCATCGCTTCCCCAACTTTCATCTGGTCCAGGGCTGTTGCTGCCTGTCCAAGCCGACCTGGGTTTGCTTGGATGAATATTATGAGTTCAAGGACAGCGAACTGGTGCAACGCCACTTCTCCGGCGACGTAACCGCATCGGCGAGCTACCCGAAAAGATCACTATAGAGCTGATGGAATGCGCCGTTCAAACGGACGACATTAGCGGCCAGCAGGCCGCCATTATCCGCGCAGCACTCTATGCGTACCGCAATGGGTCGTACGAAAAACGTGGTACGTTCGAGGTACGTCCCCCGAAGCTGGGTACGCACTTTCGCTCAATCGTTCATGATCTGATTCACGGTTGTCAGATCGCCGCTGTCATTTGGCGAGGTGCAAAGTATCCCGGGGCTCCACCTCGATGTGTATGCCGTGGGCCCGGTGCGGGATGTAGGATATCCAGGCCTGGGCGCAAAAGCTCAAGCTCCCGCAGGCCGCCGCGGGCGAGGCCTGCCCCGTTGTGCTTGTAAACGGGGCCGCCGCGCTCGAGGTGATCCATGACGGGGGCGGCGAGCCGATCGGTCCCTACCTCGCGCGGCTGGTGCCGCGGGACGCCTACGCGATTCGACGCATCCGCGCGCCCATCACGCGTCCTGATCGGACTTACAGCCTGAAGCAATACCTGCCCATCCGTTCACCGAGTCTCACCCCGGTCCCGTTGAAGCTCGTCAAGAACCCAAACGGCTGATGCAGCCGCTCTTTCTCGTCGGGGCCGATCCGGAGTCGCTCCGGTGGCTCGACGCCAACCGCGAGCGGCTGAAGCAACTCGGTGCAGTGGGGATGCTGGTCCAGGCCGAGACGGAAGCCGAGCTTAAGGCGGTGACCGAAGCCGCCCACGGCCTGCCGCTGATCCCGGCCTCGGGCGAGGCCTTCGCGGAGAGGCTCGATGTGGCCCATTATCCCGTGCTCATTACCCGCGAGGGGGTGGAGCCATGACCCGCCGTTATCCCATCGACGCCTTGCTGCGCCCACCGGTCGAAATCGTCTCCACGGTGGTCGCGGGGACCGCTGCCTGGCTCGCCTGGATCGCGCCCTGGGCCTGGATGACGACCCCGCCGGTCGCCCGCGGGGCGGCCGTGGGGCTTGGCTGCCTCGCGCTCCTGCGCTTGCGTCAGGGCCTCCGGATCGTGCGCTTCCAGCGCAATCTCAGGCGCCTGCCAGACTACCGGATCAGGCCGGCCGCAATCCCGGTGAGCCCCCGAGCCGGCTCTTCCTCGACCAGAAATGCTTCCCAGTAAAGCCTTGCTTCACATTCAACGCTTCTCGGTGGACCTGGATCGCCGACTTCCCCTTCAGATCCCCACCGCCATCGCGACACTCAACTTCGGTGGAATACTCAATACCATGTGCACATGGTCCAGCATCGCATGGCCTTCCACCAACTCAATCTCCTTCTGCCGACACAATTGCTGGAAGATCTTCCCAATGCGCTTGCGCACATGCCCAAACAACGACTTGCGCCGATACTTCGGCACGATCACTACATGATGCTTACATTCCCATTTCACATGGGCTAAGCTTTGCCAGTCTCGCATGACGATTCCTCCTTACCCCTCGGGGCTTACCTCGGGAGGCATCGTCTCTTTTCTACCGCACGAACGGCATAGGAACCTAGCAACAATAACTTGAACAATTAAGGCTTGCGCCGAACGCGATGTGGCTTGATGCGGTAGTTCCACTCGCCATGGAACTCGTCGCGCTCGATTGCCACGTCGGCGAGCTCCTCGTC
>JBOIDL010000203.1:0-6791 GCA_050740435.1 Gammaproteobacteria bacterium
CGCAGCGCACACGACGCTCGCTACACTTGCGAGGCTTTTCGAGTGCTCGCCTGATCGAGCGGCTGCACCGCTAGCCGCATCCCCATTGCCTTCAAAAGCGCCTTCAGGCTCTTAAGCTCGGGGTTACCTTGTGGTGACAGTGTGCGGTACAACGTGGTCGCATTTAATTCAGCCTGCTCTGCAAGTTTCGATATGCCGCCAAACGCCTTAGCCATATAGCGCAGCGCGACCAGTAATTCTTGCTGATCGCCATCTTCCAGCATGGCATTAAGATATTCCGCCGCGAAATGCGGATCTTTCTGAAAGCTCTCAATGGTAGCCTCTTCGTGGCTACGGTACGGTTTGTTGCTCATGGTAGCCTCCGTTGATAGTGCTGCCAGCACCGCACGGCGCGCTCAATGTCCGCATCTTGCGAACGCTTGTCACCGCCGCACAGCAGCAGCACCAGCGTTTGCCCAGCTTGGGCATAGTACACGCGATGGCCTGCGCCGATATCGATCCGCAGTTCCCACACCCCGCCCCGACAAAACTTGTGGTCGCCAAAGTGGCCACTGCCCAGCCGGTCAACGCGCCGCTGAATTGCGATGCGGGCGCGTAGATCGCGCAGTCCGTCGAGCCAGTCTTGGTAGAGGTCTTTATTGTCGGCGGTGAGGTAGTGGATAACCTGCATGAGCGATGTTCGCCTAAAAGCGAACTATCGGCAAGCTCTATTAACGGACCCGCGGGTAGAGAAGCGAGTTGAGCATCGGAGTTGTTGGATATTATTGTAATTGCTATTCTCGGGGTGAAAGAAACAGGGCGACGAAGATTAAGAAGTCAAGAGGAGCCCGAGACGGTGCTCCAGGGTGGGATGAGCGCCAAGGAGCGGCGCGAGGCGAAGGAGCAGTTCGCCGCGATTCCGGACGCCGAGGAAAGGCTCGTGCTTGCGACGGGACGGTACATCGGTGAAGGGTTTGACGACGCACGTCTCGACACGCTCTTCCTGGCGCTACCGGTGTCGTGGAAGGGGACGTTGATCCAGTACACGGGCCGCCTGCACCGCCTCCACCGCGCGAAGAAGGAGGTCCGCATCTTCGACGAGCAAGCCGCCGCTGAACGGCAACGCATCAAAGCGGAAAAGGCCGCAAAGGAGAAGGCCCGGCGAGAGCGCGAGGCGGCGGTCGCCAGGGCGCAGCACCTCGACGAGATCGCGGGCAAGGAGCCTGCGCTCTGGAACAAGGTGGAGGGCCTCATCGCCACCAAGCAGCCGAAGAACTACGACCAAGCGGTGGAGCTGCTCGCGGATCTCCGCGACCTCGCCGCTAGGGGATTTCCGGCTGCGTGTCGAAGCGCTGCGCGCCGAGCACGCGCGCAAGCCAACGCTCATCGAGCGGTTGCGCAAGGCGGGCCTGTGACTCCGGCCATAGCGGTAACAGTCTTCGCGACTGAGCCTGCCGCGACCATATCGCTTTGCAAATACATCAAGCATGTGACTTAAGCGCTAACAGCACGATTAGAGCGCTTCACCCTACCGCCCCGCATCGTCTTCCGCATGGCTAGCCCAGGTTAAAGGGTAGAGGTCCTCGCGTCACATAACGATGAAAGCTCGAATACGGCCAGTCGGCCACCCGGATAACGTAACCGTGTTTAACCGGGTTCCAATGGACATAATAACGTGTTTAGCAAAGTCAAGATGTCGCGTGGTGTTCCCAGAAAAAGCGTTGCCATAATCCCAATTCCTGTCGCTTGCCGCGTTGATAAGGTCAGATCGCTGTTAATCAAGTGCCTGAGCTGCTGGCTTACCCTCCGTTTCACCAGGTTCCAGTGCAATGCGTAGTCCGCATCGCCTTCGGGTAACGTCCAGAGGCAGTGCAGATGCAGGCAGCAAGACAAAGGCGTCGATGGTAAAGCGATGGGCGCGTTTTACCGCCCCTAGCGCCTCGCGTAGCGCAGAATACACGGGTGGATTCAGTCAATAGCGCCTGACGTCGATAGCTATTGACGGTGAAAAAGTACGTAACCCCAGGGGTGACAGCACGACAAAATGCAGCCATGCGGTGATTGTATCCGTTATTTCGTGCGCACAGCGCACGCTACGCTCGCTAACGGCTAATCTCGAAAAACTCCCGCAGTTCCGCGCGTGTATCGCTCCGGCCGTGACCTCCCGTATCCCGCCGAACCGACCCGCGCCGCACAGCCCATGGGTCACCAGGAGTAGAAGTCCCACCGACGGCTGTAGCGGATCCGCTGTGCTCGCCCCCTTCATCCTCTTCGAGAGGTGGAGTAAGCTTGGTGGCACACGTTTAGAACGAGCCCACACGCGCATGGCTACCACACTGCATCCCCAATTCATTACCAACGAGGCCGGGGAGAAAACCGCTGTCATCCTTCCCATCGATGAGTTCCAGGAATTGCTGGAAGACATCGATGACTTGGCGGCGGTGGCCGATCGACGTAATGAACCAACCGTGGCTCACGAAGAGGTACTGGCCGCGTTGAAAGCCGATGGCTTCTTATCGGATTGAATGGAAACAATCCGCGCAGAAGGAATTGCGTCACCTCCAGAAAGACATCCTCGCCCGCGTATTTCAGGCGGTCACCGCGCTCAGTCATGAGCCAATGCCTACGGGTGCTCGCAAGCTCAGCGGCGCTGAGCGACTTTATCGGCTGCGGATTGGAGACTACCCAATCATCTATTTCGTTCATGGCGCAGAACGCGTCATCGAAATTGTTCGTGTCCGGCATCGCCGCGACGTGTACCGCAATCTCTCATAGCTACGCCGCAATGCATCGTTGCCTTCGGCCTCACCCACCTACAATCGATCCACCAAGGAGGTCGAGCGGGCGGAGTCTGTGCGGCCCCAGCCGGCGGAAGTGTGGACCTGGTAGAAATAGGTACCGTTCTCGCGTTCCAAGCGAAGAGCTTCTTCGTAATCGATGATGAATTCTGTTTTGCTTGTCTCAGCGGAATGTCACCGCCTATTGCGTCAGACATTTACCGGACTCGGTTTCTCAGGGTCAACGCCGTATTTCCGCAGGGCCTCAACGACGATGCTCGGCGGCACGCCGCCTTCATCGGCCAGGGCCGTGAGCGCCGCGACGGCGATGTAGTACCGGCTGATCTCGAAAAACTCCCGGAGCTCCGCGCGGGTATCGCTGCGGCCGTAACCGTCGGTGCCGAGAACGGCGTAACGCCGAGGCACGAAGCAGCGGATCTGGTCGGCGTAGGCTTTCATATAGTCGCTCGCGGCGATCACCGGACCGGATCGTTCATTCAGGCAGACGCTGACATAGCTCGCCTTGGGCGTGGCCTCTGGATGGTGTCGATTCCAGCGCTCGCACTCGAGGCCCTCGCGCCGCAACTCGGTAAAGCTGGTCACACTCCACACATCGGAGCCGATGTTGAAGTCCTGTTCCAGCAACCGCGCGGCGGCAAGGACTTCATGAAGGATGGCGCCCGAGCCCAGGAGTTGGACCTTGCCCTCGGCGCCGGCATCCTTAAACCGGTACATGCCGCGCAGCACACCTTCCTCGCTGCCCTCGGGTTTCACCGGATGAGCGTAGTTCTCGTTGGTCACGGTGAGGTAGTAGAAGATGTCCTCCTGCAACTCAAGCATGCGTCGCAACCCTGCTTGCACGATGAGCGCGATCTCGAAGGCGAAGGCCGGATCGTAGCCGATGCAGCTTGGGAGACTGGCCGCGAGCAGATGGCTATGTCCATCCTGGTGCTGAAGGCCTTCCCCGGCAAGCGTGGTGCGCCCCGAAGTCCCGCCGATGAGAAACCCGCGCGCGCGGCTATCGCCCGCGGCCCACAATAAATCACCGATGCGTTGAAATCCGAACATGGAGTAAAAGATATAGAAGGGAACCATCTGCACGCCGTGGTTGCTGTATGAGGTCCCCGCGGCAATCCAAGAGGAGATCGATCCCGCCTCGGTGATGCCTTCTTCGAGGATTTGCCCGCCGCGGTCTTCACGGTAATAGAGCAATTGACCGTGATCCACGGGTTCGTAGAGCTGGCCCACGGAGGAGTAAATACCGAACTGCCGGAACATGCCTTCCATGCCGAAGGTGCGCGCTTCATCGGCTACGATGGGAACGACGTGCCGGCCAATGGCGGGATCTTTGATCAAAGCATTCAACAGGCGCACGAAGGCCATGGTCGTGGAGATCTCTCGCCCCTCGGTCCCCTTGAGCAGGGCCTCGAAAGCGCGCGCTTCCGGAACCTGAAGTGGCGGGGCCGTGCGCCGGCGCTGGGGGAGATCCCCGCCGAGGGCCTGGCGGCGCTCCGCGAGATAGCGCCGCTCGGGGCTGTCTTCGGGCGGACGGTAGAAGGGGGCCGCGGCGATGGCTGCATCCGAGATCGGGATGTTGAAGCGGTCCCGGAATGCTTTGAGCGCCTCCTCGCCCATCTTCTTCTGCTGGTGGGTGAAATTCTGTCCCTCGCCGGACTCGCCCATGCCGTACCCCTTGACAGTCTTGGCCAGGATCACGGTCGGTTGGCCGCTGTGCTTGACCGCCTGCGCGTAGGCGGCATAAACCTTGTGGGGGTCGTGACCGCCGCGGTTGAGGCGCCACAGATCCGCATCGCTCATATTGGCGACCAGGGCCTTGAGCTCCGGATACTTGCCGAAGAAATGCGCGCGCACATAATCGCCGCCCTTGGCGGCGTAGGCCTGGTACTCGCCGTCCACGCACTCCTCCATCCGCTTGAGCAATAGACCGCCGGGGTCGCGCGCGATGAGCGGATCCCAGTAAGAGCCCCAGATCACCTTGATAACGTTCCAACCGGCGCCGCGAAAAACCGCTTCGAGCTCTTGAATGATCTTGCCGTTTCCGCGCACCGGGCCGTCGAGCCGCTGTAGATTGCAGTTGATGACGAAGATGAGATTATCGAGCCGTTCGCGCGCGCCGAGGCTGATCGCGCCCAAGGATTCCGGCTCATCCATCTCGCCATCGCCGATGAAAGCCCAGACTTTCCGATCGCTTGCGTCAATCAGCCCGCGATCGTGAAGATAGCGCATGAAGCGGGCTTGATAGATGGCAGTGATGGGCGTGAGCCCCATGGAGACGGTCGGAAATTGCCAGAAGTCCGGCATCAGCCGCGGGTGAGGATAGGACGAGAGGCCCTTCCCGGCGACCTCGCGGCGGAAGTGGCACAATTGCTCCTCACTGAGCCTGCCTTCGACGAAGGCGCGCGCATACAGGCCGGGCGCCGAATGACCCTGAAAATAAACCAGGTCCCCGCCGTGTTGCGCGCTCGGCGCGCGAAAGAAATGGTTAAACCCGACATCATACAGCGTGGCGCAGGAGGCAAAGCTTGCGATGTGGCCGCCGATCCCGGGGTTGTCCCGGTTCGCTTGTACCACCATCGCCATCGCGTTCCAACGGATGATGGATCGGATCCGCCATTCGATCGCCGCATCCCCCGGCGAGCGTTCTTCCTTCGAGGGGGGAATAGTGTTTAGATAGGCGGTGTTGGCGGAATAGGGGAGATAGGCTCCCGAGCGGCGGGCTTTCTCGACCAGCTTCTCCAGCAGAAAATGGGCCCGCCCGGTGCCCTCGCGCTCGATGACGGCCTCGAGGGATTCGATCCAGTCTTGGGTCTCTTGGGGGTCGGGATCGGGGTGATTTTCCATACCATTCTCTCGGCTTCATGCGTGATCTTAGTTCACCGCTCGACGGTGTTACCAGTCGCGCCTAGGCACGTACGGGGGATCCGCTTCAAGTATACTGAGGGCTATGCCGTTCCTGTTTAAGCTCCAACAACATAAGACACTTCCCGGAAAAGCGGCCCTCGATGCGCTAGAGCACTGGATCGCGTTGCTCCCGGCCGCGGAATTCGAGCAAGCCTGTAAAACATTGCCGTACGGTGATTTTATCCTGCGCGTATGCCGTCGAACCGAAAAGCCGCAGCGGGCCCGCTCGCCCGTGGTCTTGAATCTGCCGAATAGCATCGCATCTCAACTATGTATCGCAGGCGCCGGGGATAAGACGTCCACTTTCGATCTACTGACGCTCGCACGCCGATTAGTGGCTGATCCGCTACGCGGCCGGCCGTCCGAGATCGGTATCGTCATCGCGGGATTTCATGGCGCAGAGGCCACGCGCATGGCCGAGGCTTTGCTGGCGGCCGTGCTGGCGGCGATTGCGGAGATGCCTCGCTACAAGCGTTCGCAGCACGAGCGGCAAGCGCTCAAGCTCGTACGCTTATACGGTGCCGAGCCGAAAGATGGGTTGCAGCGGACCTTCGCTGAGGCCGAGGGTAATAATCTTGCGCGCTACCTCACCGGTCTCCCGTCCAATGCGTTGACGCCGGGCCTCTATCGCAAGCGGGTGGCGGTGCTCGCCAAGGAAAACGGCTGGAGGATGGAATTCCTGGACACCCGAGCGCTCGTGCAAAAAAAAGCCGGCGCCTTCTTGGCCGTGGCCCAAGGGAGTCCCGAACCGGACGCGGGTATTATTCACCTCCACTATCATCCGGCCCGCAAGCGCGAACGGGGCGGTGTCACGCTGGTCGGGAAGGGGATCTGTTTCGACACCGGGGGCGTGAATCTCAAACCCGCGAACTTCATGCTCGGCATGCACAAGGATATGCAAGGCAGTGCGGTGGCGCTCGGGACCTTGCTCGCCTTGACGCGCTTGCAGGTCCCCTTCCCGGTGCACTGTTGGATGGCGCTGGCGACCAACCACATCGGACCGCGCGCGTATAAACCCAATGATGTGGTGACGGCCTCGGACGGGACCACCATCGAGGTCATCAACACGGACGCCGAAGGACGCATGGTATTGGCGGATACGCTCGCGCTCGC
>JBOIDL010000204.1:0-6768 GCA_050740435.1 Gammaproteobacteria bacterium
GCAGATTGTTCCAGGCTCTTGTACGGGCATGTGCTCGCAGGGCAGCCGGATCCGCCGCGGCAACGATGGCAAAGTCGAGATTCTGGGCCAGGTGATGAGCGACACCATGGCAACCGTCGATCCACAATGTGCACATCGGGCACGGGCTTGTATTCTGCTTTCCGTACATGAAGTGGTAGACGACCACCGAGCGATTTTCCCCGGTGAACAACGCGCTCAGGCGCACCGTCCGGGTCGGCGTGTCGCCGGCATTGAGGTCCGTTGGGCCCTCCTCGAACTCATAGTCCTGGACGATTGCGCCTTTCGGAAGCTGACGACGAAGCTCCGCGACTCGCTCGCGCTGGCGCACTAACTCGATTTCGGCTACGCGGAGTTCCTCGCGTTTGGAGAGGTAATCGGCAGGTTCGTTCTGCAAATTCGTTTGTCGATACGTACCATGAATTGTCTCGTGTGCCATAGGTCCACCTCCTAGCTAACAAATAGTTGCGCACCGGTATCCCAACTCTCGATTAGATTGCGGATCTCTGCTTCATCATTCGCTTTGCTGTCTTTCGTTGTCATCTCGCTCCTTTAACTCTCCGATAGTTGGCCGTCATGAAACCGCGCCACTCGCCGTCATCACCCAGCATATGCGATGTCATCACCCGGTGGTTGTCATTCTTCCACTCGATCGCGTCCTTGTATTTCGCCGTCTTCCCCTCGGCGGCCATGTCGGGACCCTCGGTGTCAAGCGACAGTACCCGTTCGGCAGCATCCAGCGCACCGTCGTATACCCAGAGATGGGTCATCATCGACGCGACAAAGGTGCCCACGTAGCGCTTCTTCTGCGGGTCATAGCCGAGCGTCATCATCGTCGTCATGGCGCCCCCGCCGGGCATCTCGCCCTGCCCCTCGGCGATAATCCAGAGGCCACCGAGCGACCGCACACTCTCCGTCCCCTTGAACTTCTCGTTGGGCTTTCCCGGCCCCATGCCGCAGTCGGATTCGAAGGTCCACTCGCCGACGAGCTTCTGCAGCCACTGGTGTTCCTTTTGCGGTTCGACTTTCATCGTTGCCTCTTGTTGCGGGGTTGTTTTGTCTTGCTCTGTTTTCATTGCTTGATCTCCTTCGGTTTAAATTCATCACTGTCCGATATCTTCTAGTTGACGTGGCGCCGCTTGTCGCACGTCCCGCTTCGCCGCCTTGTTGGGCGTCACCATGGATCGTAGGTGCCGAAGTTCCAGAGATGGCCTTCCAAGTCGTAACAACTGAAACCCCGCCCACCGTAGTCTTCATCTTTGATGTCGACAACGATTTTCGCTCCTGTGGCCTTTGCTCGAGCATAGAGGGCGTCCGCGTCGGCCACGATAACATAGGCGGATTGTGTTTCGGCGCCTTCGATTTCGTCGGGTTGCTTTATCAAACGGCCCCACTCGGTTTCCTTGTCGAGGACTGACCCAAGCATGATCATGCCATTACCAAAGGTCAGTTGTGCGTGGGCAATCGTGCCATCCTCATTCGGGTAGACAGCTTGCTTTTCGAATCCGAACGCTGCACATAACCATTCAATTGCGGCTGGGGCATTGCGATAGCGCAGGCACGGTATTACCGTAGCTTTCGTAGTCTTTGCAAGAGTCGACATAACATTCTCCTTTCGGTATTGATTTAGTGCGGGACACATCGAACCCCTCCTCTCACTGCCTCCGCGCCCCGCGGACACTAATCCGTCGGCAGGCCCGCAATTTCTATCACCGGCCGGACCTCGACGGTACCCTTGCACGCCATTGGGATCCGTGCGGCGATGCCGATCGCCTCGTCGAGATCCTTGGCGTCGATAAGGAAGTAGCCGCCCAGCTGTTCGCGCGTCTCGGCGAACGGACCGTCGGTCACGAACCGTTTGCCGTCGCGCACCCGGACGCTGGTTGCCATTGATGTTGCGTGCAACGGGTTGGCGGCCAGATACTGCCCGTTCGATTTAATCTCTTGTGCGAGTTGCGTGGACTCCACGTAACACGCTTCCCGTTCGGTCTCGCTCAATGCGAGCTCGTCACCGTAAATCAGCAACATGTATTTCATGTTCGCCTCCATCAGCTAGTCGTATGGCGGGTGCCCGGATCGACACCGCTTTTGAGTCGTATAGGGCGACCCATCTCGTCTCAGTAGATCAGCACGAGAACGTGTGACCGCCTTTCGCAAAGTTCGTTCAAGCGCCCTGTTGCGCCTCTTGCATACTCGCTCTGCGAGGGTTATGGGCTACCGGCTGGAACGGCTGTTTACGACCTATAGTCGTTTGGCAACGGTTAGAATCGACAATGGACGGATCAGTCTTGAAGCTCAGCTAGCCGCCGCTGGAGAAACCGCCGCTCCGGCTCCTGCTTCGTGAGACTGAGGGCGCGTTCGTATGAGGTTCGGGCTTCGGCCGTTCTGCCCAACCGCCGGCAGAGATCCGCCCGCGCCGAGTGCGCCAGGTGGTAGTCCGCAAGATCGCCGCGCATCAGGATAGCGTCGATGAGATCAAGACCCGCTAATGGGCCGTCGCGCATCGCCACCGCCACGGCGCGGTTCAGCTCGACCACGGGCGATGGATCGGCGCGTGCCAGCACGTCATACAGTGCGACGATCTGGGCCCAGTCCGTCGCGGCGGCGCTGGGGACATTGGCGTGCACCGCGGCGATCGCCGCTTGCAGTGTGTACGGACCGAACCGGCGCGACCCCAGCGCCCGCTCCACCAGCGCCGATCCCTCCGCGATCTGATTCCGGTTCCAGAGCGAGCGGTCCTGGTCCGCCAGCAGTATCAGCTCGCCCGCCGGCGAGCTGCGCGCGGCGCGCCGCGACTCCTGCAGCAGCATCAGCGCGAGGAGTCCCAGCGCCTCGGGCTCCGGCAGCAATTCGACCAGCAGCCTTCCTAGGCGGATCGCCTCGCCCGAGAGATCGTGGCGCGTCAGCGACGCACCGGACGACGCGGAGTAGCCTTCGTTAAATACGAGGTAAACCACGCGCAGCACGCTGTCCAATCGATCCGGCAGATCGGCCAACGATGGCACCTGATAGGGAATGCGTGCATCCCGGATCTTTGCCTTGGCGCGCACGATACGCTGAGCGAGCGTGGGCGCAGCGGTCAGGAACGCGCGCGCGATCTCCTCGGTCGTGAGGCCGCACACCTCGCGCAGGGTAAGTGCCACCTGAGCATCCGGCGGCAACGCCGGATGGCAGCAGGTGAAGATCAGCCGCAGCCGGTCGTCCTCGAGGCCGTCGTCGTCCAGCCCGTTATCTCCGTTGGCCGCGAGGCTCTCATCGATATCGTCCGGTAACGGATCGGAACGGGCGCGGCGGCGTATGCTGTCGATGGCTTTGAAGCGACCGGTTGACACGAGCCACGCCCGCGGATTGGCGGGCACACCGTGCGGCGGCCAGTGCTCGAGCGCTGCTCTGAACGCATCGTGCAGCGCCTCTTCGGCGAGATCGAAGTCGCCGAGTAAACGGACGAGGGTTGCGAAGACTCGGCGCGACTCGGCGCGGTAGACGCCATCCACCCTCTCGCGCACAAGTTTGGCCGCATCCGCGCTCACCGGCGGCGAGCCCGTGGCCATTGCTGGTTGGACTCCATCATACCTAAGCTTTGAATTGCCCGTTGTTATGTCGATGTTCCACGGTCTAATTTAGCATAGCGGTCGGATCGGTCATGGTGAATAGTCTCGCAAACGAATACGGTCAAGCCAGAGGGCAATGCAAGGCCGTCAAACTCGGTCTTACTCCTCGCCCGGCAGGGCGAGGCCGTAGCGGCGCAGGATCTCCCGCGCGGCCGGTTGCTGCAGGTACCGGTAGAACGCTTGTGTGGTTTCGTTCGCGCCCTTGATCAGCACCATGCGTTGCTTCAGAGGCTCGTGCCAGGCGTCCGGGATGAGCGCGTAGCGACCGAGCTTCGAGACCGAAGGCGAGAGCGCCAGGGAGTAGGCGATGATGCCACCCTGAGCGCCTCCGGCAGTGACGAGCTGAGCGGCTTGGGAGACGTTCTCGCCCAAGACCAAATGGTCCTTGATGCGATCCCAAAGGCCCGCATGACGCAGCGCCTCCTCGGCGCGTTTGCCGTGCGGCGCGTGCTCGGGATCCGCGATAGCAAATCTCGTTATCCGTCCCTCCGAAAGCGCGGCGGCCAGGTGCCGCAATTCGGGATCGGCCTTGAGGGACGATCCGTG
Organism: Gammaproteobacteria bacterium; assembly: GCA_050740435.1. GTDB lineage: Bacteria > Pseudomonadota > Gammaproteobacteria > JACCXJ01 > JACCXJ01 > USCg-Taylor. The sequence continues at coordinate 4,176 of JBOIDL010000204.1, forward strand.
CGGCACCATGATCACGATTCGCCCGATGGCGTAGAGCACGCCCCGATCCACCGTCTTCCCCGCCTCTGCGAGCTTGAACACAAGACCCTCGTCCGCGGACAAAAACATCTGAAACGGCGCGCCCTGTTCGATCTCGCGGGCGAAATTACCCGAGGAACCGAATACAAGCTTAAGCTCGCGCTTGGTGTCTGCCGCGAAGCTTGCTGCCACCTCCTCCAACGCAAACTTGAGATCGGAAGCCGCGACGATGACTGGAACCTCCGCCGAGACGCCGTCTGTCGGAAAGTGGTCTCCTTCACTTTCGGGGCGGGTGGCGAGGATCAGCGCCACGGCAAGCGGCACCGCAAAGGCCCAGCCGAGCCAGGGCAGGACGGATCGGGCCGGGCGTGGGGTTAATCGTTCGAACACGCCCCGCAGCCCTTGCACGAGGTTTGCCGCCCAGGCCTGGAATACGCTGTCGCTCGGGCGGTCAGCCGCCGTATCCAGTGCCGCGGCGATGCGCTCGCGCAAGGCGGCGCTTGCGCGCGTGCTGGGCTGTCCGGCCAATCGAGCGCGCAACGCGCGCTGCAAGGCGATGTCGCGCCGACAGCGCGTGCAACCGACCAGGTGCGCCTGCATCTGGGCGCGCTCTTCGGCGGACAGCTCTTCATCGACATAGGCCGCCAGTTGTTCGATGAGGGCTTGATGGCTGTGGTCAACGCCCTGGGTCATGGTTTTGAATCCTACTTGAATGGGCATTAGCGTCTGCAGTTTGCGTCGAATCCAGATCCCAGGCGCGCCGATCCTTGAGCATCAAGGCCGCGAGCAAGCGCCGGCCTCGGGCGATGCGGCTCATGACCGTACCCAGGGGGACCTCCATGATCTCGGCCACCTCGCGGTATTTGAACCCCTCGATGTCGTGTAGCTCCAGGGCCTCCATGAATTCCCGGGGAAGTTGCATCAAAGCGTGCTCGACGCGTTCATCGGAATACCGGCTGATCAGTGCCTCCAGGGGATCTTCTTGGTGAGATGCAAGAATTTCGCTGTGCTCGTCCTCTAAGCGCGTCACCGCTAAGAGCGTCTGGCGGCGTAGATGAGTGCGGTAGTGGTCGCTGGTCACTCGCTGGAGTATTCGCACCAGCCAGGCGCGCACCTGCGCCTCGTCAACCAGGCCGTCGAATGCCTCCCACGCTCGCATATAGGTGTCCTGCACCAAGTCCTCCGCGAGCGCCGTATCGTTCATGCGCCTGCGCGCGATCCCGAGCAGCATATCGAGATGCGGTAGCGTAAGGGCCTTGAACCGGTCTTGCCGCCTCTTCTGGCCTCTTTTCGACCCCCTCATCGAATCACTCACATCGTTCGGTTCTCTCAGCAAGACGTCATCATGAGGATTTTTATTCCCAACAGCGCCCGACCGGGCGCACTCGACTCTGCCCCGGAATAAAACCTCCGGTCTATCCCGTCTCAATGCGCAACACTGGACGTTCCCAATCCGAGCGTTAACCAACAGGCGGGCTCCGCATAGGGGATTGTACGGCATACGCCGACAAGGCGAGGCGTAGGCAGGCTCGGCGGGGTCGAAGACCCCTGGCATGCACGGAAACATCTGGCACGGGACCCGGGAGGCGCCGCCCTTGGCCTTGGGGAACCCAAGGTCCGCACGGAGAACCCAAGAGGGTACGGCCGTGATGCACGAGGGTGGCGAGTCGGACAGCACCTGAGAAGCAACCCGAACAAAGTGGAGGCATGAGCCATGACGGTTGGCTATGGCGAGCCCTACACGGGCACGCAGGTGGAAACGCCGGAGACAGCCAAGGGGGAGTGGGGCATGATGAAATGGAGGAGCTTGTGGAGGGAAGGGGACTGGCCAAGGGGAATTCGGTTGAGCGTAACAGGGGCCGGACACAGCGCCGGGTTGCCTTGTCACATGAGCTTGGCCGGGTACGCCAGGCAGTAGCAACGCCTATGCGTCACTACCCAAGGCAGGAGCCCGGTGCGGTAATTCCGCACGCCGGGATCTGTGCGGGGGGTGCCGGGTAACCGGCATTCCTACCGCGACTATCGGTGTCTAGGTATAGGAGGAGGGTGTATGGCAACCCAAATTTCACGAGACCAATTAGGTTCACCACGTGCAGCGGCACGGCGCGATCTTTACAGAGATTTCATTGTTTCTATCCTGATCTTCGGCTTATATTTCCTGCCCGCCCAGGCTCAAGCTACTCAGGAAGAGAGTGTAGAGTTTAAGGTGATCCCCGAACCTGAGGGCGGTAAGACGATCTCTCATCCCCTGGACACTGTGATTCAGGATGCTGAAAGGTGGGCTGAATTCTGGAACGACGTACATCCTGGGAAGCCCGTACCCGCCCTCGACTTCGAACGACGCATGGTTGTCGCGACGGCCGTGGGGGGAGGCACCGCAACGTCGGCAATTAAAGTGACCAGAGTGACTAGAAAGTCGGTGCCCAATCTGGCTCCTCTAATCAAAGTGTATACCTTCCAGTTGCATAAATTCTGGGGTAAGCGGCGGGAAATGGCGTCGGACATAGGGTTTAGTGAGTGTTTTGCTTTTCGCTGGATCTCACCGCTGGTGAAGTCCAGCCCTTCGGGACTCTAT
>JBOIDL010000205.1:0-6726 GCA_050740435.1 Gammaproteobacteria bacterium
CGGTTGGTACTGCTCTTAAAACGCGTATTCCCTATGCCGTGCAGTCCGCCCCGCGCCACCACGAGGCGTTGCTTGGGAGCCACGAGATCGCCTAGCAACTCGTCGCTGTCGGCGTCGTAAACCACCGTCCCCGCGGGGACCCGGACGATGCAATCGGCGCCGGCATGTCCCGAGCAGTCCTTACCCATGCCTGCTTGCCCGTTTTGCGCGCGAAACCGGCGCTTATAACGAAATTCCACGAGCGTGTTTAAGCCCTCGGCGACTTCCAGAACGACATGGCCGCCGTCCCCGCCATCCCCCCCGTTCGGACCTCCGAAGGGGATGAACTTCTCACGGCGAAAGCTCAGGCAACCATCCCCCCCGGCCCCCGCCTCGACGCGGATGCGCGCTTCATCGACAAATTTCACCGATCATTCACCGCAGCAAAAAAAACCCCGTCCGGGACGGGGCTTTCGAGCGCCAACGCGCCGCGTTATTGCGGCATTACGCTCACATAAGTACGGGTTCTTGGTCCCTTCAGCGCGAAAACGACCCGTCCCGGTGCCAAGGCAAACAGCGTGTGGTCACGGCCACACCCCACGTTCACTCCGGCGTGAACGCGGGTGCCACGCTGCCGGACGAGAATGTTGCCCGCTTCGACCCATTGCCCCCCAAAGCGCTTGACCCCGAGCCGTTTCGATTCGGAGTCCCGGCCGTTACGCGTACTGCCGCCCGCCTTTTTATGTGCCATCGTGTTACAACGCTCCGTTAGGGAAGCTCTGCAAAAGTTGCTGCGCAGCCCATCTGCTTTGTCGCGTGCTCGCGCGTCGCTCGCCTATCGACATGATATGTCTCGCGACGCGCTCCGCGGCTTCGCGCATCTAGGCTTGCTCGCGACACTTTTGCAGAGCTTCCTAGCCATGCATCTCCGGCGCACCGCGGATGGACCGAATCGTAAGCTCCGTGAGGTTCTGCCGATGCCCCATCTGCTTGCGGTGGTGCTTGCGGCGCTTGAATTTAACGACCATGATTTTCTCACCGCGCGGTTGCGCGGTGATTTCGGCCTCGACCACCGCACCATTGACCACGGGCGTGCCCAAGGTCACCTGCGCGCCGTCCTTGACCAGTAATACCTCGCGCAGCTCCACGCTCGCGCCCACATCGCCCACGATGCGTTCGACCAAAATCGTGTCTTGTTCCTGAACAGCGTATTGCTTACCGCCTGTCTTGAGCACCGCTAGCATGGTCAATCCCCGTCACCGTGATCCCAGTTCCTTAACCGAATGGGTGGGCGATTTTACGGGATCCGCGCGCAGCGCACAAGCAAAGCGCCGTTCAAAACCGATCCTCAACGGGTCGTAGAAATTCAACGTCCGTCTTGGCACAATGCCCGGCCCAATGCAGTTAGGGTGCCGCAGGACCGCATGAACATCGATACTTTACGCACGCTGGTCGCCGAAGACATGGCAGCCGTCGATCGTCTAATCAAAGCGCGCCTGCATTCCGAGGTTACCCTGATCAATCAACTTAGCCACTACATCGTCAACAGCGGCGGCAAGCGCCTGCGTCCCGTATTGGCGATACTGAGCGCGCACGCGCACGGCTACCAGGGCCGGCATCACATCGAAATGGCCGCGATCGTGGAGTTGATCCATACCGCGACCTTGCTCCACGACGATGTGGTGGATGCCTCGGACATGCGCCGCGGACAGGAAACGGCCAACCTGGTTTGGGGGAGCGAGGCTAGCGTGCTGGTCGGCGATTTTCTTTATTCGCGGGCCTTCCAGATGATGGTGGAGGTCCGCGATATGCGGGTGATGGAGATCCTCGCGGATGCAACCAACACCATCGCCGAAGGCGAGGTCATGCAGTTGGTCAATTGCCATGATCCGGAGACGACGGAGGCCCGCTACCTCACCATCATCCGCAATAAGACCGCCAAGCTCTTCGAAGCCGCCGGCCGGCTCGGGGTTGTTCTCAGTCATGGCAGCCCCCAGCAAGAGCAGGCGATGGCCAGCTACGGCCAACATGTGGGCACCGCCTATCAGCTCATTGATGACGTACTTGACTACAGCGCCACCTCCGAGCAACTGGGGAAGAACATCGGCGATGATCTGGCGGAAGGTAAACCGACGCTGCCCTTGCTTTACGCCCTGTGGCACGGCGATGCGGAGCAGCGAGCCGTGGTTCGTACGGCCATCGAACAGGGGGGGCGCGAGCACGCGCGCGCGGTGATGCGGGCGATTGAAGCCACCGGCGCTATCGCTTACACTGCGGAGTTCGCGCGTGCAGAAGCCGGGAGCGCCCTCACAACGATCGAGCGGCTTGTGCCTTCGCGGCACAACGAGGGCTTGCGCGCGCTCGCGGAATTCGCGGTCAACCGCCTCTCTTAATATCTAGCCACGGGGTGTAGCTCAGCCTGGTAGAGCACTGCCTTCGGGAGGCAGGAGTCGCACGTTCGAATCGTGTCACCCCGACCAATAAATCAATGAGTTAGAAACCCTCTGAATCGGAATTAGGGTTTTTCTACTGATTATTTGTCACAGCGATGTCACACTCGTCTCCACATAGTGAGGAGTGTGATTTATGGCTACAATCCGCAAGCGTGGTCCTTATCAGTGGCAGGCACAGATCCGCAAGAAGGGCTACTCGCCTGAGTCCAAGACGTTTGAAGCGCGCGCTGCGGCCGGACTATGGGCCCGGGAAGTCGAACACGAAATGGACCGGGGCGTGTTCATATCCCGGTCTGAAACCGAATCGACGACTTTGGGGGAACTCCTCGAGCGTTACCTCGAAGAGGTCACACCGCACAAGAAGGGTGCGGCACCCGAGTCCGCCCGCATCCGCGCTTGGCTGCGCCACCCCCTCACCCAGCACATCGTCGCACGCATCCGCGGGGTCGATATCGCCCGCTGGCGGGACGAGCGCCTTAAGCAAGTCTCTGGCGCTACCGTAAAGCGGGACCTGGTGATCCTCTCGCACCTCTTCGAGGTCGCCCGAAGGGAATGGGGTCTCTATGTGCACAATCCGGTTCGCGACATAAAATTGCCGGCCCACACGAAAGCTCGCGATCGTCGGCTGTGCACTGGAAGGAATGGTGCCGAGAGTGAAGAAACGCGCCTATTAAGCGCCTGCCGCGAGGCCAGGAATCCGCACCTGCTTCCGATCGTGCGCCTTGCGATCGAGACCGCAATGCGCCTCGGAGAACTCGTCGCCTTACGCTGGGAGCATGTCGACCTAGCGCACCGAATCGCGTATCTGCCGGACACCAAGAACGGCGACCCACGGACGGTGCCGCTATCGACGGCTGCGGTAGCGGCCCTGCGTTCACTTCCGCAGAGTGCGCACGGGACTGTCTTCCCGGGACTCACCACAGAAGCAGTTAAACAAGCCTTCGTCCGAGCGGTACGCCGCGCCGGCATCGAGAATTTGCATTTCCACGATCTACGCCACGAGGCCACCACACGCTTTTTTGAGCGGGGCCTCAATATTATGGAAGTCGCGAGCATCACGGGCCACAAGGACTTGCGCATGCTGCGCCGCTATACACACTTAAGAGCCGAAGATCTCGCGCGAAAACTCGGCTAATCGTTTATACATATACATAGCGCCACAAACGGGATCCTTAGTTTGTGGCGAAACACACGTCTACACCAATGCGTACTTCCGCTGGCGTGTACTCTTAACGTCGATCCAGAAACTGCCAATCCGGAGAATCTGATCGATACCAAGGTCGGAATCGAAGAATAGGTGATGCATCAAGTAGCAAAACGGTACCTTATCTCTAAATAGAGGATGCTGAGGATCTCCGATCTCATTCCAATTATCATCGCCATCGTCGCGTACGTATAGGATCGCCAGATGTTCGTCGCAGTAAAGAATATTGTCGATTTCGGGATTATAGGCCGGGTCGTCCTTTCGCAGCCAGGCAGTGAGTTCAACCTCCAACTCCGTATCGGTTAACCAGTCCGAGTCTGGATCAATTTGAGGCGGCAATTTGTCCGCTCGGTCGACATCATCGCGAAAGGTTACATGGCGCTGACCAATTTCCCGTTCTATGCGCGCTGCTTCGTTCTTTATAAAAGCTTCAATCTTTTTGAGTTGGTCATTCATGCGGACCAAATACTCAATGTCCTGCGCCGAGAGTTCACGTGTTCGCATCAGTATAGACCTCGTTAATCTGTGGCTGGCCTTGGTCAGTTGTTACTTAGTTCGAGTAACCGACTCATCGTGACAGAGATTGGGTCTACGGTCTTAATTTCCGCTTCGTTGCACCGACCCTCCATCCCGTCTCACCAGTCGGTGCCGCGACGAGATGGTATCCGTCGTGGCGGTCATGTACGCTAGTGCCTTATTCCTCCTTCTGCCGAAACTCCAGCCCTTGAAAGATCCGCACCGCGTTGCCGCGAACCAACTGATTGTGTTGCGACCACCGCTGTCGATCCGCGCCCTCGGTGATCTCCTGGTTCCGTTCGTGCAATCGCAGTATCAAGCGCGCCAGTGCCACTCGCTTGTTTATGTGCTGCGAACGTTCGTCACGAGCGATGGCACTGACACCCGTCGGCACATGGGTAGCGCGCACTGCGCTCTCGGTGCGGTTAACGTGCTGGCCGCCCGGTCCGGTGGCACGCAGGGTGTCATACCGTAGGTCTTTCGGCTCCAGGCCGTGTAACTCCGGCGGATCCCAGCGGGCGACGCTCACATACCAGTTACGGCGACGATGTAACGGCCGAAAGGTGCTACGGCCGATCCACTGGATGGTACCAACCCAGTTACTGAGCAGTGCATCTTGACCATCGCCCGAGCATCGTAGCAAAGCCGAGCGGAGGGTTCCCGGTTCCGGTCCAGCCACAATATCGATCGGGTCCAACCGCACTCCAGCGAGCACACATTCCGCCTTCAAGCACTCGATGACCTGCGCAACCACCCAGCAACATTCCGCAGGCCCGCGGCCCGAGGATATCTGTGCCCAGGTCTCGCTATCGCGCACCATGCTTGATCCGGTGCAGATCTGCCGTCTTATAAGTAATCAACGGGCGTAGAACCGCGATTACGCGCGCCAGCCCCGCATCCGTGAGGTCACGGACCACCCTATCGACGTCCTTGTACGCCTGCGGCGCTTCCTCGTATAGCAAGTCACGATCGTCACAGATCACATGGCTTCCGAGCCGGGTGCGAGTCAAGGCCGCAGCCGAACAACGCTCCCGCACTCGCCCTTTCATTTCGCCGCGATTGAACTTGCGACCCGCGCCATGCGCAAGCGAGTAGAGCCCACGGTCCGGCTGCTGTGCCGGCACTTCTGGCATGACGAGATAACTCCAATCGCCGCGAGATCCAGGAATCACGACTGGCCCTTGGGTTGCCGGCGTAGCACCCTTACGATGCAGCCAACAACGGCAGCCCCCAAATTCCGTCGGCTCGACGCTGTTGTGACACCGGTCCAGGAACATTTCGGACACTGTACCCAGCAGGCCGGCAAAGCGGTGGGCGATGAGTCCGCGGTTAGCCGTGGCCCAAACCATCGCCGCCGCATGGCGCTTCAAATAATCCCATGCCGCATCGCCGTCCTCTTGCAGACCTTCGCCGCGATATCGCTGAACATGTTCTCTTAAAATGGCCTCGCCGAGTCCCCGAGACCCACTATGCACGAGCAGCACCAGTCGGTTCGGGTCGACGCCCAACGCCGTCAACGCTTGCTGGTCGACTACATGTTCGATTTTCTGCAGCTCCGCGAAGTGGTTGCCGCCACCGATAGTGCCCAACGCCGTATCAAAGGTGCTCGCTTGCTGTCCGTAGCCATTTAACCAGTCCTGCTTATTCCCATCCCACGGTTCCGCCATCCTCCGCAGGCGCTTGACCCACTTTTCTAACGGTAACTTGTGGGTGGGCAGATCGAGCGCCCATAACCCCGCAGCCAATGTCGTTACCCACGAGCGCCGGGTAGATCCAGCCCTCGCAAGCGAAGACCGCCCCGACTGGTGATCCCTTGCCGGGGTGCAGATCCGGCATTCCAACCGCCCGCAACATCCCAGGGAGTTCAGCCGTCTTTTCAAGCTGTTGAAGTGCCGCGCCTTCAATCCAACTGGAGCCGGAGGCTATCACCTCCGTTCTTGATGAACCGGTTGTCAAGATCGTCTCTACCCTTGGCGTCGGTTGAATATTCAAGATGCCCGTATCACAGATCCAAGACTCTGTGTTGATAACGCACGAATATGGTCCATCACCACAAGTCGCGGCGTTGGACGTGTTGAGATCCCACAAAAGGTACCACAGGTGACGACATGCGCTGTCGTGTCCGCCCTTTGGTCATAGAAATTCTACAGCCATCCGTTTGGCTGTGAGCCGTTTGGGTGCCGATAGTGCTGCTAGATCCGAGGGCTCATGCTTGGCATACCATCAACCGGTCCGTCCCCGAACACGGATCACGCCGCGAAGCGATAACCGGACGTCACCCGTTGTCGCCGTACCCCTCTATCCTACCTTCCATGCTAAACGCACCCGTTCACTACATCCCAATCGGAGGTACCTACGAGTGTCCGACCATTCCCTAACCCATCTTCGACAGTTGGGAGGCTGGAGTAGGTAAAAACGTCAATAAATTCAGTGGCTGTTTTTGGGAAGGCGCTAAAACATGGTGCCACGTATCGTCTTTATTGCTATTGATATGATGGGATTGGTGTGTGAGAATCCTGGTGGCCTGAATGGAGGGTGGCCATGTTCTTCCGCATCAAGAAATCGGGGCCGAGG
>JBOIDL010000206.1:0-6611 GCA_050740435.1 Gammaproteobacteria bacterium
GCCGTCCGGCACACGCGAGGGGTTGAACGACTGGAAGCGCACAGGCTACGGGGGCCCCTGCCCGCCGATCGGCCGCCATCGTTACTTCCACAAGCTCTATGCGCTCGATGTGGTGTTGCCCGACCTCGGCAAACCAACTGCAGCAGCACTGGAAAATGCGATGCAGGGTCATATCCTCGATCAGGTGCAACTAATCGGGACATACCAGCGCAACTAGCTTTTTTTGGTGGCAAGACGGCGGATACAGCGAAAGCGTCGACAGGATCGTCGGGCAGGGACCAAGGGACTGCCAGATTTTTCATCATCTAGCGGATGAAATCATCCGCCGTTACGCCCTTCTCGATAGCTGAAAGGTCTTGAGCAACAGGATAAACCCAACCGCGTCGTATCGCCCTTGGTGCACCGATATCGCACCATGTGATGTCCTCGGCCGTTGGCGTATAGCAACGCGCCACCTCCGCGGGTGATTAACGGGTTCTAAATCGTAGGGAGGCGGTGTCGTTGGTGGCTTCTGGGACTTATAGAACAACCCTGCCCGCAGTCCAGCAGGTCGCGTTAGCTAACCAGGGGCAGGGCAAAGGCCACCCATGAAGGAGCCTCTGTTCACGCGCGCGTTCGTGCTGGCCGCGTGCGCTACGTCGATGCTCAGTCTCGCGGGCTTTCTGTTCGTACACCTGCCCGGTTTTCTGCAACAGCTTGGGGCGGGGGAGGCGGAAATCGGTCGCATCATGGCGGCGCAGGCGTTGGGTGCGGTGATCGCGTGGCCGCTCGTAGGACAGGTCATGGACGCACGCGGCCGGTGCGTTATGATCCTCGGCGGTTGCGTACTATTTATCGTCACGATCACGCTTTATCTCTTCATCGACTCGCTGGGACCGTTTGTGTACCTCGTACGCCTGCTCGATGGCGTGGCCCACACTATGTGGTACACGGCCTTGTTTACTTATGGTGCTGACCTCGTCCCTGCACAGCGACGCACCCACGGCTTGGCTATCTTCGGCACCGCGGGGTTGATCACGATCGGGCTCGGTGCACAGTTTGGCGATGTCATCCTGGCATACGCCAACTACCGGGAGCTGTTCTTCGGCGCCCTTGGTTTTGCCGTTATCGGCTTGCTCATGTGTTTGCCGCTACGCGATGTGCTGGTCACGCATGGCGACGCCAGCCTTCCGTCGCGCGGTATCTTCGCGGCCGCGACTCAGTGGAATCTGCTGCCGATGTGGTGCGCGTCGGTCGCGTTTTTCGTCTCGATGCAGGGGCTCTTCGCGTTTCTGAAGACATTTATATCCACCGTGAATATAGGTAGCGTCGGCAGTTTCTGTATCGCCTATGCCACGATCGCCGTCGCACTGCGGGTGTTCTTGGGCTGGGTCCCGGATCGGCTCGGGACACGGCGCATGCTCGGCATTGCGATGTCTTCTTATGCGCTAGGCTTCACCGTTCTGTCGGCCGCACAGACGCCCGTGCACGTGCTGGTAGCGGGACTCCTTTGCGGAACCGGTCATGGTTACACCTACCCCGTGCTCTTCAGTCTGGTCGTGGAACGCGCCGAGCCCCGCCAGCGAGGCTCCGCTATGGCCTTCTTTACGATGATCGACTGGCTCGGTCTGCTTATCGCTGGACCGGTCTTCGGTTACGTGATCGAACTCGCGGGATACGGCGTTGCCTTCGTCAGTCTTGCGCTGCTGCTAGCCAGCGGCCTCGGTTTGTTCTATGGCATCGATCGCCTCAAGCGGTCGCCACGGCTCTAACCAAGAACTTGAGCGCGCTCGCAGGAGCTGACCCCGAGGCGGATCGTTAGAAAAAAGATGTGAGGCGCGCGGTGCACGCCTTAATCGATCGCCTTCTCGCTGGTAACGCGGTCCAATCGTTCGTGCGATTCGTCCACCATCGCATTTGCGCTCGCTTTCGGACATGGTTTCAATGTATCCCAGGCAGATGTATTTCATGATTGTCTCCTGTTTATGATTGGCTGTTTACACAGTCGTTTGGCGAAGGCCAAAATCGACAACGAGTCAACGCGATCATTTATTCACACTTCCGCAGTAGTTCATCATGAGCAGCTCACTTGTTTGTAAACGCGCTCCGCCTCCTCGCGATGCTCGGGGGCAAACTCAGCGCTGAAATCCTCCGCTTCAAACACCTGGCGAATCTCAATGTCAGACTCCTCGCCTGGCATGGGATTAGGACAGCGCTTGACCCAATCAATCGCCTCTTGCAGCGACTTGCACTTCCAGAGCCAGAATCCGGCGACCAGTTCCTTTGTCTCGGTGAATGGGCCGTCGATCACGGTCCGCTTCTCTCCCGAGAACCTGACCCGCGCTCCCGCTTTGCCTTGTGCCGGAGCTTTTTAGCGGGGGGTGGTGAAATTGCCGAAGCCCTGCGCCGGTCGCGGTGGATTCCCATCGCCTTGAAGATGCGCTCCGGCTATGTCAGCGCCCCTCAAATCAAGTCATGGTTCTTCCGCGAATTGATCTTGTGCCCAAACCAACCCACTGCGGCTCCCATGGCGAAAGTTACTCCCAGAAGCACTATCTCCGGGCTCGATAGAGATAAAGATCCCATCGACGACTGCGGTTTAGGAGGGCACACAACCCTAGCGAGCTCGTTAGCGGTGATCTGTGTCATCTGTGGGATTTCTTCGATGCCATAGACGCAAACCTCCCCGCTCGGTAAGGCACAAAATCGTTCGCGAGGACACTGGGTTAAGATTTTTTGTTCCGCCCCTTCCCCACAGCGAGCTCCCGCCCCCTTGAGGACCTTGATCGTGACCTCCGGATACTTGGAAATCTGCTCTGGCATACGACACCTCCGTCGGGATTTAGAATCAGGGATCTTCTGAACCACTCGATCTCCCATCCGATTAGAGCTTAAGATTCACCATCTACTGCACCTCAGCTCTTCCTTGCCCTGGAATTATGCGCGCGTCTTATGCAGACATAGATCAGGCCCGACAGACGGTCTGGGATATGCTGGTGCAAAGCAGCACCGGGCGTTTCCCGTTTCCCATCATAGCCGAGTTCCCAACTTTGCCGGGGCGAACAGGCTGCCGAGGGCCGGCTCGCGCACTCACTGTTCGATCGCGTCCAACGTGGTCATGCGCCACACTCGCTTGGAAGCGATGAGGAGGGGATCACGGTGTTTATCCCCACACCTTGGTTACTTGGCGGTTGCATATGCTTTGACCCAGTGAAGATCCCGGTCGCTAGGTTGCATGACCTCGGGTCCTCGTTCCACGAGCAAGCGCGCCGAGATTGACGTCAAGTGGGCTGAATGAGTTCAACTAGGATAAGAAACCATGCTGAGTAGAGCGCTGAGCTGCCCTGGAAAGGTGGCCCTATGCCTGGTGGCATTTGCATTTGTTGCCGTCTATCAACGAAGCCTAGCGGAAACCCGTGCTTTGGATTGGGATACGTTCGTCGATCACTTCGTGGAGCATTACTTCGTCGCCCACCCCGACTTCGCTGTGCGCGCTGGCCGCCACGAGTTCGACGGCAAGCTGCCCGATTGGAGCCCTGCAGGGCTGGCAAAGGAGGCCGAACGCCTAGGGTCGAATCGCAAGGGGGCGTTGGAGTTCGACCCCGCCAAACTAGATAAGCAGCAACGCTTCGAGCGTGATCATCTGATTGCTGTGATCGACCGCGATCTCTTCTGGCTAACATCGGCGCGCTGGCCGTTTAAGAATCCCATGGCCTATGCAAGCGCCCTGGATCCCAACGTCTATGTGGCCCGCGCGTATGCACCGCTCGATGCACGCATGCGGGCGTATATCCATTATGCTAAGGCCTTACCCAAGGCGGTTGAGCAGATCCGCAGCAATCTGCGCACACCGCTTCCCCACACCTACGTGGATATCGGCAAGAAGTTCTTCGGGGGGCTCGCCGCCTATTACCAAGAGGATGTTCCAAAAGTATTCGCCGGGGTGCACGATGCGGCGCTACAAACCGAATTCCGGGCTGCGAATGAGCAAGCGATGCGGGTCCTGAAGGAACTGACGCAATGGTTCGAGGCACAGCGTGCGCAGGCCACAGATGACTTTGCCTTAGGCGCCAACCTCTTTGCTCAGATGCTGAGAGACACCGAAAGAGTGGAGGTGTCCATCGACCGGCTGGAGAAGATCGGTCGTGAAGACGTCGATCGTAACCTCCGCGCCCTGCGTCAGGCGTGTGCAAGCTTCTCGCAAAAAACCATTCAGGAGTGCATCGCCGCCGTACAGACAGACAAGCCGAAAAACGGGGCCGTCAACGGTGCACGCCGGCAGCTCCCCGAGCTCAAACGATTCGTGCTCGCCAAGGATCTGGTAACCCTCCCGGGTGCCGAGAAGGCCGAGGTTGCCGAATCACCCCCCTATCGGCGCTGGAATCCCGCCTACATCGACATCCCGGGTGCTTTCGATAAGGGGCTGCCAGCCGTCTACTATGTCGCCCCACCGGATCCCGCGTGGTCCAAAGCGGACCGCGAGGGATACATCCCGGGCCAGGCGACCCTGCTGTTTATCTCGGTCCACGAGGTGTGGCCAGGACACTTCCTGCAGTCCCTGCAGGCGCGCCGCTTGCAGTCTAAGCTCGGGCAGTTGTTCGTAAGCTACGGCTTTGCCGAGGGATGGGCGCACTATACCGAGGAGCTGATGTGGGAGGCCGGGCTGGGCAAGGGTGATCCAAAGATCCACATCGGCCAGCTGCTCGACGCCCTGAGGCGAGACGTACGTTTTCTCTCCGCGCTCGGGTTGCATACACGCGGTATGACATTGAAAGAATCGGAACAGATGTTTCGCGAACTCGCTTATCAGGACCCCGGCAATGCCAGGCAACAGGCGGCACGCGGCACATTCGATCCGGCCTATTTAAACTACACCCTGGGAAAATTGATGATCCGGAAGCTGCGCGAGGAATGGACCGCATCCCGTGGCGGACGCAAGGCCTGGCGGCCGTTTCATGACACATTCCTCTCTAATGGTGGACCGCCGATACCGCTCGTTCGGAAGGCCATGCTCGGACCCAATGCCGGGCCACCCCTCTAATGGGGATTTAGGCATAACCCGGCAATTACCCCGTTCTTTCGAATCTGCGGCGATTTGGCGGTCGGATCTGGTTGAAGGTGACGTTCAGATCAGGCAGCCGAGCAAAGTGTAATGTCCCTCCGCTGGTTGGATTGGCGCTCGTCTTGCTGAACCTCGCGGGCAGCCCAATGAGCGATCCCCGCTTCCGCGCGCCGGACGTCAACCAGGCAACGGAACTGGCGGCGCTTGAGGACCGATTGCAGGCCCACGTGCGCAAGCTGGCAGGGGAGATCGGCGAGCGCAATGTGTTCCGCTCGCAGGCGCTGCAGGCCGCAGCGGATTATCTTCGCGCGCAATGGGCGCCGCTGGGCTATCAGGTCGCGTCCCAGAGCTACGAAGCCCACGGTGTGCGCAGCGAGAACCTCGAAGTTACGCTGCCCGGCCTGCACAAGCCGAGCGAGATTATTCTCATCGGGGCACACTACGATTCGGTGAAAGGCAGCCCGGGAGCCAACGACAACGCGAGCGGCGTGGCAGCCCTGTTGGAGCTCAGCGGCGCGCTGGCTCAGGCGAAGCCGGCGCGCACGCTGCGCTTCGTCGCCTTCGTCAATGAGGAACCGCCGTTCTTCTACTGGGGCGAGATGGGCAGCAAGGTATACGCCGAGGGGGCTCGCGCCCGAGGCGACGACATACGGCTGATGATCTCCCTCGAGATGCTGGGCTACTACAGCGACGAGCCGGACACTCAGCGCTACCCGCCGCTGTTCGGATTCTTTTACCCAGACCGGGCGAACTTCATCGGCTTCGTGTCGAACTTCGACTCGCGCAGCCAACTGAAGGAGCTGGTGGCCGCCTTTCGTGCCCATTCCGATTTTCCGGCGGAATCGCTCGCCACCTTCGAGTTCGTCCCAGGCGTTGGCTGGAGCGACCATCGCTCCTTCTGGCGTGAAGGCTATCCGGCGATGATGGTCACCGACACGGCCTTTTACCGTTATTCCCACTATCACAGTCAAACGGATACGCCCGAGAAGCTCAACTACCCCGCCATGGCACGGGTAACGGGGCTGCAGGCGGCGCTTGGCATCCTAGCGCGGCAGTCGACAGGCATAGGACACACCGGGTGCCTCACGAAGTGAGAGAACGACAACGCTGCCCCAGCCTTGCTCAACCCACCGGGGGTTCGAATCCCTCCCTCTCCGCCATGCATAACAAATAGTAATTCGCAACCGATATCCCCGCCCATCCGGTTCAGCTCCCTGAGCCGACAATCCCCCTTTGGCCCTCACTCGCGCGAGACGCTAAAACGCCCCGAAATTTTGGACCTCAGGCCGATGAACGGCCGAACCGAGGATTCGCGTGTTTGACATCCCACAGGTTCATCGGTACTTTCCCTTTCGAGAAAAAGGGCTTTTAAAATCCCTAAGCCTGACCAGCGAAGCAGTCCCATCATCACAACCCATCCATCCCGGAGGACACAGCAATGGTAGAGAATCGTGGAGTCGTTTATTTAGGGCCGGGCCAGGTCGAGGTGCAGGAAATCAAGTACCCCAAATTGGCCAATCCCAACGGCAAAAGGATTGACCACGCGGCGATTCTCAAGGTCGTCTCGACC
>JBOIDL010000207.1:0-6568 GCA_050740435.1 Gammaproteobacteria bacterium
TAGGACTCCCGCAGGAGCACGGCGGGTGGGGACTTCCTGTTCGGGATCTGCTCGATGTACATGGCCACGTACCATAGCGCACATGTCAACACATTATTACATATCAACATGGGTACATCTTGAGGCGCGAAAAGGCATCTTTGTCCACCTAATCAAATAGATAGAGAGAAACGTGGAAAGAAGATCGGCTTAGTGGTGCCGTATTCGGATCGACGGACGCAGGCAGCGGTTTTTGGAAGCTCAAGTCGTGACCATACGGATCGGTTAAATGAAAGTAGCGCTCACCCCACTCGGCATCATCATGGGCAAAGCTGGACTGAAACGCATCAGCATCACGGGCATTGATTGCCCGGATGTAAGGTTCAACTGGCTTGGGCAGTTTCATTTCCTTTTTTCATCGTGTCCTCCAATATCTTGCTGGTCTCTCAGATCGTGGGGATGTTTCCGCTGTCAATGACGTATTCGCTTCCGGTGATCGAAGATGCTCGGTCGGAAGCGAGACACGCGACCAATTCAGCGACTTCTTCGGGCCGGTTGGGTCGGCCCAGTGGAATGCCGCCAAGCGAATTCATCAAATTTCTGTCTCGCGGCGTCGCGTCGGTCCCCCCTTGCGCCGCCAGCCGCTCGATCAGTCCCTCGGCGGCCTTGGTTTCGGTGAATCCCGGCGCAACACTAACCACGCGAATGCCGTGCGGGCCGACTTCTTTGGAGAGTCCTTTGCCGTAATTGGTGAGAGCGGCTTTGGCGGCGGCATAGCCCAAGGTAGCTTCGAATAATGGGAGCGTTCGCTGGATGGACGAAACATGGATGCTGACTCCAGAACGTTGCTTCGGCATCGCGGGAAGAAAGCCGCGGTCCAAACGCACTGCTGAAAACAGATTCAGCTCGAACTCTTGTTGCCAGACGTCATCGGTCAACGCCAGCACGCCGCCACCCGGCGCGGCAGAACCGCCGACGCTGTTGATCAAAATGTCGAGGCCCCCGAGCCGGTCGAAGGTTGTCTTGATGATGTGATCCGCTCCCGCGCGGGTGCTGACGTCCGCTTGAATGAATTGTTCGGGATCGCTGCCGACGGGAATGCTTCTGGCGGTGGCAAGCACCGTAGCCCCGCTGCGTAGCAGGCGATTCACGATGGCCTTGCCAATTCCCTTAGTGCCGCCGGTGACAAGGATTCGCTTGCCGGTGAATTCGCTTGCGTCGTATGGGACGATGGATGCGCTCATGGTATGCAACTCCTGGTCAAAGGTTCATTCCGAGGCGGCGGCTGTTAACAGGGCCGGCCCCGAGTTCAGATCCTGGGTTAAGCCGCTTTCTGCGGCGGACTCGATTGCAGAGAGCTCGCGGTGGCGGCGGACCGCGTGGGCAAAGCCGGGAACGACCTGAGTTCCCTCTCGAATGTCGCGGGCAAGCTGTGCATAAAGACGCAGGACATTGGCACCAACTTCCCCTGAGAGCCCGCCCGGCTCCGCCGCATAGGAGTCCGGCAGCGCGATCGGCTTGACGCCCGGATCGCTGCCACGTCCACCTTCGAGAAGGAGGTCCGCGACCTGAAGGTTGCCGATGCCCGACGTCAGGACCAGGTCCTCTTCGGTGCCGTTGATCTCCCAGCGCAGATTCTGTCCACGCGAGACACCGCCACGATAAAAGACGGAGGCACCGCACCGCCCGCCAACGTGCCATTGATGGCGACGTGGTCAGGCGCGGTTACAGGAGCAAGGGAGCCAGGTTGACGCCGAGCGGCCACTTACTCAGCACCATCTTGCCGGCATCGAGTGCCGCGGAAATCAGCGTATGGTGATGGGGCACCTTCACGGTGACGGCCACGAGATCGACACCGGGATAATCGATGACATCCCCTTGCGCCAATAACTGCGACACCGATTTTGTTCATCTCGTGTGCCTCTTATCGGGTGGATCGTGCGCCGGCCTTGAGCCAAGCAGACATCTGGCTGGAGTTATCCGCGACGGACACAGCCGCTGGGCGGAACACTTGGTTAGGCATGGCGTGGTGCGGCGGGACGAGATCGAGCCGCTCCCGGCAGAGGTGAAAGCGTTTTAGGATCAAGGAGTGCGTCGGGCATCATTATCTCATATCACAAAGCGAATGAAGCCGAGCGAGTGGGCCCCAGGAACCGCTGCCACTTCACAATTCGGTTCGTTGTCGATTTCCGACATCCCCGAACGACCATCGAGTGGAACGGAAAATCTCAACCAACAGGAGACACAACAGATGAGCACGACAAAAACCAGCCCCATCGTTCAACCTTACCTGTTCTTCGACGGCCGCTGCGAAGAGGCCCTCGAATTTTACCGTAAAGCGCTGGACGCCGAAGTGACCATGCTGATGCACTTCAAGGACAGTCCGGATCCGACAATGGCGCACGTTCCTGACAACAAGGTGATGCACGCCAGCTTCCGCATCGGCGAGACGACGGTAATGGCATCCGACGGTCGCTGCGGAGGGCAGCCGAGCTTCGAGGGCTTTGCGCTGTCACTGAGCGTGCCCACCGTGGCCGGAGCCGACCGGCTGTTTGCTGCATTGGCGAATGGCGGACAGGTGCAGATGCCGTTGGCCAAAACGTTCTTTTCACCGCGTTTCGGGATGGTCTCCGACCGCTTTGGCGTGTCGTGGATGATTCTCGTGACGACGGGAGAGACCGGGGCAAAACAGAATTGAAACACGATCAGTTAGGGCAATAAGGAGGCACAACAATGCGATTCATGATCATAGTCAAGGCAACCAAAAACTCAGAAGCGGGTGTTCTGCCGAGCGAGAAACTCATCGCCGAGATGACCAAGTATAACGAGGAACTGGCGAAAGCCGGTCTGTTGCTGGCGGGCGAAGGGCTTCAGGCAAGTTCGAAGGGCGCGCGGGTCAAGTTCTCTGGAGAAAAGCGGACCGTGATCGACGGGCCGTTTGCCGAGACCAAGGAGCTGGTCGCTGGCTTCTGGATCTTGAGGTGCAAGTCGCTGCAAGAGGCGATCGACTGGGTCAAACGCTGCCCTAACCCTATGCCGGGCGAAGAGGCGGAGATCGAGATTCGCCAGGTGTTCGAAGCCGAGGACTTCGACCACGCCTCCACGCCCGAACATCGCGCGCAATAAGCGGCTGCGCGCCCAGATCGAAAGGTACAAAGTCCGTGACTGCCGCAAATCAGGAGAAAATTATGAAATACATATGCCTTGGATACATGGAAGAGAAGAAGTGGGAAACGATGTCCGAAAGCGAGCGGAACGCCATGATGGACGAGTGCTTTGCCTACGACGACGTGCTGCGGAAGAACGGTCATTTTGTTGGTGGGGAAGCGCTCCAAAGCGCTCACAACGCCACCACCTTGCGCTGGACGAGCGGCAAGGTGTCCATCACCGATGGCCCGTATGCCGAGACGAAAGAGCAGCTGGGTGGAATCCTGGTGCTCGAAGCCAGGGACCTAAATCACGCCATCCAATTGATGTCGAACCACCCAGGTGTGAAGGCAGGACCCTTCGAGATCCGCCCGGCTGAGGACTTGACCGAAACGATCCGCGAAAGCGAGCGGCGCCGCTCAAAACCAAAAGGCGGATAAGCCAGTTTAACGTCGTAAAGGAAAACACGAGAATGTCGGACCCGCCCAGCCATTGCCAATGAACGGCTGACACGCAATCGGGCCGGGGACGTCGTGCTGCAACTCAAAAGCCCCTACCACGACGGCACCACCCATATCGTGATGTCACCCTAGAGTTTATGCAGCGACTCGCCGCGCTCATCCCCCGTCCGCGGTTGCATCTCATCCGTTTCCATGGCGTGGTTGCGCCCCACGCCAAGCTGCGTGCCCAGATCATTCCATCCTCGGGGCGCCACGTGGGTCCGTGGGCGGATTCAAGGGTATTTGCAAGATCTGCTCGAAGAGAAAGTCACGGTGTTCTTAGGGCGAGAGAAATCGGAACGCCGAGCGGAGATAGACGGCCCGGGCGGGTACCGCAACGGGTATGGGAAGGTGCGCAAGCTCGCGCTCAGCTGTGGGACGGTGGCGCTCGCGAGGCCGCGGGTACGCGGGGTGGAGGAGCGTTTTGAGAGTCGGCTCCTGCCTCTCTTTGTTCGCCGGACGCAGGCGGTGGCGGATCTTCTTCCCAGCTTGTATCTCCATGGGTTATCCATGGGCGACTTTGAACTCGCCCTGCGGGGACTGCTCGGGGAAGGGGCACCGCTCTCGGGGAGTTCGGTAGCGCGGCTGAAAGCGAAGTGGGCGGGGGAATTCGAATTATGGAATCAACGCTCGCTCGAAGACTTAGAGGTCGTCTATTTGTGGGTCGACGGGGTGTATGTCAAGGCGGGCTTGGAGAAGGAGAAGGCCGCGCTCTTAGTGGCCGCCTGCCGTTGCGCGACGAAGCGCGCCGCGAGACGGCTCGACTGGCCGCCGTCGCAGAAAATGCTAGCCTGGATCCGCAGGAGCGTTTTCATGGATGTCTCCACTAAGTTGGTTGGCCGACTCCATTTCACGCTAGTCCGATCCGATAAAAAAGCGCATTATTTCGACCCAATCCATCGAATCCTTCGATTATGGTATCGACTCGCATCAGCCTCGAGCAATGGCGCGCGCTGCAGGCCGTGGTGGAGGCCGGCGGCTATGCGCAGGCGGCGGCCGCGCTGCACAAGAGCCAGTCGACCGTCACCTACGCGGTGCAGAAGATCGAGCGTTTGCTGGACCTCAAGATCTTCGAGATCCGCGGCCGCAAGGCGGTGCTCACGCAGGAGGGACAGGTGCTTTACCGGCGCGCGCGCACCTTGCTGGAGGATGCGGCGACGCTCGAGCGCGGTGCTGCGGAAATGGCGATGGAATGACAGCCCGAGATCCGGATCGCGGTTGAGATCCTGTTTCCGACGTGGCTGCTGCTCGAGTGCCTCGCCGAGTTCGCGCGCCAACGCCCCGAGACGCGCATCGAGGTCTTCGAGACGGTGCTCACCGGCACCGAGGAGATACTCGCGCAGGGCAAGGTCGACCTCGCGATCGGATCCCAGTCGTCCGGCGTGTCGGGCACTGTGCTCATGACCATGCGAGGCATTGCCGTCGCGCATCCGGACCATCCGCTGCACCGACTCGGACGCAGCGTCACCGACCGCGACCTGAGGCGCCATCGCCGCATCTTCATTCGCGACACGGGAACGCAGCGCCAGCGCGAAGTGCAAGGCGTCGAGTTGCGCTGGACGGTAAGCAACAAGGCGACGTCGATCCGCGCGTTGTCGATGGGGCTGGCGTTCGCGTGGCTTCCTGAGGAGTGGATCGGCGACGAGCTGCGTGCCGGCTCGCTCAAGCCGCTGCCCCTGAAGTCGGGCGCAGAGCGGAGCGGCCAGCTCTATCTCGCGTTCTCGGACGCCGACTTCCCCAGCCCCGACGTCGCGCGCCTCGCCCAGATCATCCGCACGCGCACCGCCGAGCGCTGTCGCGAGCTCCAAGAGCGAAACCCCAAGGAAGCGGCGGGGGCACCGAGACGAATCAGGCGGCGGTAAGGAAAATGCCAGCCGCTTGTTCGACCACGCGGCCATTCTGGCGAACGTCAAACTGGATGCAGACCCATATGGAATTCCGAATCCGGAAGGTGTCGGCCTACCGCCTTGGCTGATGATGCTTCCGCCACTCCTTGTAAGTCCGAGAGTTTCAGGCGATAGCGAGCGACGTTGCCTTAATGGTGCCCGAAGGAGAACGTGTGCTTGCTGTTGAGCCTGCCGAAATTCGTCACGCATGTTCAGGCCGATAATCTTGCCGCCCGCCGAGTAAAAATTCACACGGACGCCTTCGGGCACAGGGCCGATGATCCCGGCAGGGCTGGCCAGACGTCCGGTATGCGTACAAATGTGGTTCCAGTTTATAGTCGTTCATTGTTTCTCCCGTTCTTTCACAGGAAGAGCCCCAATGATTCACGTTTCGTACGGCTGATTCGTTCGTGGGGCGTGGGGTGCCTGCTCGTCCAGCGATTGCCGATATCTCACACAGCCTCTGATGAACTCCGGCCATTCCGGTACGACGGGGATTGGATTTGTCGTTTCTGGCAACAGCCCCCAAAGTGCAGGATGATGCCAACAAAGTTCGTGTCGGCTGCTGTCGCGGTGCTGACGGATGCCTTGCCGCAACTTCTTAACTTCGTCGATCAGTTCCTCACGTGTCATCTGATCAAGGTCTTCGTCCATAGCGTTCCTCCGCGATACCTCAATGCGACTTACGTTTCGCCGCGACCATCGCCTTGACGCACTTCTGCATCTCCTCTGGCGCGGCGTCTTCCTTATGCGTGGCCACCCACCAAAGATGTCCGAACGGGTCTTCCAGTTGGCCGGAGCGGTTGCCGTAGAACTGATCCGTAACGGGGTTCCGCTCCTTGGCGCCGGCGGCTAGCGCTTTTCCGAAGAATGCGTCGACGCCGTCGACATAGAGATGGATGCAGACGGGCGAGCCGCCCAGCGTTGGCGGCGCCTTGCCGCCAAACTCCGGGAATTCATCCGCCAGCATGATCACGGAATCGCCCAGACGGATTTCCGCATGGCCGAGGCGTCCGTCGGGCAAGCTCTCGGTCGCTCCGAATGCCTGCTTGCAGA
>JBOIDL010000208.1:0-6535 GCA_050740435.1 Gammaproteobacteria bacterium
TGTTGCGCTTGCCCATGCGCGTGCGCACGAAGCGCTCGTAATGCCCGAGATCGAGGTCGGTTTCCGTGCCGTCTTCGGTCACGTACACCTCGCCATGCTGAAACGGGCTCATGGTGCCGGGATCGACATTGATGTAGGGGTCGAGTTTGATGAGCGTGACCTTGAGCCCGCGCGCTTCGAGCAGCGCCCCCAGCGAGGCTGATGCGATCCCCTTGCCGAGCGAAGACACCACACCGCCGGTGACGAAGATATAGCGGGTCATGACCTAGGCAGCCGAGAACGGCCGAATAAGGTACTTTGAGCGCGCATGAAGCACGATGCTACCAGAACCGGCATGATTTGGTAACTTGGATTTTTGCTGTATTCCATGTTCCTAGCGGTGACCCGTTGGGAACGGTTTAGGTCATCCTTGCGCACCGAGTATTGGGTGCCGGCGCCCGTGCCTAGAATACTAAGTTAGAATGAACGCGCGTTTAGTCAATTTAGATTTCGCTACCACGGGAATGCAACCCCGTGAAACCCATCGCTAAAGTCCGGCGGCAAGACCGCGGGGAATAGATTTGAGAAGCAGAGCCGGGATGGTTATTCACACTATGACCCGTGGCGCCCTTTGTGCCGTTGGCGCCTCGCTGATGATGGCGCTCATGAGCACGGCGATCCGCATCGCCTCCGGCGAGCTTCCGAACGAGATGGTGGTGTTTTTGCGCAATGGTTTCGGTTTGGTGGCGCTGCTGCCTTGGATTCGTGCCTACGGCGGCGTATCGAGTCTCGCGACAGCGCAATTCCCGCAGCACTTGCTGCGATCGCTCGCAGGGCTCGCCGCGATGTATTGCTTCTTCTATGCGCTCGCGCACTTGAATCTCGGCGAGGCCGTGCTGCTCAACTTCAGCGCGCCGCTCTACATCGCGCCCATCGCGTTGCTGTGGCTGGGGGAGACGCTGTCGTGGCGGGTGGGTTGGGCGGCGGTGGTCGGGTTTCTGGGGGTGGCCTTGATCCTGAACCCCGGACACGGGCTTTTCACCTTCGCCGCGATGATCGGAGCCCTCTCGGGATTGCTGGCCGCGGTCGCGATGGTATCGGTGCGCGGGATGTCCGCGACCGAGCCCACTGTGCGCACCGTGTTTTACTTTAGCGCCATCAGCACGGTCGTTTCAGCCGTGCCCTTGCTCTGGGCTTGGCGGACGCCCACCGTGCCGGCGCTTGCGCTCATGGCGCTCGCGGGTTTTTTTGCGACCAAGGGACAGTTACTGCTCACCCGTGGCTATGCGCTCGCCCCGGCCGCGCGCGTGGGGCCTTATACCTATACGACCGTGATCTTCGCGAGCGCCATCGGCTGGATCCTCTGGAGTGAGGTCCCGGACGGCATGACGATCGCGGGCGCGGCCTTGATTGGCGTTTCAGGGGTCTTGGCCATGGCGCGCTCGGAAACCGCGGTGTCCGGCACGGAAGAGTTGGCGGCCGGGGTCGTAGTCGTTTCGGAGAAAGATCGATTCGTGTAAAGCGCCTCGTTCTCTTGATTGGGAAGAAGTTACCAGAAAATGAGCGTCTACCGCCACGCGTTCTCAAAGACCGACGCGATCGGCAGGCTTAATCCGACCGAGCGGAATTCGATACGATCGCCCGCGGCGTAGCTTTCGATCTCCCAGCCCTGGGATGTCCGGCGGTAGACTTGCGCTTCGGCTTTGTCCTGTCGCACCAGCGCATATTCTTCCAGGCTTTCGAGGGATTGGTAGGCCACGCGTTTTTCGAGTGTATCGCGGGCCTCGGTACTGGGAGAGAGGACCTCGATGATCAAGCGAGGGTGAATTTTGAAGTATAGGTGATCGTCGGCCGGGTCGCAGGTAACGAACAGATCGGGATAATAAAAGTTGTCAGCCACCCTCACTTTCAGTTCAGAAGCGAACACCCGGCACGGGCCGCCGCGCAAGTGTTGGTGAAAAGCGACGAGCAAATTACTGACGATAAGGCTATGCGGCTCGCTGACACCCACCATTGCATATGGTTGACCGGCGACATATTCATGCTTGATATCGCTCCATTTCTCGCCTTCGAGGTATTCCTCGACGGAAATCGTGACGTTCTTGCGTAGGGTTGACATAGATTTAGCCCTCGAATCAATGCCGCATATTGTCCTCGTAAGTCGGGGCCTCGCCAAGCGTGAGGTGTTTGCGTTTCCAAAGGGGCGAAGGGGTGTTAAATTGCCCCGGTAATTGATCGCTGTCGCATAAAAATCAGGCCGCGCTCCAATCTGCCCGCGGCCATAAATCATCGGAGGACTGGCATGGCTTCTGACATCGAAATCGCCCAAGCGGCAAAACTCAAGCGCATCATCGATATCGCCCGCGACCGTCTCGGGATCGCAGATGAGCACCTCGAACCCTATGGCCATTACAAGGCCAAGGTATCATTGGACTATGTCGATAGTCTCGCCGGGCGTCCGGACGGGAAGCTCGTCCTGGTCACGGCCATGACCCCGACCCCGGCCGGCGAAGGTAAGACCACGACGACCGTCGGACTCGGGGATGCGCTGAATCGCCTCGGGAAGAAAGCCTGCATCTGTCTGCGCGAGCCCTCGCTCGGACCGGTGTTTGGAATGAAAGGCGGGGCTGCGGGCGGCGGCTATGCCCAGGTGGTGCCGATGGAGGACATCAACCTGCACTTTACCGGTGATTTCAATGCCATCGGTCTCGCCAACAACCTCCTGGCCGCGCTGCTGGACAACCATATCCATCACGGCAATGCGCTGGGGGTGGATGGGCGCCGAATTGCCTGGCGCCGAGTGGTGGACATGAACGATCGCGCCTTGCGCGACATCACCGTCGCGCTCGGCGGTCCCGCTAACGGCTTCCCGCGCCAGGACGGTTTCGACATCGTCGTGGCCTCGGAGATCATGGCGATCTTTTGCCTGGCGACTTCCGTCGAGGATCTCAAAGAGCGGTTGGGTAGTATCGTGGTCGGTTACACCCGTGAGCAGCAGCCGGTGCGGGCGCGCGAGCTCAAAGCCCACGGCGCCATGACGGTGCTGCTGAAGGACGCACTGAAACCGAATCTGGCCCAGACCCTCGAGAACAATCCGGCCTTTATCCACGGCGGGCCCTTTGCCAACATCGCCCACGGCTGCAATTCGGTCATCGCCACCAAGGCGGCGCTAAAGCTCTCCGATTATGTGGTGACCGAGGCCGGGTTCGGCGCCGATCTCGGCGCGGAGAAATTCATCGACATCAAGTGCCGGAAATCCGGATTGCGTCCCGACGCCGTGGTCATCGTGGCCACCATCCGCGCGCTCAAATACCACGGAGGCGTGGATCTAAAATCCCTCGGCGTCGAAAACCTCGGTGCGCTCGAGAAGGGACTCACGAATCTCGAGCGGCATGTCTCCAACATAGGCACGCAGTTCGGGCTGCCCTGCATCGTGGCGCTCAATCACTTCACGCAGGACACCCAAGCCGAGGTGGAATTGACCAAGACCAAAATGTCCGGGCACGGCGCGCCGGTCGTGCTGGCGCGGCATTGGGCCGAGGGCGGCAAGGGCGCCGAGGAGCTGGCGCGCACGGTGGTGGAAATGATCGCCAAGGGCCAAAGCAATTTCCGCTTCTTGTACGAGGACTCGGCCCCCTTGTGGGACAAGATGCATGCGATCGCGACCAAGACCTATGGCGCGCAGGGAATCGCGGCGGACGCCAAGGTGAAGGCCCAGATCCAGAAGCTGCAAGACGACGGCTACGGGCACTATCCGGTATGCGTGGCCAAGACCCAGTACTCATTCTCGACCGACATTGCGGCGCGGGGCGCTCCCGCCGGTCACGTGATCAACATCCGTGAGGTCAGGCTCTCGGCCGGCGCCGAATTCATCGTCATGATCTGCGGCGACATCATGACCATGCCCGGTCTGCCGAAAGTCCCGGCCGCCGAAAAGATCGATATCGACGATCAGGGTAAGGTCGTCGGGTTGTTCTAACCAACACGGACGCACTGCATCCTGTTGCGCCGATCGATGCTATATTCGTCATACGCATAACATATCGATAGGTACTTTCGTGGAAACATTGACAATATCTCCTAAATATCAGGTGGTTATACCTACGAGTATTCGTGGCATGCTTAAGCTCAGTCCGGGGCAAAAACTACAAGCCATTCTTTTCGAGGGCCGAATCGAGTTGATCCCACTGCGTATGGCGAGAACGTTGAGGGGGTTTCTAAAAGGTATCGATACGGATGTTCCTCGTGAGGGGGATCGGATCTGAACGTTGTCGATTCATCCGGCTGGCTCGAATACTTTGCCGACGGCCCCAGTGCCGAGTTCTTCGCTCCCACCATCGAGGCCACCAGCGATCTGCTCGTCCCGACCTTGAGCCTTTACGAGGTGTTCAAACGCGTTCTGCAACAGCGCGGCGAGGGGGCGGCGCTTCAGGCCGTGGCCCTCATGCAACAAGGGAAGGTCGTCGAGCTTACGGCGTCGCTTGCCCTGGTCGCGGCTAAAGTGAGCATCGAATACCGGCTTCCCGTGGCCGACAGCATCCTACTTGCAACCGCACAAATCTATGGCGCTACCCTGTGGAGCCAGGGCGCGGATTTCGAGCTCGTTGCGGGGGTGAAATATGTTGCCAAGACGAAATCCTAGACGCTTGGATGGAATGCTGCTGATTCCACCGCGATCGGGCGCGTCGAGCTAGAGACCGGGGGAGAGATCGCCGGGCACGTGATCAGCTGTTTGACGCGCTTGATCACGCTCGGCGTTTGTCAGTGGTGCCCCGCGTCCGGTTGAAACGCTTGTTCGGTCCCTGATGACCGGGACAAGCCATGTGCATCATACCGCAACCTCAAGCAACACTTCAGGATGACGTTCGGCGATCTTCAGGAGCGTCTGTGCCGCACCCGAGGGATCGCGCCGGCCTTGCTCCCACTGCTCTAGAGTGCGCTTCGAAACACCAAGGGCTGCTGCGAACTGTGCTTGGGAGAGCCCGCTCTTCAGACGCACGCGGACTACACGAGACTTCGGTTCCACTTGCGTGCGTTTACCTCCGCCCGCCTTGATCTCTCGTACGCCGTCTAGGACTTCTTGCCACACATCACGCTCGGCCTCGAATTTGGCTAACGCCTTTCCAGTAAGCTTCTTACTCATTTCGGAATGCCTCTAACAACTGCTTCAGAATATGCGCGGGGACATCGTCGCGCGCGGCTTTGGCATAGATCGTCAACATCCAGAACTCGTTCGTTTCGTACCGTACGAAATGAATGACTCGTAGCCCGCCGCGCTTGCCCATACCCGGCCGCGCCCAACGTAGTTTCCGAACGCCACCCGAGCCGCGAACGACCTGGCCGGCCTCTGGGTTTTGCATCATGAACTGCTGCAGTTCGACGTACTCATCATCGTCCAGGTACAGGGGACAGAGCCGTTCGAACGCGGACGACTCGATGAATGTGAACACCGGTGCAACTATACGCCTATGGCGTATAGACAGCAACATCGCCTCCCAAGTCGTGGTGCGCGGTGCACACCATCCAAGGTGAAAGTTCGTTTTGTTCATCCTTAGCCAATGTGGACTCTCAGTAAGGGTCGCAAAACCCGCCCGTACCGACAAAGCTAACAGGTTAAGTATTGCTTGCGGACGCGTAGCGATCATGGCGGGCTACGGTTTTTCGTGCTACCGACGAGCGGCGTCTGCCTTGACCTGCCATTCTTTGGCCTCCGCACAGCGGTTGAGTTCTCCAAGTAGCGTCGAGTAATTTTCCATCACCTGAACAAGGCTAGGATGGTTCGAGGGCAGAGCTTTTTGAAGGATCTGAAGTGCGCGTTGATAGAGCGGCTCGGCCTTCCCGTACTGGCCTTGGGCGTAATAGAGCCCGGCCAGGTTGTTGAGGTCGGTGGCCACATGAGGATGCTCGGGGCCGAGGGCCTTCTCCGAGATGGCGAGCGCGCGTTGATAGAGCGGCGCGGCCTTCTCGTACTGGCCTTGGGCGAAGTAGAGCGACGCCAGGTTGTTGAGGCTCGCGGCCACATTGGGATGCCCGGGGCTGAGGGCTTTCTCCCAAATGGTGAGCGCACGTTGATAGAGCGGCTCTGACTTGGCGTACTGGCCTTGCGCGTTATAAAGCCGGGCCAGGTTGTTGAGGCTTGTAGCCACATCGGGATGCTCGGGGCCGAGGGCTTTCTCCGACATGGCGAGTGAGCGCTGATAGAGCGGCTCGGCTTTGTCGTACCGGTCTTGGTCCTTGTAGAGCCCCGCCAGGTTGTTGAGGCTGGTGGCCACATTGGGATGCTCGGGGCCGAGGCCCTTCTCGAGGATGGCAAGCGCCCGCTGATGGAGCAGCTCTGACTTGGCGTACTGGCCTTGGGCGCGATAGAGCTCGGCCAGGTTGTTGAGGCTTTGGGCCACGTTGGGATGGTCGGGGCCTAGGACCTTCTCCGCGATGGCCAGTGAGCGCTGATAGAGCGGCTCTGACTTGGTGTACTGGCCTTGGGCGCGATAGATCTCGGCCAGGTTGTTGACGCTCGCGGCCACGTTGGGATGCTCGGGCCCGAGGGCTTGTTCCC
>JBOIDL010000209.1:0-6531 GCA_050740435.1 Gammaproteobacteria bacterium
TATCGCCGTGCATAATCGCGACCCCAAGCCCTTCGTCTGGACCGCCAAGGCCAATGACATTCTGCAGAAGGTCATTCGTGCCAATCGCCGTTTAAGTTCCAAGAACAACGAAGCACTACACTAGCGTACCATGTTCGATCGAAGCACCAGCCGTTTCGGTTTGCGCCCGCTCTAGGTTACATGGACTGGGACACCCAACCCGATCCGTTCCGCAACTTCGAAGGCGCCGCTGTGCTGCCTCTCGATCTCTCGCCGGTGGAGCCCGAGCCGCGCTATGAGTCCGCGTTCGCGCTCGGTCGCATGGCCCGAACCGCGCTGGACCGTGTCTCGATCTCCCAACTCTTCCAGGATGCGCTCGCCCTCTCCGCCTGGAAGCGGGCCGGGAGCTCGCGTTGGTCGCTCCGGGTCAATCCCTCGAGCGGTAACCTTCATCCGACCGAGGGCTACCTGGTCGCCGGACCCATCGCCGGTCTGCATCCGCGGCCCGCGGTCTACCACTACACACCGTTCGAGCACGCACTCGAGATCCGGGCGGAGCTGTCGAGTGAAGCGTGGCTGAAGATCGCGGCACAGCTTCCTGAGAGTGCTGTCCTCGTGGGCCTCACGTCCATCCACTGGCGCGAATCGTGGAAGTACGGCGAGCGGGCCTTCCGCTATTGCCACCATGACGCCGGTCACGCGATCGGAAGCTTCGCTGTGTCCGCCGCGGGGCTCGGCTGGGAGGCGAAGCTGCTCGAAAGCGTCACCGACGGCGATCTGGCTGTGCTACTGGGGGTGCGCGTCCAGACCGGGGTCGAGGCCGAGCACGCCGACTGCCTCTTGGCTGTTTTCCCGCAGCGCGCTGGCTTCACGATCGACGCGCAGCGAGTGTTCGCCATTCCGGGCACGGTGTGCGATGAGCTTCGGGGCATGCGCTGGACTGGAGTGCCAAACCGGCTGAGCAGCGATCATCATCCGTGGCCCGTCATCGACGAGGTAGCCGCCGCAACGGAGAAGGTCTCGCCCCCTGGCGAGAAGTTCTGGTCTCCAATCGATTTCGACAACAGCTCCCTCGAGATCGGCGACTCGCCGCTCGCGCTTCGTCGCATCATCCACCAACGGCGAAGCGCAGTCGCACTCGATGGCCATACGGAGATCACACGCGACGCTTTCTATCGGATCCTGCTCAAGGTCATGCCGGGCTCGCGGCAGCTCCCGTTCACCACGCTACCGTGGCGCCCTTGCGTCGATCTCTTGCTTTTCGTTCACCGCGTGGACGACTTGCCCCCCGGCCTTTACGCCCTGTTGCGAGACCCCGCGCGCAGGCAGGCGCTCGAAGGCGCGATGCACCGGACCTTTGCCTGGACGCGACCAGCCGGGTGTCCTCTGTCCTTGCCTCTCTTCTTCTTGGTGGAAGGGGATGCGCGCTCTGCTGCCCAACAGACGAGCTGCGATCAGAAAATCGCGGCTGACGGCGTCTTCGCAGCGGCCATGCTTACCGAGTACCGCGGGTCCCTCGAGGTGTTCGGTCCCTGGTTCTACCGCCGACTGTATTGGGAAACAGGCGTCATCGGACAGGTCCTGTATCTCGAAACGGAAGCTAGCGGCATTCGCGGCACCGGCATCGGCTGCTTCTTCGACGACCTCACGCACCAGGTCTTCGGACTGACTGGAGACCGTTTTCAGGTGCTCTACCACTTCACCATGGGCGGGCCGGTAAACGATCCACGCCTACAGACCGATCCACCGTATCAGCACCTCGCGCGTGACCACGGCCGCGAGGTCCCGCGGGAGTAACGCCTTTGTCGAATCGCCTCGCTCACGACCGACATCCGGATAGGCTTGCCCTCTACGCGAGCTCGGCGAAACCCCTCGTCGCCTCACGGGTACACGCTTGAAACCGATGAACTCCCCCCTGCCGATTGCGTTCGTCGGAACCTATCCGCCGCGCCGATGCGGCATCGCCACCTTCACCCGCGATCTCTCCGCGGCCGTCGGCGCCGACGGCAATCGCGTACTCCCAATGACCATCGCGGTGAGCGATCCGGGAGGTCAGTACGAGTACTCGGGTGAGGTCAAATACGAGATCCGGCAGGCGGTCAAGGCCGACTATGCCCGCGCGGCCGAGTTCGTCAACTATTCGGACGTGCGGCTTCTATCCATCCAGCACGAGCACGGCATCTTCGGCGGCGATGACGGCGCTTACGTCCTCGACCTTCTGACGGCGCTGCGCCCGCCAACCATAGCGACGCTGCACACCGTCCTCAAGCGGCCGTCAGCCTCGCAAAGAGCGATCATCCAGAAGATGTCCCGGCAGTGCGCGCGGCTCGTCGTGATGAGCAAGGTCGCGGCAGATCTGCTTGGCGCGTCTTACGGGGTGAACGAGGGCAAGATCCAGATCATCCCGCACGGGATCCCCGAGATGCCGCCTCGGGATCAGCAGCGGCTGAAGGCCAAGTTCGGCGTGTTGGGCCAACGGATGTTGCTGACGTTCGGGCTCCTAGGACCCAATAAAGGGATCGAGACGGTCATCCGCGCGCTGCCGGCGGTGATCGAGACGTTCCCCGATGTCGTTTACTTCGTCGTCGGCGCGACCCACCCCACGATCGTGCGCCGCCACGGCGAGGCGTACCGGACGTCCCTCGAACGCGAGGCCGAGCGCCTCGGCGTCCGCGAACACGTGGTTTTCCGCGACCAGTTCGTCTCCAACGAAGAGCTTTGCAGCTATCTGCAAGCCGCCGATCTCTACGTCAGCCCTTACCAGAACGAGGCGCAAGTCACGAGCGGCGCGTTGTCCTACGCGATGGGGGCGGGAGCGGCCGTCGTATCGACGCCGTACTGGCACGCCCAGGAGCTCCTCTCGGACGGACGCGGGCACCTGTTCCCGTTCGGCGATCACGGCGCCTTGAGCGCCGCCCTGCTCTCCCTCCTCGACTCTCCCGCGGAGCTCGAGCGCGTGCGACGCTCCGCCTTCGAGTTCACCCGGTCCATGGCGTGGCCGCGGATCGGAAAGGCGTACCTCGAGCTTGCGACGAAGGTGATGGCCGAGGCGCCCACCAGGTTGACGCCCATCCAGCCGACGCGCGCCAGCAGCCTACCTGAGCTGCGCCTCGATCACCTGATCAGGATGACTGACGACACCGGAGTGATCCAACACGCCACTTACAGCGTTCCCGCGAGGAACACCGGGTACTGCGTCGACGACAACGCGCGCGCTTTGATCGTCGCGCTCCGCGCGTACCGGGTGAACAGCGACCCACAGATGAAGCGTCTCGTAACCATGTACCTCGGCTACCTGCACTGCGCCCAGGGCGATGCGGGTGACTTCCAGAACCTGATGAGCTATGACCGCACGCTCGAGTCGGGTCCTGCCTCGGAAGACTGCCTGGGCCGCGCCCTCTGGGCGCTGGGGACCACGGTCGAGCTCGCGACCGACGACGGCTGTAAGCTGCTGGCAAGGGAGATGCTCGACCGCGCCTTGCCGAGGGCGATGGAGATCGGCCCGCGCGGCACTGCGTCGACCATCCTCGGCCTCGCGAGCTTGGTCGCCGCGGAGCCGTCCGCCGACGCCGCCCGCAAGAGCCTGAGCGTTCTGGCCGACAAGCTGGTCCAGCGCTATCAGGAGGAGACCACCGATGACTGGCGCTGGTTCGAGCCGACACTGACCTACGACAACGCCATCATCCCGCTCGCACTCTTCAGAGCCTTCTCCGTGACGGGTGAGCGGGCATGCTTGCGCGTGGCGCGCGAGTCGCTCGAGTTCCTCGAGAACGTCTGCTTCGGGGACGGGCACCTGGCGTTGGTGGGAAACGCCGGCTGGCACTGCCGCGGCGGCAAGAAGCCGCACGCCGACGAGCAGGCGACCGATGCGGCGGCCTTCGTGCTCGCCTTTCGGGGCGCCTACCTCGCGACCGGAGATCATCGGTACCTCCGTCGCATGCGCGAATCGTTCGCGTGGTTCCTCGGCGTCAACCGCCTCGGCACGCCGCTCTACGACTCCGTGACCGCGGGCTGCCGGGATGGGCTCGGTGCCACCCAGGTCAACCAGAATCAAGGCGCCGAGAGCACTATCTGCTTTCTGCTATCGCTCCTGGAGATGCTCGAGCTTGCGGGTGAAGGCCTCGAGCACGCGCTCGCTCCGCTCGCTGGTCACTTCGAAGGGGCCGAAGCATGAGTCGCTCCGGGTTGGCCACAACACGAACGTCCTCAAAGGTTCTGTAGCGCATGCCGATAGTGAGGCATGAGTAGCTCCGGGTTGGCCATAACACGAACCGCACACACCCTGCTGCCCAACCCCCGGCGCGTGATCGCCAAGCCGTACCTGCCGGGCCAGGAAATAATCTCCGGGAACAACGCTCGGACGGCGCTGCTGATGGATCGCATCCTCGCGATCCCGGAGCCCGAGGTCGCCTCGATGCTCGCGGGCGTGCTGGCGGACTTCTCGTCCCGCCACCGGGGGTTCGAGCAGATCCTGCAGCGGCATTTCGATCTGGTGGCGCACCACATCGCTCCAGCAACCCAGCTCAGTCGCGAGCGGCGCCTCCTCATCGGCGCGTACTTCACGCACGAGTACTCGGTCGAAGCCGCCGCGCTGTTCAACCCGTCGATGGTGCTCGCGCCCGACCAGACCAAGCTCCGACCCGGCGAGCGCCGATTCGTGATGAGCCTCCGGGCCGTGGGTGAAGGCCACATCTCGTCCATCGAGTTTCGCTCTGGCACGCTCGACGCCGCGAGCGTGGTGACGCTCGACCCCGTGGGCTCGAAGCTCGTCAGTGGTCGGCGCACCCCCCCCAGCAGCTACGACAAGCAAAAGTTCGCCGCTAAGCTCGTCGAGCTTGGTGCAGCCAACGAAATCGCCTCGAGCGTGCTCGCTCGGCTCTCGGAACGGTTCACGGTCGACGATCTGGAGCACTCGCTCGCGCTGCTGGAAGAGAACGGCCTTCCTCACGCCATCAGCTTCGAGACCGTGAAGATCATCCGCGTCCTCGCCTCGTCCAACTATGTGACGAGCTTCCCCGCCGATTCCAATCTCTGCGAGCGGGTGATCTTCCCCGCAGGGCCGAACGAGACGCAAGGGATGGAAGACGCCCGCTTCGTCCGCTTCGTCGAGGACGACGGGAGCGTGAAGTATTACGCCACGTACACCGCTTTCGACGGATTCGAGATCCTGCCTCAGCTGATAGAGACAGAGGACTTCGTGTCCTTCACGATCTCGACCCTGAACGGCGCCGCGGCGCAAAACAAGGGCATGGCGCTGTTCCCGCGTCGAGTCGACGGCAAATACGTGATGCTGTCGCGAAAAGATCGCGAGAACCTCCACCTCGCGACCTCGAACGACGTGCGATTCTGGAACGACGTCACCGATCTCCACAAGCCATCCAAGTCATGGGATCTCCTGCAGATCGGTAACTGCGGCTCGCCCCTCGAGACCGGCGCCGGGTGGCTCGTGCTCACCCACGGCGTGGGGCCGATGAGGCGTTACACCCTCAGCGCGCTGCTCCTCGATCTCGCCGACCCCCGGCGAGTGATCGGCGATCTGCCGGTCCCGCTGCTGGTTCCGGACGAGACGGAGCGCGAGGGCTACGTCCCGAACGTCCTCTACTCCTGCGGCGGCCTCATCAACGGCGACACGCTCGTTCTTCCCTACGGGTTCTCCGATCACGGGATCAACATCGCGCTCATCTCGGTGCCGGAGCTGTTGGCGAAGTTGCGGAGCTCCGCGGTTTGAACGCGCATTGCCGATTGGGCCGTGCGGCGCGCCGCTCAACGGCGGATTGCACCCGCCGGTCGGCTACTCTTCGATTTTGTCATCGGTATCCTTGACATTTGTCACTTTACGTGTATATACTCCTATAATGAAAGAACGGCGATGTGGACGGAGACGATGGCGCGACACTTAGAGAAGGCAGAGTTGGCGAATTGCGTTAACTGCGCGTGCTTCAACTTGCGCAAAGTGACCCGTGCGGTGACCCAGCTTTATGACGACATGCTCCGACCTTCGGGGCTGCGCGTTACACAGTTTTCGCTGCTGGTTGTGGGGAGAATGATGGGCCCGGTGAGTGTGACGCGCCTGGCGGAAATGACGGTCATGGATCGCACGACCTTAACGCGTAACTTGGAGCTGCTGCGAAAGCAGGAACTGATCGAGGTCGCCCCGGGCGAGGACCGGCGCACGCGGATCGTGACTATCACCCCTCGGGGAAACGCCGCACTGGCCGAGGCCATGCCGTTTTGGAAGAAGGCTCAGTCGCATGTCGTCAAGGCACTGGGGCAGGAACGCTGGACGGCAATTCAGACCGATCTCAGAGAAATGGTGGCGCTGGCGCACGCGCAGTAGTTTTTTTACTTACACATGTGTAGGTACACGTATATTAGGAGGTTGCAATGAACGGCAGAGTTCGATTTGACGGTAAGGTAAGACGCTCTCTTAGTCCCTTATCCATGAAATCTTGTGCAAAAAAGCAACGAGTGTTATGCGGTGGCCGTACTGAGGGAAGGCATGACCACATACTCTCGGATAGCGAGTGCGGTGGTGAGCACACGGCGACCGAA
>JBOIDL010000210.1:0-6505 GCA_050740435.1 Gammaproteobacteria bacterium
CAGTCTTAGGATGCGTTTCGAGCTTGCGCCGTTCGGCCCAGTCGTATGCCTTGTCATGGTGATCGACATAACACAGGAGCAGACTGGCAGCCGTCTTGTGGACGATCAAACGAATATCGCTGCTCACACGGACGGACCAGAAGTTCCTGTCCTTGGCCTTATCGAGCTTGTGAAACTGCATGTCTGGACTGGCAGGATTCAGTTGCAAGTCGAAGGCCGTGGTCTTGACGGCCTTCTGCTCGTCGCCGGTCAGGCGTGCGAGGCTGTCGGTGAACGTGTCGGCGATGCGGAAGTCAGTCACTTGTCGTCCCCTGGGCTCGGCCAATCGAAAGGTTAATGATCGGCTAAATGAAAGGTTGTGCCCGAACTGGCGGGGTTCAGGTGCAGGTCAAAGCCGCCGTCTCGTCTTGACGACCTTCTTCTCCACGCCGGTCAGCCATGCGAGGCTGTCGGTGAAGGTGTCGGCGATGCGAAATTCGGTTATGCGCTAACGTGTAGACGCAATGGCGCCAAGGAACGGATGCTTCGCGCCAAGACGTGCGAAAAATTGTGGAGGCTGAAAGCCGTCTGTAAGCTCTCTAAGTGCATTCAGCGAAAGTGAGCGATGCAACCGCTGAGCATTTTCGAGCACGAGCGCCACACCCGCGGCCACACCATTGAAGTAGTCAAAGAACTCGCTCCGAGACAAGCCTGAGACGGAACCGAAACGACGCCATAGTGCCGAAGGTGATGATGAGTGCACGTCCACGATCTTTACTCGTCCAATGATGGACCCAACAGGAAGCTTCACATATATCCAGACAGTCGTGCCAGGCGAAACATTCATAGTGCGACGACGCAGTTCAACCTGCTTGCGTCCGGAAAATATGTTTTCTGCATGACGCAGCGCCAGAGAAATAAGAATATGTTCCCCATTACCCATGATTAAAAGCCTCCTTCAGAATTTCTTGAAGCTGGGCATCGGTGACGGGCCGGGTAGTAATCAGATCATTGGGCCGGCCACACCCGATACGCTTTAATGACTTTAGCGGAACGCGCCGCGGCAAAGGGAAAATATTATCGAACACGGTGACAGTCTTCATACTTGATTTGCCGATACTATTAAGACTCGTAGCAGTAAGTACGGATTGCTGAAGAGCAGATACATCAAGAGCGTCGGATGGCCTCAGATAAGCTTCGCGCACGCGAGCCATGGCAACTAATGCGCCGCTACCACCCTGCTTGGTCGACTCATAAAAGAGAATCAAAGTCCCTCGTTTGAAATATCGCAGGGTACGGGGGTTACTCAGGTAATGACGATCCTGAAATAGTGATGCCGTTCCATGCGGCAAGAGTGAGCCTTGAGGCGAATGGTCAAGGAGAGGCACCGAAAAGCTTTTTTGGACAGGCGTTATTACCGCTGGGCGACCCGGCAAGCAAAGCAGCGCGGGTGACAACAATGACTCGAGTGCGTCTAGCGTTACGTGTATTTGGTTGCCGTTTGGCGTCAATACTTGAATTTGTTGATCGGCACGTCGGTATGGCGGAATGCTGGCAGGCAGCTTGAGGCCGCCCTTGCTCGCTAGCTCCAACTGATACGCATGCCACGTCTCTTTAGTTAGAACTCTGCCCAGAATGAGCTTACTTAAGGAGTGCTGATCCGGCGTTCCTCGAAATCCAAAACCGACCGCCAAATCACGCACGTGTGACTGATGGAACGCGAGTTCAAGTCTGACCTGCCGTGGGCCGTGAGGGCCCAGCTTCTCAAGTAGATAGATCAATAGGACACGCGTCGCATTGGGCGCGATCGGGCTCGTTTCGTCCACGGCAATGCGAGCGATCACAATGCCTGCTGGATCTTTGGCGGACCATGTCGAATAACCGAGAAGTGTCGTGCCGTTCCATACGGCGCAACGTATTGCGATCCGCGCTTGCGCCGCTGTCGTAGGCAACCAACCAACCGCAATAATAGACCCAGGCAACTTCAGCTTGGATAGTAGTGCATGTACAGCTTCCGCATCGTTGCTTGTAACCTCCCGCAGAGTCAGAATCGCTTCGTCCGAGGTTTCAAATGCGCTGTTGCTGGGCGGGGTAGTGCCATCCAGTCTAAAAGCCGCTGGCGATATCACTTCCACACCGTATTTCGCCCTGATGCTCGAACCCGCGGCGAGGATTGCGCTGTCATTGGTAATGAGACCAGCCAACCCATGCTGTATGACTGTGGCTACGTGACGCAAATCCGACAAGTCGTTCGGCTTGAGTTGTGACTTTTCGCTCTTGGTAGGGAAGATCAATGATGCAAGTTCTTCACGGAGAACAGCCGCATCGTTGTCGCGCGCGAGCGGGAAAGAGGGAAAGATGCCAATGTACGACTTCATTGGATCGGTTTTTCCCTGATGTGCAGTCCGCCGTAATTCCTCTCCGATTTCGTCGCTAACAGCGAGGCGGCAAAAATTCATGCGCTCCGCCTGGAAGAGGCTTACAGCTTCATCATGCCGCAAGCGTCGCGGCGCCAAATCAAACAGAACGTTTAGGTCCAACAAGAACATAGGAATAACATCGGATGACGCGATTTCCAGGCCAAGCGGGTTGTGCGCATTGATGCCGCTTGTTGGGAATAGTTGAGGCGATGCAAGTTCGTGGCAACGGACCAGGATTTGTCGATTACGAGTAGCGCCGCCTTGTTCAACACGCTGTACATAAAACTGTTGTCGATCCCAGAATGCGTTGGCATCAATGAGATCTTCTGCTACACGAGCATAAATTGAGGTAAGGCCGTCTCTCGTTAACGACGTACGCAGGTGATCAATGAGTTTCGTCGCCAAACCATATCGCCGACATTCTTCAAGCACAAACATCTGCACGACATGAGAACGAGGGAATCGGCGTTCGAACAACAGGTGACCAACATAACGTGGCCCCTCTGGGTAGCTCTCGGTGAGAATATAGAGGTTGTCACGCCGCGCGAATTCCTCGAATACGCTTTTCGGAAGAAAGCCCAGAGAATGACGGTGCGCGTCTGCGGCTTCTCGGACATCGTCTAGGAATGGGGCAACATTGGCGAAGCCACTAACAACTTTAAACCTGCCAGCTTCTCTTTCGGTCACGCGCGTCCCTGACATTCAATCTCAAAAATCTCAATCTTGGTTCGCCACTGCGCGTGAATCCCTGCCGCCCGAGGAATACGCCCTTTCTTGTTTGCAATAGCCATTTCAAATCGTGAACATCGCCCATAGAGTGAATCCAAGAACGGCTTCTCAACCTCTCGCGCAAAATAGTTGTTGCACTTATCACACACCCAACCTCTAGGAAGCACGTGTTCCGTGTTTCCTAGCGACTCAGGAACGATATGTTCTTGAGAAATAAATGCATCGGATGCAACGTTGCAGAAAATGCAACGCATGCTGAAAACGCTTAGCGCGGAATTCGTGCTCATGCACCTCTCGTCAAGGTTAGTACCCGCTATTGACTTACCTTAAATACCTTCATCACTTCATCCCCTAGGTGGTTGATCACCTTCACCGCGATGCGTCGGGACTTCGGCTTGTCGAAAGCGCGCGAGGTATCGCTGTTCAGGGTAGCCCAAGCGTCCTCGTTGATCTCGGCTTTGAGCGTGGTCTTAAGCGCGCTGTAGGGATCGTTAGCGCCTAGAAAGTAGGCGTGGCGGACGAAAAAGCTCTCTTCGTTGTAGTCGGTGTCGATGAACCAGCAGGCGATACCTTCGGGGCCGTCGCTGCGGACTTCGCCAGTCTGGGGGTGGAACACGTCCACACCGTTGACCTTGACGCGAATCTTGTCGTCTTCGGCGTCGAGCATCTTGATGTCCGGCTCGCCGAAGATCACGAACAGATTGCCCTTGCCGGTGTTCTTCAGATCGTTGGCCATGTGAAGATCGGCGTTCATACGCGCCTTGAGCACGGGGATGCGGCCGAACTTGTTGAATTCGGTGGCGTGGGCCTCGTAGTTGAAGGCGCAGGCGATCAGTACGTCGAAATCGGCGTCGCCGGCCTCTCGGGCGGCGGCCACCAAATCGGGGCGGGTGACGGTACCGAATTCCGGACCGATGAAGATGGCAGCGCGTTTCTCGCTGCCCGTTTCCGTGTTGCCTTCGATATAGCGGCCTTCGGCGCAGACCAGATCGCCGGGCCAAGGTTTGAGCGCGGTGAAGATGATCTTGTCTTCTTTGTGCGCCTGCTGGACGCCGGCGGTTTTGAGGTTTTCCAGGATCATCTGGGGAAAGGACTGCTTCGCGTCGTAGTCAGCGCCGGGTTCGGCGACGCGATCAATCAGTTCGTCGTTTTCATCCACGCCGAGCATGCGGTGCGGGGAAAGGCTTTCGACGGTGAACGGCCCGGCCACGCGGACTATCTTCTTGTCGTCGTAGGGCTTGTCGTAGAGGTATTCGAACTCGGCCTTGGCGGCGATGGAGGCGTCGATCTCCTTCTGCCGCGCGATGCGCGCTTGCCACCAGTCGGCGTGCAGTTTCTTTGCCTCGTCCGGCCATTTGGCGTCGGCCTCGCGGGGGATTTCCCATTCTTCGAAGGGTTTGAACGTCTTGGTAGGATGGGCTGAGCGGGAGCGAAGCCCATCGCTGGCGGTGGGGCCGGGTGATTGATGGGCTTCACTGCGTTCAGCCCATCCTACGAGAGCTTGGTTATGCTTTTCGCGCAGGGGTTCCAGGGTCTGTTGCCACTTGTCCCAGATGACATCGATCTCCGCGTTGTTGGCGATGGACTTGAGGGTTATGTGCGGCACGCGCTCATAGACGAATCCGTGGCGGATGCTGCCGCGGACCGCCTGCGAGGACGGCACGGTGCGGGTCACTTCGGCTTCCTTGATCTGGCCGTCGCGCGAATCGGACAGCAGGTAATACGGATAACGCGCGCCCATGATGCGGGCACGGGCCAGCGCCAGCGCAACGCGCGAGGTATCGATCGTGATCCAGCGGCGGCCCCATTGCTCGGCAACGTAGGCAGTGGTGCCGGAACCGCAGGTGGGGTCGAGCACGAGGTCGCCGGGGTCGGTGGTCATCAAAAGGCAGCGCTGAATGATCTTGTTCGCTGTCTGGACAACATAGATTCTGTCTGACGCTCCGCCCGTGTCTTCCCAAACATTGGTAAGTACCGTGAAGCCAAAGTCGGTTTGACGTCTTTCGTATCGAATTTGATTTTTGCCGATAAGAACACGTCCGACCGCCTGAATCCTTTTCATGCCCTCTTGGTTAGTCTTCCAACTGTTGTTCACGCTCGGGCGGTAAATGATGCCTTGATGCTCAAATGGAAATATCTGCGTCTTGAAAGTCCCGCCTCCAGTCAGATCCGCGCTAAAAATCGCGTCATCTTCCGCTTCGCGGGGCAACCATTGATGCCGGAATTTCATCGCTTCCTTTGAACGCGCGTAGAAAAGGACTACGTCAGCGATGTTTTCAAGAAGCTCCCCTTTTTGACTGCCTTTCTTCTTGACTACGATTTCAACCACGAAGTTTTGATCTCCAAACACCTCATCCATTACCGCCCGCACCCGGTGCACATTCTCATCGCCGATCTGCACAAAGATCGACCCCGAATCCGTCAACAAGTCACGAGCCACTGTCAGCCTATCACGAAGGTACGTGAGGTAGCTGTGGATATCATCGCGCCAGGTATCGCGAAAGGCTTTCACCTGCTCGGGCTCGCGGGTGATGTGATCGGCCTTGCCGTCCTTCACGTCGCGGCTGGTGGTGGACCACTGAAAGTTGCTGTTGAATTTGATTCCGTACGGCGGGTCGAGGTAGATGCACTGCACCTTGCCCCGCAGGCCCTCGCGCTCGGCGAGGCTCGCCATGACCTGGAGGGAATCGCCGAGAATCATGCGGTTCGACCAGTTTTGGTCGTGCTGGTAGAACTCGGTCTTGTCCACGCCCTCGGGGATGCCGTTGAAATCGCCAAAGAGGTCGAACTGCGCGCCGACTTCTTGCGCGCGCTGCTCGCGAGTCTGCTTGAGCAGGTCGTCGATGAGCACCTTGGGGCGTACCTTCTCCTGGATGTAGAGCGGCGGGGCGTGGACGACGAGATCGCTCCAGTCCTGCTCATCCTTGCCGCGCCAGACGAGCTGCGGATCGAGGTCGCGGTTGCGCCGCTCTTTTGCATCGTCGAGCCCGGCGGCGCCGCGCTCGTAGGCGACGCGGACGGGGCTTTGCTCGTGCTTCTGCATCACCGACTGATATTCGGCAGTCGGGATGTTTTTACGCGTGGCCTCGTCGTGCTTGAGCGACTCGACCGTTTTAGTGGTGGTTGGCTTTTTCGCCATGGCTATGCCTTTTGTTTCGCATGTCTAGCTCAGTTTCTTCCTGATCCATGCCGGGCGCCGGCGGCAATCGAGGACCGCATAAACAAGCGCTGTCTCGTTCTCAAGCCGGTAGTAACGGATGTTCCTGTAACTTTTCCCTGGTATTGTCGTAGA
Source organism: Gammaproteobacteria bacterium (assembly GCA_050740435.1). GTDB lineage: Bacteria > Pseudomonadota > Gammaproteobacteria > JACCXJ01 > JACCXJ01 > USCg-Taylor. The sequence continues at coordinate 6,421 of JBOIDL010000210.1, forward strand.
AACAATGAGGTAGGGAGTTTTCCGGCCGGAAACGGAGCCACTAATATATTGATTGGTGAATCGTACTTGACTGCTTTATCTGGTA
>JBOIDL010000211.1:0-6494 GCA_050740435.1 Gammaproteobacteria bacterium
TCCGTAGTCGTTGGAGCGACTTCGACAAATTGCACAAGATCGGTTAGAAACGCTTTGCTGCTGTTTCGTCCTCGAATAGGTACCACGAGGTAGTAGAAATTGGATACCGTGTGCCAAGCAATGAATCACGTTCCTGGTTGGACTTGCAAAGCATCGAGTAATTTGCCGGCTTGGTCAGCATAGGGTTTGCGGCCAAGTGCGAAGTCGATGAGAATGTCCGTGTCGATAAGAACGATCACAGGTATTTTCGCGCTAGTTGTCGGTAACGGGCATCTTCTCGATTAGCTGGTTCGAACTTACCCTTCCATCGATCCGAAAACGACGGTTGCTGGTGACTACTCATAGATTTCAGCGTTGTCTCGATGAGTTGCGATAGCGATATACCTTTGGAGCGGGCATAACGCTTTGCTACAGGTAGAAGCTCGTTATCAACGGTGATGGTAAGTTTGGTTTTCATCGGATGGTGTTAATACGTATATATGCAACTAATCATTACCGGGCAGACCTTGCGCGTGAACGGTGGGCTCGTTTAAGGGATAGGAACTCCAATTATTCCCTTTTAAACCAAGTTGCCTGATACCTATCTTTACCTGAGCAATCCTTGAATTTATTTAAAGCCTCAAGAGAAAATCCATTTGAGACGTACTCCTGATTTTTGCTCTCATAGAACTCTTTAGTAACAGCATGGTGAGAGATGAAGGCTGCGCCTAATGGAAAGCCCTTCCATTCGACGTGAAACTGCTCACTAGCACTCTCGCATCTGCCCTCAACTTTATTTGGGTAAAAACCTTCCTGCACCTGCTTATCGAATGCCTGCTGATATTGGGCTGATGTCAGCCATTCTGCTTTCTCAGTGCCTTCGACTTTGACGGGTTGCTGCGCCACGGAGGTAGTATTACCAGCAGATGAGGGGTTTTCGTTTTTACCAGGGCTAAGAAAGATGGCTAATCCGCCGAACGCGAGCGCAAGCACGCCAATCAATACCGCGCTGATCATCCGAGATGACCCTGTCCGGGTCGGGCCCGGCTCACTCGGCGCGGATGGAGGTCCTGGCCCGGTGGGCTCTTGCTTCGCCTGCACGTGGGGTTGTAGCGCCTTCACGAGCACCTGCACATCGGAATCCCAGCGTGCATGCGTCAGCTCGACCCCGTTGCGAAAGGCAAGAGCTTTCAGGTCTTCAGGCAGCTCGTCAGCACGCGGCATTCTTGCCCCGTGGACCAGCACGGGCACGACAGGTATATCGCGCTTCAGCGCAGAGGCTGTTTCGAGACGAACGAAGTCCATCGGGTCATCGAGCCGACGCGCCCCCGACTCATCGTTGGCCGTAAGCCAGCTCTTGCCGATGATCGTGAGAAGGACGCCGCACGAGGCCACCTGCTCGTCGATCGCCCGCCGGAAATCACGCCCCGGCTCGATTGCGGCGACATCCATGAATACCGCATCATCGCCAAAATGCTGAGTGAGATCATCGAACAGACGCCCCGCCTGACCTTCAGCGTCGTCCCTGCGATAACTGATGAAGATTGCACGCATCTCTCTCTCCCGGTAAGCATCATCCTTGCTGGATCAGCGAGTCCGGTTGCCCTTGTTTCGCCAATTACAGAAGAAGCATAAGTGATACTGCCCGCTATTGTCAGGTCGCATGCCCACACGGGCAAGGCTTTCAGTCCCAGCGGTTCAGGGCGGTATGTTACAACAGCTAGCCCGGATGCAGTAAAGCCGTCGAAATCGAGGAACAGCGACGTGTGGCCTTGTGCTTCCAGCCAAGCCTTCATCTCCGCCGCCGCGTTGTGGGCGCTGCTGTGGCTGATGAAGATCGCGGTCATCTACTGGCAGCCGTTGACGATGGCGGTCATGCGCCTTGGTCAGGCGGTGGTTCCTGCTGGGCCCCAGCCTTGGCTTGAGATGGCCAGAAGAGTTGCTGTTCCTCGGCGATAATGGTTTCGACGCGCTCGACCAGGAGGCGATAGGCGCCGGCCTCGTCCTCCGCGGTGGCGTACGCATCCGCATTGTGGAGATACAGGCGGTATTCGCGTTTCATGCCTTCGGAGGCCTTGCGGTAGGCTTGCCAGGTCTCGCCGGGACGCAGCAAGGTATCGACCGCCCGGCTGATGGTGACGGCGGCACCTAACGCGGCGGTAACATGGCGCACCCAGTCCGTCGTATCCAGCACTTGCAGTAGCGAAATCAGCGCGCCAAGGACAATGACGCAGATGGCGAAGGCCAAATATCGGCGCTTCTGTTTCCCTGCGTTCTTGTCGTACCACTCGCGCTGGCCATCGAGGACAGTTCGGAAATAATAGTCGGCACGTGCCTGGCGCGTTTCGATGGGCGACATCCAGGCGGGTTTGACAGTTGGGACATCGTTGTCTGACGGCATGCGCGACTCCTCTCTTATTTTAAGTTCGGTTGATCAATGCCACGCTATCGCCGATCTTAGTTAGCTGAATAGGACAAAGGATGAAGGATAGGACATTCAATGCCCTTGGGCAAACGATTGGGCGTCCGCTTGGCCCGTTCGACGAACCATTACCCGTTGCGAAACCGCGTTGGATTTCCTATCCTTCGATCACGAGCTGACGATCTGGTTTCGTTGCCCATGAACTCATTCCCCGAAAAGGCTCTGCCGGGGCCCGCGCAGCCGGAAGCGCCTACCCAGCGGGTGATCATTTTCAGCGGTCACATGGTCGATGCATCCGACCGGCTCCGCGCTTTGCGAATCCTAGCGCTGATGGTCTGGGATGAACAGCCCACCGGCGACGGCGCAGAGTGAAACCACAGGAGCAAAATATGCCAGTTGCAACCACTCCGGAACCGCAAGGCACGTGCTTTGTCGTGATGGGCTTTGGAAAGAAGACGGACTTCGAGACCGGCCGCGTCCTCGACCTCAATCAATCCTACGAAAACCTCATCAAGCCAGCGGTGGAAGCCGCCGGACTGAAATGCATCCGCGCGGACGAGATCGTGCACTCCGGGCTGATCGACGTTCCGATGTACGAACTCCTGCTCAAGGCCGACATCGTCGTCGCCGACCTTTCCACCTCCAACCGCAATGCCATCTATGAGCTCGGCGTGCGGCATGCCCTCCGCCCTTACACCACGGTCGTCATTGCCGAAGAGCAGATCATGAAGTCGCCGTTCTTCGATTTGAACCACATTGTCATCCGGCAGTACCGGCATTTGGGCGAAGACATCGGCGTGAACGAAGCGAGGCGTTTCACGGGCGAGCTGACGAGCGCGATCAAACAAATCATGGCGAGCGAGCCCAAGCTTCGTTGGGACAGCCCGGTCTATAAGTTCATCGATAAGCTCACGCCGCCTTCGATCGAGGAGGCGCAGAAACTTGACACGGCAGCCGTGGCCGCAGCCGCCTGCCCGGATCCCACCGCGGACGCCGGAATTGTCACGGCGGCTCACAGCCAGATGATGCAACGCGTCGAGGAGGCGCAAACCAAGGGCGAATGGCTTCGCGCCAAGATGTTGCTCGAGGAAATCCGGGCGATGCGGAAGACGAAGGATCCCCAGGCGCCCGCGAACCAGCAAATAGACAAGCCGGAAGATCCTTACATCCTCCAGCGCCTCGCGCTGGCCACCTACAAGAGCAAGTATCCCAGCCCCGCGGAAGCGCTCAAGGCAGCGGCCGAACTGCTGGCCTTGCTCGAGCCGCAGACTTCCAACGACACCGAGACCCTCGGCATGTGGGGCTCCGTGCACAAACAACTCTGGGCGCTGACCAAAGACCGCACCGGCCTCGATGAGGCCGTGCGCGCCCACGAGCGCGGCTTCTACCTGCGCAACGATTACTACAACGGGATCAACTACGCCTTCCTGCTCAACGTCCGCGCGGCGAATACGGCCGACGCCGCGGAAGCCATCGCCGATTTTGTCCAGGCCCGTCGCGTCCGCAAAGAAGTCCTGGAGATTTGCGATCGATGGCTCAAAGCCAATCCGGCGCCGGCGGATGCGGCGGCCAGTGCGAAGCTCGGCGCCAAATATTCCCAAAGCAGATATTGGGTGCTGGCCACGGTGGCCGAGGCCTATTTCGGCCTCGGCGATGAGGTGCAAGGCGAGCAGCGTCTGGCCGAGGCCTTCGCCGCCGCGCCGGAAGAGTGGATGAAGAAGTCAACGACCGGGCAGCTTGACAAGCTCAAGCCACTGCTCGCCGACTCCCCGCTCACCCATCTCCAGCCTGCCGCCCCAGCGGGTTGATCGCCGGCGGCCGAGCCTCACCTCGCCCTCCTCCCGTCGTTGACCCTGGATACGGACTCCAGTACCGGGACCGGCATTCACCCCGGCGCTCCGGAAGGTCCTGCCGATTCTGCGGTGTTACCCGAGTCGCAACATGATCCCGCTCCCGTACCGATGCACGTTTTTTTACAGCGTCTTCAAAAACGCGACCAGCGCCCGTTTATCCTCATCGCTGAGACCGGGCTCTTCCTTGAAGTAGTCGCTGCCGAAGTAGTGCCCCCGGTTGACAACGAAGTCTGGGCACTTACTGGCCGCTAGCAGGGGATCGACGAGATTGGCGAAGACCTTGCGCGCTTGTTCGTCAGTGGCGTTCTTGGGAAGTGCCTTAAGATCCCTCTTGATTTTAATCAGCAGTTCCACAATCTGACGCTTATGTCTTAAATTCGCGACTAACCCCTCTCTCTTGTCCAAGTCGATGTTGGAGAGCAGGTTGACCGGTGTACCTTTCGGAATCGGGCCGAGCTCGAGCCCTTCTTCATTGAAGAAACTACTACCGCGGCTCAGCACGCCTAACAGAGGCTGAGCCTTCCGCAGAAAGTTCGGTAGATACCCTTTTGCCACGCGCAGATAGCTAGTCTCATAGGTTCTGTCGATCCAGCCCGGAAGTGGCTTGCCGGAAGCAGTCTTATAGTTAATGTTTCCCTTGCGTTTTTCCGGCCAAAGCATCTGCTCGATCGAGCCGTCAAACGATCTCATCCGGTCCTCGACGGATGGGCTCGGGTTGAAATCACCGACCGTGTTGTTCAGTAGGAAAGGAGCCGTAGACCAAAGGCTGATCAACGAGGCGGGTCGGGTGTAACCGCGACCACCTGCGGGCATTGGGTACTCCTTGGGCTCTCCAGTGAACGGGTGATGCACCATGATCGTTCCCACCGAGGGGAGATTTTTGTAGGATTGGGACGAAAAGTTGTCCCAGATGTTGCTCGCGATGGCGTTGGTGGCGAGCGGACTGCAGGCATTGGTTTCAAGCAGGGTCACCGGCACGCGCAACTCGGTCGATAGAAAATTATCCTTCAGGAAATCGTCCGCCCGCACGATCTCCCGGATCGCTCCCTTGAATTCGTCCGTCTTGGTCCAGGCCCAGTACCGGTTCCAGCAATTGAGATAATCCGGGCCCACACAGCCATTGTTGGGGAAGAACGTATACGCCTTCTCCGGAAGCTTGCTCGAATGACAGCGAGCGCAACGCTCGCTGAACGCGGTCTTGCCACGAGTCAATGTCGCCGCATCGGCGGTCAGATAACCTTCACCGCCAGGCGCATTTTTCAAATAGTCGGGCTTGGCGGTCGCAAGGAAGAACAGCGCCAGATCCGGCGTCTGATTTTCGTTCGCCTGCCAATAGACAGAGTTCTTACGCGCAACCTCGATGGGAATGGGGGTTATTTTCTTGCCGCCGACCAGCGGATTGAAGTGCTCCAGCCACTCTTCGCTGAACAGTCCGATGTTGATGAATACGCGGTTCAGAGCGCCCAATGCCCCAACCGAATCGGCGCCGTCCTTGAGGACGCGCGGCGTCCAGACCGAGTCGGGTTTCTTATAGAACCTTGCCAGCGGGCTGTCTGCGGGCACGTACTCGTTAAGCTGCTTGTTGTCCAGACCGCCGTCCGCCAGTTTCTCACTACCTAATTTTAGGGCGGCCTGCAAGCGCGCTCCGAGGTTGTAGACCGCATTCATCGTGCGCGGGTTGTTGATGTGGTCGCTGGAGACTAAGGACGTATCCAGGGCCCCGGGACGGGAGGTATGGAAGAGTTGGTAAGGAAAGTTCGACGCATCTCCCTCCCACATGAAGATCCGATCGATCCAGAAGTACTGAGCGCCTGGGTTCGAACTAAGGTTCTCCCACTTGGGATTTTCGGGATCTTGGGGTGGCTTGGCTGGATTCGGTCCGACGTGGCAGAAGCCACAGGACATGCCTACCCGATAAGGTCTCACGAGATTCTTGTCGTTATAATAGCTTGGATCGGTATAGTATTTTTCTGAATCCCAGCGCTTTTCCGCCGCCTCATCAAAATCGGGGTTGGGAAACAGTCGCAGACCGACGATACCCGTCGCGTAGCCATAATAGGAGCCGACCGGAATATTCTTGCCCCGAGCACCGATCTTTACCCCCGGGTACTTTGTCTCGTTTTCGAACGGATCCGGCGGACAATCTTGCTTGCGCACATCAAGCCACAGGCCGTATCGGTCCTCCCGCCCCTTGGTGGCTTTCTCGAAGCAAGGCTCATTAACCAGCCCCTGGTAATTCC
>JBOIDL010000212.1:0-6469 GCA_050740435.1 Gammaproteobacteria bacterium
TTCGGTCGCCGTGTGCTCACCACCGCACTCGCTATCCGAGAGTATGTGGTCATGCCTTCCCTCAGTACGGCCACCGCATAACACTCGTTGCTTTTTTGCACAAGATTTCATGGATAAGGGACTAAACGATATCCTATTTGATGGGATGACCGCCTATTCCAAGCAGGACCTCGTCCCGCTCTTCCAGAGCTATCTTGGCAAGGAGATCTCCCTCGCCTCGATTTACACGATTGCGCGAGCCTTGACAAGTAAGTATCGGAATGACGGTTATATCCTCGCGCAGGTGATCGTGCCGCCGCAGCGCGTGCGCGAGGGCGCGGTTCGGCTGCAGGTGCTAGAGGGCTACATCGACCGGGTCGAATTCCAGGGCGATGCGATCGACCGGCCTAGCCTGGTACACGCCTATGCCGCGAAAATCAAAGCGTCGCGGCCGCTACGGGCAGATGTGCTCGAGCGTTATCTCTTATTGCTGAATGACCTGCCAGGCATGGTCGCGCGCGGGACGCTGGCCCCGGCAGCGCACCAGCAAGGCGCTTCGGACCTCATCATCACGGTGTCTCAACGCCGGCTCGGGGCTTCGCTCGAGGTTGATAACCATGCGAGCGAGTTTCTGGGGCCCTGGCAGGCTACCCTGGACCTGGCGGCGCATTCGGCGCTCGGCCTGTACGAAAATACGGCACTCAGCTTGGTCAGCTCGCTCGGCAATGACGAGCTGTATTTCGGTTCTTTGTCCCATGAGCAGCCACTCGGATCCGAGGGAACGAGAGTCAAGCTTTACGCAAGCGGCGTCGATGCGGAGCCTGGGGTTGCACTCTTGGACATCGAGACCCGCTCCTTATCGACGGGCATCACCGTATCCCATCCAATCATCCGGGAGCGCACGAATAACCTCTACGTTCGAGGCGGTTTCACTTACTTCAACGGCGTCACCGAGCCTTTGGGCGTGATCCTTTCCGATGACCGGATACGCGCATTTAGAGCCGGCGTAACCTATGATCTCCTCGACGGCTGGTATGGCTCTAACGTGCTGGATCTCGAGCTCGCTCAAGGGGTCGATGTCTTAGATGCCACCGACGACGACTCGCCGGACGCATCCCGCCTCGGCGCTCCTGCCGAGTTCACAAAATTGAATCTCTATGCGGCGCGCGTGCAATCCATCACGCCGTCCTGGTCAGTGCTCGCGGCCGTCACAGGTCAATACGCATTCAATAACCTGCTGAGCCCCGAGGAGTTTAGCTATGGTGGCGAGCCCTTCGGCCGCGGTTATGATCCTTCCGAGCTAGTCGGCGATGCGGGCGGAGCCTTGCAACTCGAGCTGCGATATCAGGGGCCGCATGTCACGGATTGGGTCAATGACTACCAAGCGTACGGTTTCTACGACGCGGGTAAGGTCTGGCGCCGGGATCCCGCGATCGGCGAGAAGGCGAATGAATCCGCCATGTCGGCGGGAGTTGGGTTGAGGTTGAATTTAGGCTATGGCATCACGGGTTATGTCGAGTTCGCTCAGCCCCTCACGCGCGATGTTAGTGAGCAGGGCGACGACGGCGGGCGCTTTTTTGGCGGCATCGCCGCGACCTATTGAACGGAGGATGACCACGGAATATGCGGAGGGTGATATGAAACAAGAAAACGATGCATGTGGCGTCACATGCACCCGCAACAAGCTAGGTAGAGTACGTCTTATGCGTGTTAGCAACCTCGATGTCATGCCTTATCGCATAAGCTTGGCGCTAGTGGTCATCGCATGGCTAACAGGGCCTGCAAGCGCAGCGCCCAAGGGCGGACAGGTCGTGGCCGGTGACGCGCGCATTGTCCAGTCACGGCCCCATCACCTCGATGTTGTGCAGCGGACAGGGCGGGCCGCAATTAACTGGCGGTCGTTCAGCATCGGGGCCCGCGAGCGCGTGAACTTCCGGCAGCCGTCCAAACAGTCCGCCACGCTCAACCGTGTCACCGGTCAAGATATCTCGAGCATCCAGGGGCGTCTCACCGCGAACGGCCGCGTGTTCCTCGTCAATCCAAACGGTATCTTGTTTGGTAAAGGGGCGCAGGTCGACGTGGGCGGTTTAGTCGCTAGCACGGCCAATATCGGCGATGAGGACTTCATGGCCGGGCGCTATGCGTTCAAGGAGCCCGGCAGACCGGGGAGCAGGGTCGTGAACGAGGGCCAGATCAACGCGGCCGAAGGCGGACTGGTGGCGTTCGTGGCCGCCGGTGTGGAGAACTCGGGCGCCATCACGGCTCGGCTAGGGCGCGTCGCGCTGGCTTCCGGAGATGCCTTTACGCTTGACCTTTACGGCGACGAGCTTGTGGACGTCCAAGTGGATGATTCGACGCTGGAGGGGCTGACCGACTCCGAGGGGCGTCCCATCGATACTTTGGTCAAGCAAAGCGGGACGATCCGGGCGGACGGGGGCGAGGTATTGCTCACGGCCGCCAGAGCGCAAGCAGCCATCGATAACGTCATCAACATGAGCGGCATCATCCGGACTCGGAGCATCGGGAAGGAAAACGGCGAGATCGTGTTGTACGGTGGAGGCGAGGGAAAGGTGCAGGTCTCGGGTGTCCTGGATGCCTCCGGGCGCAATGCAATGGAATCGGGTGGTACGGTCAAAGTGCTAGGTGATCAAGTGACCCTGCGGGACGGCGCCCGTGTGGATGTCTCGGGAGACAGAGGCGGCGGCCAGGTGCTGCTAGGCGGCGATTATCAGGGTAAGGGGCCAGTGCCTCGGTCAAGGCGGACGGTGGTCGAGCGGAGGGCGAGGGTCAAGGCGGACGCGCTCCGGCGCGGGGATGGGGGCAAGGTGATCGTATGGTCGGACGGCGCCACTAACTATCATGGCCACATCAGCGCCAAAGGTGGTACCGAGGCGGGCGACGGTGGTTTAATCGAGGTCTCGGGCAAGAAGCACCTCAAGTTCCGAGGGGACGTAAACCTGAGGGCGGCGCAGGGTGCCGGCGGCACACTGTTGCTCGACCCCGAGAATATCGTCGTCGGCAAAACCGTTCGGGCGAGCAGCATCGAGCGCATTCTGCTGACCGGCGCCACGGCGAGCTTGCAGGCCGACAACGACATCACGGTCGAAGAACGCATCGACGGAACCCGCATAAGTTTTAGGCCCGGTGGGGGGCTCAACCTTAGGGCGGGCAACGACATCGCGATCAACAACGATATCCTGATCAACAACGGCGCCGTCATGCTCAGGGCGCGCAACGGCGACATCACGATGGGCTCCGGCCCGTCCAACTCAATCACACGCGGCAAGGGGGTGGTGATCGGGACCGGGACTGGGGACATCTCGATGACGGCGCGGAGAGATATCGGTGTTCAGGACTTGGCGACATCCGGTGATATCAATCTAACCTCGACCGCCGGCTCGGTCACGCTCAATCAGGATCTAGGAGGCGTTTTTGGCGTGAACCCGCAGATCGGCGGCCTTTCCATAGGTGCTGCAAAAGAAGCGCTCATCGACGGGCGGATCATTGCGGGCGGGCCGGTGACGCTGTCAGCGCCTCTGGTCACGCTTAAGCACAGCATTTTTACGAGCAATCAGGATATCGTGCTGGGGCGCTCGGGTGGTGAGGTCATATTGGACCCGGCCGGAGATGAAGTGTTACCCGCTGATGCGGATAGGATAGCGAGCGATGCACAAGGGGGGCGATTAGAAGTAGGCCGTCCAATTAGCGGGGGCGCAGACTCGGTCGTTGATGTAGAGTTGATCTCAAAGCAGATCACGCTCGATACGGGAACGACTGGGGCTGGCGACATCAAGTTTTTGGGGGAGTTGGATATTGAGGACACGCTACGCAACGCGTTCGTACAATTTACAGATGGAGTGGATGATCCGCCCATAGACTATGTTGCGTTGCGCCTATCGGCTGGCACCGGGAACATTTCCTTTGCGGAAGGGATTGCTACACGGGCCAGCACTGGTGGAGTGAGGGTCGATGACCCGAACGCGGACCCGAACAGTGGGAGTACGAACAGCATCGACCTGACCGTCGAAACCGGGGCTGGAATAAGCTTTGGACTTAATGCGTTTGTGAATTCTTTCAATGCGAATGGAATCCAAATCACTGATGGGCAGCCAGTTGAGATCTTCCACGCCAACATTAATATCGAAGATACAGATGGTAATCTCCCACCTATCTTCCCCGAGCCACAGCTCCCCGGCCGCTTCGGCCAAACCCTGGGCGGCGGGGCGTTGGGACTCGCTCAAGTCCTGGGTGTTGCTTCCGCCGTTGAAGACACGCAGCGCGAGGATAGTGCCGCATGCGAGGAGGGCACTGGCGCAGACGGTGAAGAAGGAGGCGCGGGCGGGGATTGCGCCTCGCCGGCAGGCGGCGATGTTGCGGACCTCTACGTAGAGGGAACCGCCTCACCGGAAGGAGAGCTACCGGAAGTCGACTGAGCGCGTTCAGAAATCGGCGCACCTGACGGTCTGCGGCCATACACGTTCCGCGATTTGCTCGGGTTGTCTCCGCGAGTTACCCTTCGATGGTGACGAGCGATACCGCGGCGTGTTTTTACCAGGCCATAGCACTATTAGGTAGCCGCCGCATCGCTTGGGCGGTTGCTCTTTTTTTAGCCTCGGTCGCCGCGTTGCCGGTCGGCGCGGGCGAACCGCCCGTAGCGCCCATCTTCCGCGTCGAGGTCGACGCGCATGCGGCGATGATCCGCAGGGTCGCGGTCGATGAGGCGCATGGCATCATCGTTACCGCATCAGATGACAAATCAGCCCGCGTGTGGGACCTCGAGACGGGCGGTTGCTCCAAACATTACGCTACGCGATCGATTCCAAACAGGAGGGGCGGCTCTTCGCGCTCGCCTTGCACCCGAACGGCAAGATCGTAGCGCTAGCAGGGTGGACAGGGTGGGATTGGGACGCTGAGGCCTCGGTCTACCTATTTGACGTGAGCACTGGCGAGATGCTCCACCGGATTCGGGATCTCCCGCAGGTAGTGGGTTATCTGAGCTTTTCGAGGAACGGCGACTTCCTCGCGATAGGTCTCGGGGGCAAAGCGGGTCTTTTAGTATACAGAACCAAAGACTTCTCGCGTGCGGCCGAAGGCCATGGTTACGCCCAGGCCGTCCTCGGGATCGACTTCGACGGTGCAGGCCGCATGGCGACCGCCTCGCTGGACGGTTTTGTTCGCCTTTATGGTCCCCGCTTTAAGCTGATTAAAAAGCTCCGGGTTCACGACAGGTTTGAGCCGGTAATGGTCCGCTTCTCGCCCGACGGCGCCAAGATTGCCGTTGGCTCTTACTCCACCCAGGTAGCGGTGCTCTCCACAACTGACCTGTCGCTCCTCTACATGCCTGTGAACCAGGCGCTGCGCGATCAGAAGAACCTGCCAGGCGTGGCTTGGTCGCCGGACGGAAAACTGCTTTATGCCTGCGGTGATTTCACGGGTAGCGGCGAAACCCCCATCTATCGTTGGGAGGACGAGGGGCGCGGTGAAATGACCACGCTTCGCACGGCCCGGCTGCGAATTACCGGGCTGGAACCGCTGCGGGAGGGACGGGTGATCTATACCGCCGAGGATCCGGTGCTAGGGCTGTTAGACGCGACTGGAAATAAAACCTGGTTTCGAGCCACCGAGATCGCTGATTTTCGCGATATCGGTGCGGCGTTGCGGGTCTCGCGAAACGCTGCGGCGGTCCAGTTCGCCTATCGGCGCGGCGGGGAGGACCTCGCCCATTTCGCACTGCTCGATACTGAGGACGTTGTACCGGGACCACTCGATGCTGCACAGAGCCTGGCGCCGATCATCGAGGCGCCGGGGCTAGCGATCACGGACTGGAAGGATAACCTCGATCCCAAGCTCAACGGAAAACCCCTGCAAGTTGACCGCAAGGAGTACGCGCGAAGCCTCGCCATCGCACCCGACGGCCAATCATTTCTGATCGGTTGTGAATGGACGCTTAGGTTGTTCGACCACGAGGGGAAGCCGCTCTGGCGCGTCCCGTTGCCTCAGGTAGCCTGGGGCGTCGTGATCAGCGGGGATGGGAAACTCGCGGTGGCAGCCCTGTCCGATGGAACCATCCGTTGGTATGGTATGGGCGACGGGCAGGAGAGGTTTGCCCTGTTTCCGTACAACCCGCCGAGAGGTGTCGACCGGCAATGGATCGCCTGGACGCCGGACGGATTCTACAATTCCTCGGAATACGGCGACAACTACGTGGGTTGGCACCTCAATCGCGGCCGCGATCAAGCGGCCGATTTCTACCGTGCCTATCAATTCGAGCGTATTCTGTACCGGCCCACCGAAGTAGCCGAGTATTTCTCCTGTCTGTTGGCCTTGCATGCCGCCGACTGCGAGGCCCTGGCCTCTCCGGACCTGACCCTGACGTATCCCCACAAAATTTACTGGTATATCAACGCGTAAATAAATATATACAGTCATGGAACCTGCATGATGGTTGACGATCTCAGTGATTGGCAACCCTACCAACCACAGGAGATCA
>JBOIDL010000213.1:0-6456 GCA_050740435.1 Gammaproteobacteria bacterium
TCCGCAAGGACAACTCACCCTCAGTATGTCAGCCAATCAAGCGGTCCAGGAGGAACTGTTGCATTACCTGGCGGCTTTGAAAGCTGCGTGAGATCGCCATCAACCGAGATTTATGCAACGCTAGGGTTAGCATAGAAAACGCAGCATCCTTCGGCCGGATCCGCACGCCTATCTATGGGCAGCCCCGTGCCTATCGGCAAGCGTGCGATCCGGCGCCCTTGTTCCGGCGCAAGCCGGGATCCGGTACAGTCTCTGTGTGGCCGGACAGCCACGCGAGCAGCTACTCTTCAGCGATCCTCATGCCCGAGCACATTCTTATGATCGAGGACGACCAGCGCCTCGCGGCGATGGTCAGCGAATACTTGAGCGCCGCGGGATGGCGGGTGACGACGCGGCCTACCGCAAAGACGGGCCTGACAGCGTTCGATGGCCAGGACTTCGATGCGCTCATCCTCGACATCATGCTGCCCGACGTCGATGGCTTCGAGGTGTGTCGTCGTGTGCGGGCGCGCTCGGAGGTGCCCATCTTGGTGCTCACCGCGCGCGGCGAGCCGATCGATCGCATCGTCGGTCTTGAGCTCGGCGCCGACGACTATTTGCCGAAACCCTTCGAGCCCCGCGAGCTGGTCGCCCGGCTGCGGGCCATCTTGCGTCGTCGGACAGGCGCCTCCCGCGCCGAGACGCTGCGCTTCGGTAACTTGGAGCTCCGTCACGATCATCGGCAGGTGCGGATCGACGGCCAGCCGCGCACGCTTACGGGTCATCAGTTCGATCTCTTGTGGGTGTTGGCCCAGAACGCTGGCCGGGTCATGTCCCGCGAGGCCTTGATGGACCGGCTGAAGGGCCAGTCACTCGAAGCCTTTGACCGGAGCATCGACGTTCACATCTCTCGCATCCGCGCGGCGATCGAAGACGATCCCAAGCATCCCAAACGCGTGATTACAATCCGCGGCGCGGGTTACCTGTTCGCGCGGCGCACGGTTGAAGAGGGCACGGGCTGATGCGTCGGCTCTATCTACAAGTGTACTTGGCTTTCCTCGGCATCCTCGTCGTGTTCGCGGTGCTGAGCGGCGCGCTTTGGTTCTTCCTGCACGATGACGATGACGGCCGCCGCAAGTTCGAGGGTGTGGCGGAGATCCTGGGAAAGGCGCTGCCCAGCCCGGATCGGCCCGTGGCCGAGCTCGAGCAGGCGCTCGCCCGCCTGCATATGCAGTTTGGGATGGATCTGAAACTCAGCCGCACCGATGGTGAGCCGATCGCCGCTGCCGGAGATCCCATCGGAACGCCGCCTACCGAGGGCTGGAAACGCCGCGGCCGTCGCAATTGGACGCTAAGCCTGCGCCTGCCCGATGGTCGTCTCCTCACGGCGCGCCACCGCCATCCGCGCGGCCCATTGCTCCTTTGGACGCTGGGGCTGCTCGCGCTCGCCACCGCGATCGGCGCCTATCCGCTCGCGCGGCGCGTGACCCGCCGACTGGAACGGCTGCAAGCGCGCGTGGAGCAGCTCGGCTCGGGCCAGCTCTCGGCGCGCGTTGAGGTTGAGGGGAAAGACGAGGTGGCCGAGCTTGCGCGCAGCTTTAATCACGCCGCCGAGCGGATCGAGCGCCTGGTCAATGTGCAGCGCTCAATGCTCGCGAGCGCCTCTCACGAGCTGCGCTCCCCGCTCACGCGCATCCGTATGGCTATCGAGCTCCTCGCGGGTGAGGACCGGCCCGAGCTGCGCATCCAGATCGCGCGCGACATCGCCGAGCTCGACGATCTCATCGACGAAATCTTACTCGCCGCGCGCCTCGAGACGATCGACACGCCTCGACCTTCAGAAGATGTAGACCTGCTCGCCCTGAGCGCCGAAGAAGGGGCGCGCGTGGATGGGAGTGTGACCGGGGTATCGGTGCGCGTGAAGGGTGATCCGCGCATGCTCCGACGGATGGTCCGCAATCTTTTCGATAACGCGCGACGCCACGGTCACGGCACGCTCATCGAGGCGACGGTAGAACCTCTGGACGGAGGCGGCGCGAGGCTCTTGGTCGAAGATCGGGGTCCGGGCGTGCCCGAGGAAGAACGCGAGAGGATCTTCGAGCCCTTCTACCGGCCGGCGGGAATGCGTGAGGGCGCCGACCGAGGCGTCGGACTAGGCCTGGCATTGGTTCGCCAAATTGCCCGGCATCACCACGGTGAGGCACGTTGCCTAGAGCGTGTGGGTGGTGGCACGCGCTTGGAGATCACCTTAGGAACAAGCGACGCTGGATGTCGTGGCGCGAATTGTTGAAGGAGGGACCGGCTGGGATGCCCGCATCGAGCTTGGGTTTGAGCGTCGCCACGGACGTACCGTGATGGCGCGGCGACACTACGGGCCTCTCGCGGTCCAGAAACCCTTCTACCCCGAAGGGGAGGTCTGCCACACCTACCTCCTTCACCCGCCGGGTGGCATCGTGGGCGGTGATTGCCTGACGATAGAGGCCACCGTGGGCGGCGGCGGCCGCGCCTTGCTTACGACACCCGCAGCCGCGAAGATCTACCGTTCCGCCCGTGACCCCTCCGTCCAGGAATATCACCTGAAGATCGCGGCGGGAGGGGCGCTGGAATGGTTGCCCCAAGAGACGATATTATTTGCTCATTGCCGGGCGCTCACGGCCACCCGCGTCGAGGTCGAACGGGACGCCGCGTTTATCGGCTGGGAGATCCTGTGCCTCGGCCGCCCGGCGGCGGATGAGCGCTTCGATGCGGGCTCATGCCGACAACGGATCGAGGTGTGGCGTGAAGGAACGCCGTTGCTGATCGAACGTGCCCGCCTGGAAGGAGGTAGCAGTCTTTTGTCCGCGCGCTGGGGACTCATGGGCCGCACGGTTCTGGGCACCCTGGTAGCGGTTCCGGCCAACCAGGCCCTGCTTGAGGCCGTCCGCGAGGCGGTGCTACCCGCGCCAGGGGATCTTTTCAGCGCCACACTGTTAGGTGAGGTGCTCTTATGTCGCTGCTTGGCCGATCACGGGGAGACAGCGCGCCGGTGTTTCACTAGCGCCTGGTCCGCCATTCGACCCCATCTGCTAGGCCGTCCCGCGTGTTATCCTCGCATCTGGTCCACCTAAGGCGGGGCAAATGACTAGGATAGACGAGCCCAGGGGGTAATGATGGAACTGACACCGCGTGAGAAAGACAAGCTCCTGATCTTCACCGCCGCGCTGGTCGCGGAGCGCAGGAAGGCGCGCGGCCTCAAGCTCAATTACCCGGAGGCGATCGCCTATCTCTCGGCGGCCATACTCGAGGGCGCGCGCGATGGCAGGACCGTCGCCGATCTCATGAGCTATGGCACGACGCTCCTCGCGCGCGAGGACGTCATGGACGGGATCCCGGAGATGATCCCGGAGGTGCAGGTCGAGGCGACGTTTCCCGACGGCACCAAGCTGATCACGGTGCATGACCCGATTATTTAAGGAAAACCACGATGATCCCGGGAGAAATGTTCATCGAACCAGGCGCTATCCGGCTCAACGAGGGTCGTGAAACCCGGACCTTGAAGGTGGCTAATACCGGTGACCGGCCGATCCAGGTGGGCTCCCACTACCATTTCTACGAGACCAACCGCGCCCTGCGTTTCGATCGGGACGCGGCCCGTGGTTTTCGGCTCAACATCCCGGCCGGCACCGCGGTACGCTTCGAGCCGGGGCAGGAACGCACGATCGAGCTTTGCGCCTATGCGGGCGAGCGTAAGGTCTACGGGTTCAACGCGCGGGTGATGGGGCCGCTGGAGAAAGAACCATGACGACGATCGACCGCCATGCCTATGCGGAGATGTACGGGCCCACCGTGGGCGACCGAGTCCGTCTTGGGGATACGGAATTGATCATCGAGGTGGAACGGGACCATACGATCTACGGGGAGGAGGTCAAGTTCGGCGGCGGCAAGGTGATCCGCGACGGCATGGGCCAGAGCCAGCGCGGTGCTCGCGATGCGGTCGATACTGTCATCACCAACGCGCTAATCCTCGACTACACGGGCATCATCAAAGCCGACATCGGGATCAAGGACGGGCATATCGCCGACCTCGGCAAGGCCGGCAATCCCGATATCCAGCCCGGCGTCAACATCATCATCGGACCGGGGACCGAGGTCATCGCGGGCGAAGGCATGATCGTCACCGCGGGCGGCATCGATTCGCACATCCACTTCATCTGCCCGCAGCAGATCGAAGACGCGCTCATGTCGGGCGTGACCACCATGCTGGGTGGAGGCACTGGGCCCGCGGCGGGTACCAACGCCACCACTTGCACGCCGGGGCCGTGGAATATCCATCACATGCTGCTCGCGGCCGACGGGCTGCCGATGAATCTCGGTTTTCTCGGCAAGGGCAACGCCAGCCAACCCGAGCCCTTGCGTGAGCAAATCATCGCCGGCGCCATGGGGCTCAAGCTCCATGAAGACTGGGGCACGACGCCGGCCGCCATCGACGTGTGTCTGAGAGTGGCCGACGAGCTGGACGTGCAGGTCGCCATCCATACCGACACCTTGAACGAATCCGGGTTCGTCGAGGATACTATCGCCGCCTTCAAGGGCCGAGCCATCCACACCTACCATACGGAAGGCGCGGGCGGCGGACACGCCCCCGACATCATCCGGGTCTGCGGGGAGTCAAACGTGCTCCCCTCCAGCACCAACCCGACGCGGCCCTATACCGTCAACACCATCGACGAGCACCTCGACATGTTGATGGTCTGCCATCATCTGGACTCCAAGATCCCCGAAGATGTCGCCTTCGCGGAGTCCCGCATCCGGCGCGAGACCATCGCCGCCGAGGATATCCTGCACGACCTCGGCGCCTTCTCGATGCTGTCGTCGGATTCCCAGGCGATGGGAAGGGTGGGCGAGGTCATCACCCGCACCTGGCAGACGGCGCACAAGATGAAGGTGCAGCGAGGGCCGCTCGCGGGCGACTCCGATCGCAACGACAACCTGCGGGCGAAACGCTACGTGGCCAAGTACACGATCAACCCCGCGATCACCCACGGTCTAGCCCGCGAGATCGGTTCCGTCGAGACGGGGAAGCTGGCCGATCTGGTGTTGTGGAAACCGGCCTTCTTCGGAGCCAAACCGTCCGTGATCATCAAGGGGGGGATGATCGTGGCGGCGGCCATGGGCGATCCCAACGCCTCTATCCCCACGCCCCAGCCGGTGCACTATCGACCCATGTTCGCGGCCTTCGGCGGCGCGCTGGCCAAGACCTGTTTGAGCTTTGTTTCAAGAACCGCATTGGAGGCGGGGATCAAGGATAAGCTTAGTCTCCGAAAGCGCCTCGTCGCCGTGCGCGATACCCGGCGCATCGGCAAGGCGGAGATGCGATTGAATGACTATCAGCCGAAGATCGACGTGGATCCGCAAACCTACGAAGTGCGCGCCGACGGTGTCCTATTGACCTGCGAACCGGCCACGGTCCTGCCGTTGGCACAGCGCTATTTCTTGTTTTGATAGCGGCACTCGTCAA
Organism: Gammaproteobacteria bacterium; assembly: GCA_050740435.1. Classification (GTDB taxonomy): domain Bacteria; phylum Pseudomonadota; class Gammaproteobacteria; order JACCXJ01; family JACCXJ01; genus USCg-Taylor. Next base: position 5,477 of record JBOIDL010000213.1, read on the forward strand.
GGTCAGCGATGGGCCGGAGGACCGTCGAGTTTGGCGCGATCCTGAGACTCATCGTAAGAGACTCGTATCGTTCCGGGACTGGTCAAGCGCCGTGCGATAAGCCGTAAGCGTTCTTGAGATCTCCGATGACATGGATTCCTAATGACGTCTTGTCGTAGTCATTCTCGGTTTTCCGGCCGTTGGCTGCTGCAACTTCCCGCCGGAGAGAGGCAATCATCGCGTCAACGACAACATCACTGGCTAGCCGCGAGGCGCCATTCGCCAGTCACAGGCAATTCAAACAAATCATTGCGCAAGAGCCGCGTCGAAAAGAACAATATTTCAATATTCTCAACGGCACGGGTATCGGGATTGAGGCGGGCTATCACATCTTCTCCGATCTCTTCTGACTCCTGTTCGGCATAGGGAGCACAGCGACTGATATAAAGAATATCCGCCTCGCGATCGTATTTGAAGCTCAGTTTCTCTTCCACACTAACTCTCCTCCGGTCAGTCTTCGGGCGACGTAGGCGGTAATTATCCAATGGCGTCTCGGAGAATTATATTGGCTCACGACGACCACCACGACATGCTTGCCGCCTCGCAATGCGTCAAACCAACGCGAGAACAACCACGTGTTGGTTATTCGCGTGCTCCGTCTAACCTTATCAGGTTTAGCTAACGTATCGGCAATCTTTGGTCCGTGCGCGGGGAGCAGATCGGGATGCTGCTCTGCGATGTGCTTTTCGCGTTCGTCGGTCAATTCCACTTCGCCACCGAGGTACGGGCACGAAAACAACGCCATTATAGCTCACGCACGATTAGGCAGGCGGATGCTGTGCTTCGAGTTTCTAATAGCTCCTACTCGAGGTCAACCCTAACGTTGCAAAAAAATCCGGTTGTTCGGCGGCTCACGCGGCTTTCAAAGCCGCCAGGTAATGCAACAACTCCTCCTGGACCGCTTGATTGGCTGACATACTGAGGGTGAGCTGTCCTTGCGG
>JBOIDL010000214.1:0-6372 GCA_050740435.1 Gammaproteobacteria bacterium
TGGTTTCTCGACTGATGCCCCTCATCTCTGGGTGCTCGCGGGCCGCTTGCGTCAGCAACACAACGGTCCAGTGCTTGGCGCCCGCTGGCGGTTCCGCGCAAGCCAACGCGATCACCTTGGCGTGCGCCAAATCGCGGTTCTACCCACGCCCAGCACCTCCATGATCTGTACCCCCGGAACGCCGCGGTCTAGCGCTGCCAGAATGTGGCCCCGATTGAACTCGCCCGCCATGTGCATCCCCTTCGCGCGAAACGCTTCCAACCGGCGCCGATCTGCCGCGGCCAAACTCAACAGCGTCTGCTGCATCGTGTAACTCCATCACATGGACTCGCACCATAATAACGCTTCGTTATTTATGTGTCAGCATACTAGTGCACGAAGCCGATGTTTACCGTTTGAACCACGGGCGCTTGGTGGCCATGCTCTACGGGGAAGACGCCGGGCTGCCTTACCAGCGCCCCTGAGTGTGCCCGTGCGACCCGCACCTGCAGACGTGCAGCAGTGAGAGGTTTTGAGAGGCAAACACCATGAGGAGCAAACTTCGCGACACCATGAATATCGAACGAGCGGATGCGGCAACTGAGGCCCAAAGCGCCGTCGACGTTCCCGGTGCCCTGCGCAGCGAGATCTGGCTCACCCTCCAGAGCCGCCAGGCGCAGCAGGTCTTCACTGGGCGTAAGGCCACCCCCGAGAAGCCTTACATCCTGGGGCTCACCCGGTTCAGTGCGATCCTGTCCCAGCTTCAGGTGTGCGTCGATGCCGACGATCCCTACGCAGACTGGTGGCTCATCAAAGTGGAGGAGGCCCTGCAGCAGGCGGCGCGGGAGGTCAAGGTGCTGCTGCGTCAGAGGGTGGAGCAACAGCTTAGTAGCACACCGGGGATGGAGGTCAAGATCGCCGAATCGCTGCACGCCATCCGCGTTCCGCTTAAGTTCCGGAACCCCTTCGCGTATTCAGCGGCGCGCATCCTCGCGGACGTCGATACGCTCGTCCGCGCCGTCTTGACCCCGCGCAAATACCACCAGCCCAGTCCAGTACACGGATTCCGATCTTCTTGGCTTTACCCTTAAACGACGCCCAGCACTGTTCATGCCTCAGTTTCCTGAGATAACCGCGGCCCGCAGGATTTATTCGCATTGCTTTGTAGGGAAGACCGTCCATAGGATAGCGTCAAGATACCCGCTATCAACTAACCCCGTCACGATAGCAATCGGTGCGACCGACTTATCTTGATCGGTCAGCATTCCACTTTCAGCAAGTTCAAGAATCCTGATTATTTCTCGTGGCTGTGTGAATTCCGCGCGCTGAATGAACTCACGGAACGGGACCTTGAACCGGTGTTCGTTTTCGGGCTTGTCAAACCATTTCCTGTGTCGACGAGTCTCAGCCTCGATCGCCGGATACCACGTAGTACATAGGGCCTTATCGTGTTCGCAACGATCGAAAACGGCTTCGAGGAAGTTCCAAACCATGAAAGCGTAAATCTCATACTCCTGAACCTGATCGTCAGTACGATCAGTACGAGTCGCTGTGGGGTTGTAGACATGGGGAGTATCCAATGCAGCCTTCAATAGATCGAAGTACATCCTGTCCAACTCACCGTAGTGCGATGTTTGCAGGGATTTCCTGAAAGTTCTCACCGACATCTTGGACGGTACGCAAGAACAAGTGCCGACCTAACCCTGAGTTCCGATACGCGGCGTGAACTGCCATATATTCCAACAGGCAAAAGGACTCCTGGAGAGGCATAAACACTACGCTGAACCCAATAGCCACATCATTTCTTTTTAACAAGAGGATCTCGTAATCAGGCAGAGTAACCATTGCAGAAACGAGGGCTTTTGGTTTTTGCTCTCGGACCGGCATGGATTCGGCCTAGATCCGATAAAACTCTTCGAATGAAGGATCGTCGCGGGAAACGAGCAGTTCATAGGAATCTTGAGGTTGCGTTGCCATTCCGACTCCGAGCCATTGGTAATTCGCGCACGAACTTGCGTTCCTGTAGCGTTCGTCACAGCGGCCTAGACATTATGACTGCCGCCGAGCGAGGCCGACCCGGTCGAGAACGCGGGGTTAGCCTCGAGGAGGGCAGCGCCGCATAATGAACACGTGGTCATTAGACGCTGCGAGGGATAGCGTAAGAAGAAGGATAGAGAACTTCTTGAGAACTTTCAAGCCAGGGATCGTCAGCGTCTAGAATCTCGCCAGCTCCTAATCGCTACGCGAAAGGCGATCGACCTAGCCAAGACCCGCGCCCGGAGGGCGCGAGCGGCCCGGCTACAGACGTGACATCTATCGGTATACGCTCGTCAAATAGTTTGAAATTTGGCGTTGGATTGCTTATCTTGCGCCGATGAGCGTGGTCCGGCCCTGCTAGTTTTGATCGCGACGATGATGCGGATCACCGAACGGCTGCAGACGCCGGCCAAGGCCGACGCGACGCTGACCTTGTCCTTCGAGCAGCGGCAAAAGAGCCGCCAGCGGGTCAGGCTCGATTCCGGGGAGGAGGCGGGTCTGAGTCTCCCGCACGGTACCGTGCTTCGTGCGGGCGATCGCTTGCATAGCGAGGACGGGCGCGTGGTCGAAGTCCGTGCGATGGTCGAGCCCGTCACCACGGCGTATAGCGTCGATCCGCATCTGCTCGCCCGCGCTGCCTATCACTTGGGCAATCGCCATATTGCCCTGGAAATCGGTGCGGGTTGGGTCCGCTATCGGGTGGACCATGTATTGGACGGGATGATCGCCTCGCTCGGGTTACGTACGTTCCGGGAAGAACAGCCCTTCGAGCCGGAGGCCGGCGCTTATCACGGCGGCGGCCACCGCCATCCCGAGGAACCCGGTGACGGGACGCATGAGCACGGGTAAGGCTCGGCTACGGCTTTGGCAACTCATCAGCCCCGCGTTGCCGATCGGGGCCTACGCGTATTCGCGTGGGCTGGAGTACGCCGTAAGCGCGGGCTGGGTGCGTAACGAAATCGACGCGGCGGCATGGATCGAGGGACAATTGACAAGCGTCTTCGAAAGCCTCGATATCCCCGTGTTCGCGCGACTCTACTGCGCCTGGCAAGGAGGCGATGAAGGCGCCCTCGCCTACTGGAATTCTTTCCTGCTCGCCAGCCGCGAGTCCGCCGAGTTGCTCGCCGAGGACCACTACCTCGGGATCGCCTTGGCCCGCCTGCTGATTGATCTCGGGATCGAGGACGCCGGAGCGTGGCGAACTGCCGAACGCCCAAGTTTTGCTACCCTATTTGCCCTCGGCGCGGAACGCTGGGATATTGAATTAACGGAGGCGGCGCAAGCCTACGCCTGGGTATGGAGCGAACACCAAGTTGCTGCGGCGGTAAAGCTCATCCCGCTGGGCCAGACGGCCGGACAGCGGATGTTGTCGCGGCTCGCGGATGTGATCCCGGAGGCGGTGCGGTCCGGGCTCGCGCTCGGCGATGACGCCATCGGGGGCGTCAGTCCGGGGGTAGGCATCGCGAGCACCCTGCATGAGGGGCAATATACGCGGCTGTTCCGTTCATAGACGAGACCACGGCGATGGAGCACACGAAGGACAGAAAACAGGTCTTGCGTATCGGCATCGGCGGGCCCGTCGGATCGGGAAAGACGGCGCTCGTCGATGCGCTGTGTAAATCCATGCGCAACGAGTACCGGATAGCCGTGGTCACTAACGATATTTACACCAAGGAAGACCAGCAGTTTCTGATCCGCAGTCAGGCGCTGGCGGCCGATCGAATCGTAGGCGTGGAAACCGGCGGATGCCCGCACACCGCGATCCGCGAGGACGCCTCGATCAACCTTGCGGCCGTCGATGAGATGATCGCGCGGGTCCCGGATCTCGACATGATTTTCGTCGAGAGCGGCGGCGACAACCTGAGCGCGACCTTCAGCCCGGAGCTGGCCGATCTGATGATCTATGTGATCGACGTCGCCGCGGGCGACAAGATCCCGCGCAAGGGCGGACCCGGGATCACGCGCTCGGATCTATTGGTGATTAACAAGATCGACCTCGCGCCTTATGTGGGCGCCTCCCTCGAGGTCATGGAGCGGGACACCCGCAAGATGCGCGGCGAGCGGCCCTTTGTGTTTTCCAATCTGAAAACCGGCGAGGGTCTCGGGGCGATCCGGGATTTTATCGTGCGCGAGGGATTGCCGGATTGATGCAAAAGACTATTCAACCTCCCTGCCTTCAGCGGGTAATCAGGAAACCGTCTATGCGACCTATGCTCTTAACCATTATCGTGGGAACGCTCACCGGCTGCGCCGCACCGTCTGCGGTCAAGGTAGACTCCACGCGAGGCGCGCCGGGAGCCATCGATAAGATGCTGCTCATCGTTCGCGACGAGGCGGGTGGATTCCGAGCCGGCGAGGACCCGGACCCGCTCAAGATACTTACGCGCGAGGTCAAAGAGGATCTGGTTCGCGCCGGGTACGCAGTGAGCGATCCGTGGGACCTTGGCCTTTCGGCGCGGGAGATCCGCGAATTGATCGAAGAAAGGAACACTAGCGTCGTGAGTGCTTATGGCCATTTGCTGGCGGCCACGGTTCATCCTTTGCGGATGGGCAGCACGCCCGCGGGATTTTCCATGAGCTTTGGGGATTCCGACCCGCGCGCCCAAAACTTTCAGCGTGCCGAACTTATCCCGATCTCCTGCGCCTTGGTAAACACCAGGAGCGCTCGCGAAGAAGCGAGCCTCCGTGAGGATAAACCGGCGCCCGGCGGCGATAGGGGGGTACCGCAGGAGGCCGGCTCGGCAAAGGGCGTCGAGCCGCTGGCCGGGAACATTGGCGCGGTCTGCGATAAGTTACTGGCCGAGCTCGGCGTTGTCCGGAAAGTGGCGAAGAGCGAACCCTCAAGCCCCGCAGACCCGGTACCTACCGTCCGGGTCGAGATCGTCCCGGCCGAAGGCACGGTAGCAACCCCTGCGCCGGCGCCGGACATCGGTCAGGATACCTCCGTGAAATCGGAAAATGCACCTCCGCAAGCCTCAGGCCTCGATTCCGCGCCCTCGGAAGACGTTCCGGCTCCGGAGCCTTCGCCGGCCACCGTCAGCGCTCCTCCAAAGGAAAGGCCGGTCAGGCTTAAGCCAAGCACCGGAAACGAGGGCCGCAAGCGGATAACGATTTTAAACCCGGGGAATACCGTCATCTTGGAGTTCGGACCCGACCGGCGGCATTGAAGTTATCGAATCACGTAGTAATAGCACGGAAGACGCGATGTCCACGGATAATCCAACCGCGCAAAAGCGGCCGCGGAAAGAGAGGAGCACCGCACGGGCTCGATTGCCCGCGATGCTGGAAGGCAGATCGAAAGAGCCGACTGCAGTCGACCTGCCGACGGCGGAGAGCATCGCCCGCTACCGCAATATCTTCGAATATTGCAACGACGCGATCTTCGTGATAGACCCAGCCCAGGACCAAATCCTCGATGTTAATCCGCGCGCCTGCACGATGCTGGGGTACTCGCGCAAAGCGTTACTGGCCACGCCCATCAGTGTCGTGCACCCCGATGAGATGCCGAGGATGCTGGCCTTTACGGATCGCGTATTCCAACAAGGTCACGGCTGGACCAATGAGCTCACCTGCAGGACGAGCAGCGGCGAATGCCTACCAGCCGAGATCTCGGCCTCGGTCATCGAGGTGGATGGCAAGAATTTTATCATCGCGATGGTGCGAAACATTGCCGAGCGCAAGCGAGCGGAAGAGGCGCTGCGCGTGAGCGAAGAGCGCTTAGGCCGCATCGTCGAATCGGCGATGGACGCGATTCTCGCGATCGATGATCGGCTCCACATCGTTTTATTCAATCGGGCGGCTGAGGCGGCATTTCGGTGCGGGGCGGCCACCGCGCTCGGAACGTCTTTTGTGCGTTTCCTATCGGAGCGTTTCAAGCGGCTGCTCGACGAATCCATCAAGGCTTTTGATACGAGCGGTTGGAGCGCGCATTATCTATGGGCCGAAGGGCTTACGGCGTTTCGTTGCGACGGCGAAGCCTTCCCCGTGGACGTTACAGTATCGCCTTTCAGCGTAGACGGTAGGCGGCATCTCACTATCGTTCTCCGCGACATCGCGCTCCGCCGGCGGGCCGAGATCGAGCTTCGTCAGCTGCGGCGAGAAAACGCCCGCTTGCACGAGGTGGTTCGATCGCATTCGGAAACCGCGGACATCGTCGGAAAGTCCGCGGCCATGAACAAGGCGCTGCGCGAGATCGAGTGCGTCGCCGCCACCGACAGCACCGTCCTCATCCTAGGCGAGACTGGCACCGGTAAGGAAGTCATCGCCCGCTGCGTCCATCGGCTGAGTCGCCGCAAGGACTCTACGCTGGTTACGCTGAACTGTGCGTGCTTGTCGCCCAGCTTGATAGAGAGCGAG
>JBOIDL010000215.1:0-6298 GCA_050740435.1 Gammaproteobacteria bacterium
GGCTCTCTCGATGGGAACCAAATGGGCTAAGGGACCGCGGGAGATGATCATCCCGCCCACATGCTGGGAGAGGTGGCGCGGGAAGCCCACGAGCCGAGCGACGAGCGTGATTAAGCGGGCCAGCACCGGATTATCGGGATCGAACCCTACCTCGCGCAGACGCTCGCGCGCGAGTTGTTTCCCATCCCACCAGTAAATGTTCTTCGCCAGCCGCTCGACTTGATCGAGACTCATCCCGAGCGCCTTGCCGACATCCCGGATCGCGCTCTTAGCACGGTAGGTGATCACGGTCGCGGCGAGGGCGGCGCGCTCGCGGCTATATTTCTCGTAAATATACTGGATCACCTCCTCGCGCCGCTCATGCTCGAAGTCGACGTCGATGTCAGGCGGCTCCTGACGCTCCTTGGAGACAAAGCGTTCGAAAAGCATCTCCATGCGCGCGGGATCCACCTCGGTGATGCCGAGGCAGTAACAGACCGCGGAGTTGGCCGCGCTCCCCCGTCCTTGGCAGAGGATACCGCGGCGGCGGGCAAAGGCGACGATGTCGTAGACGGTCAAGAAATAGCTCTCGTAACCGAGCTCGGCGATGAGAGCGAGCTCATGCTCGATCTGGGCCCGCACTTTGGCCGGCGCACCAGCAGGCCAGCGCCGCTGCATGCCCCTCTCGGTCAGATCCCGCAGATAGCGGGCCGGCGTCTCGCCCGCGGGCACGAGCTCCTCGGGATATTCGTAGCGGAGCTCGTCCAAGGAGAATTGACAACGCTCGGCGATGCGTATCGTCTCGGTGAGTAATGCAGACGGATAAAGCCGCGCCAGGACCTCGCGCCGGCGCAAATGACGCTCGCTGTTCGGATAGAGCGCATAGCCCGCCGCCTTAACCGTGGTCTTGAGCCGGATCGCCGTCAAGGTGTCTTGCAAGGCTTGGCGCTCGCGCACATGCATGTGCACATCCCCCGCGGCGAGGAGCGGAATGCCCGTCTCACGGCTCAAGGCAGAGAGCCTTTCGAGCCTCTCGCCATCGTCACCCACGCGCAGTAGCTCGACGGCGATCCAAAGGCGCTCGGGAAAACGCCCGGCGAGCCAGCCGGCCTCGGCTTTAAGCCGCCCCAGCTCCTCTACGCCCAGCCCTCGCTTCGGTAGCAAGAGGGCGAGGCAATTATCGAGACCGGCGGCGATGTCCGCGCGTTCCAGCCGGTAGTCGCCTTTGGCCGTTCGCCGCCGCCCTTGGGTGATGAGCGCCGAGAGCCGGCCGTAACCCTCTCGATCTTGCGCCAGGAAGACGAGCCGCGGTCCGTCAAGGAACTTCACTTCGGTGCCAATGACGAGCTTGAAGCCGCGGTCCTTGGCCGCGCCATGGGCCCGCACCACACCGGCAAGCGAACACTCGTCGGTCAGCCCGAGCGCCGTGTAGCCGAGCCGCTGGGCTTCTGCCAGCAACTCCTCGGGGTGGGATGCGCCTCTCAGGAAGGTGAAGTTCGAGAGGCAGTGAAGCTCGGCGTAGCGGGGCAAGTCCGGCATGGGAGATAACAACCGAGCGCCGCGTCAGAGTTTGTGACAAAACCGTCGCGAGCGAAGGGAGATCGTGTTGCATCCTCGGCGCGCCAAGCAGGGCCATTCCCTGGCCCTGGCTTTCCGCCGGAGCGCAGGAACCGGAGTGTATGTTGAAATACATGAGGATTCCGAGCACCGCCGGAACGCGAGATCCCGAGCGCAGTAGGTTTTTTCATAAACTATCACCCTAGTCACAGATCCCGTGCACGAACCAGCGCCGCTCCCCCTCGACCTCGCGGAAGACCCAATAACGGCCGCCGAGGGGATTTCGGGCCACAAAGTAGTCGCGCCCCATGGGCTGTCCATCCCACCAGCCACTCTCGATGCGCTCCCCGCGCCCCATGAGCCCTAAAGGCCCCCGAAACCGCGGCTGTCCCTCCGCGACATCGAGCGCTTGTGGCGGGTCGAGCAACCACAGGGGACGGCTTCGCATGCCCGGTGACGAACTCGCCTGCCCGGGCGAGCAGAAGCACCACGCCGCTTCGGGCCGGTGATCGGGGAGCAGACGCAGGCCACGAACGGTATCCTCGCCTAAGCGGGCGCGCAGTCGCTCGAGGAAGGCGAGGGACTGCGCTTGGCTTTGTTCCTTGCCGCCGGGCAGGAGCGCGAGCGTGACGCCGGCCAAGGGGCAGAGATCCTCGACGATGAGCCTCAATGCGCGCACAGGCTCGGGGAGCACCAGCCGCTCGAGCCGGCTGCGTAGCAGTTGGCCGAGATGCTCCGGATCGCGGCTGGGTGTGAGGAGCGTAAGCTTGAACGGAGTCTCGCGCCGGTCGCGATGAACGAGCCGCCAATCGAGTTCCCGCGCGCCCGCCCCGCGCGCCCGCAAAAAGCCCGCGAGTTCCAATAACAGCCGCCGCGCCGCGAACTGCAAAGCTTGGATGTCCTCGGCCTCATGCGGGAGATCGAGGAGACGCTCGAAGCGCGCGGGAGGCTCGAAGGGTAGACGCGGGTCCGGCTGCCGGCCCGAGGCACGGTCGAGCAAGCGCACGAGCGCCGGGCCGAAGCGCCGGGCCAATCCATCGCGGGGCAGGCGCAGGCACTCCCCCACCTCGCGTAGCCCGAGCCCGGCGAGGGCTTCCGCGATGCGCACATCGACGCCCAGGACCGCAAGCGGTAAGCGGCTGAGCAGAGCGTGCAGTTGCCGCGGATCGGTGACGCAAATCGCTTGGCGCGCCCTCACGAAAAAAATCGCCGCGAGCGGCGTGGGTGCGATCGCGAGGAGCGGTTGGTAGCCGAGATCCGCCACGCCCGCCCGCACCCGTTCCACGAGCTTGGCAACGCCTCCGAAGAGCGTGAGGCTCTGCCCGATCTCGAGCAGCAGACCGTCCGGCGGCGCCAGGCTCACCACTGAGGTGAACTGCCCGCACCAAGCGGCGAGCGCCTCGAGGGCGGTCCGCTCGGCAGATCCACGGGGGGGCGTGTACACTTTGATATCCCCGAGCGCCTGCGCCGCCCCGGCGCGCATCCCCGGTGCGATGCCGAGCGCGTAGGCGGCGCGGTTGCCTATCCGTATCCGCGGCTCGCGCCCGGGGGTCGTGAGGACGCACGCCTGCGGCGAGTCCCCGAGCCCCAGCGCCTCGATCGGGAGGGCGGGAAGACCGAGACAGAGCCAGAGCGAGTCGCGCATAACCTTCACCGGGAGGGAACCCGCAAATCCAGATACACGGGCCTCGCGCCCGCCCCACCCCTGCGCTTGAGGATGCTTACTGCCGCGAGCGGCCCGTGCGGTTCCAACATCAAACGCAAGGCGGCGGGCGAGGCCTCACGGCGGGCCGCGAGGGTGCGAAACAGGAGGCCTAGGCTTCGGCCCGCCTCGGCGGCGAGTTGCAGACGGCGCAGTCCACGCCCGCCAAGACCACACGGCCAGGCGAGCACGGCGCTACACGCCCCTGCGCGCAAGGATTGCTCCAGGGCCCAGAAACGCTCTTGCGGACTTCCGATCCCCCACACGAGGAGCATGCGCGCGAGATCGACGCCGTGGGCGGCGAGCGCCGGGCCATAAGGGAGGTGCGGCGGGGCAATCCAGGCCAGCCACTTCTCGGATTGACTCAGGTGCGCGAGGGCCGGGATCACGAGCCGCAGCGCGCCGATGCCTTCCATGTCGGTCAAGATCTCCACGAGCGCGCCTCGCGGCCATCCACCGCCGGGGAGGAGCGCATCGATCTCGGCGAAACCGCTGGGGATGGTTTCCGCCTCGATGGGCAACGCCCAGCCGCAGCGCCAAAGCCGGGGATCGCCCAGCACCGCCTCCAAGCTCATACCTTATTCCGCTTCCATTTCATTCGTATAACTTTGTCGCCTTGCATCCTCGGCGCGCCAAGCAGGGCCGCCTCGCGGCCCCCGGCCAGCCTTCGGCTGGCGCTCGTACGAGCCCCTTTCCTTGCTCGCTCCTCGCCTACCACCCCGGTATGTCTCGTCGCTCGCTCGTCGGCTTCGCGTTCTACTTTTGAACTGGAACCGAAATTAGCGATAGAGGCGCAGCTTGGCGATCAAGACCCCCTGGATAGTGACGCGCGCGGGGTCGTACGCCGTGGGTTTCAGCGCGGGGTTCTCGGGGATGAGGAGCATCTGAGCGTTTGGGCGCCGGCGAAAGCGCTTGAGGGTTGCCTCCTCGCCGTCGATGAGGGCCGAGACGATATCCCCGTTCTCCGCCGTCTCCTGGCGCCGGAGGAAGACGAGATCGCCATCGAGGATATCGGCCGCGATCATGGAGTCACCGACCACCTTCAAGACGTAGGTATCCCCCCCGCCGAGGAGAGAAGCCAAATCGATCTCGTCCTGGCCGGGGATGGCCTCGAGCGGCCGACCGGCCGCGATGCGTCCGAGCAAGGGGAATACGAGCGGGCGCCGGCGCGGGGGAGCCAAGGCAATACCCCGCCAGCCTCCTTGGCCTTCCTGGAGGTAGCCTTTTCCGATCAGGGATCGCATATAACGGTGGAGGGAGCCCTTGGATCGGATCCCCAGCGCCTGCCCGATCTCCCTGAGCAATGGAGAGTGACCTTCCCGCTCGGTATAGCTCCGGAAGATCTCCAGCACGCGCTGTTCGGTAGGGGTCAGCATGGAAGTTCTCGAAAGTTCTATCCAAGGATAGAGAACTTTAAGAGAACTTTCAAGAGGGGCCACCTTGAAATGCTCAAGCAAATTACGCCTTCGCTTCGTCTCCCCTTACCTTCCTCCAAAAAAAGACCCCGCCGGAGGGCGGGGTCTCGTGAAACCTGCTTACGCAGTGCTTGATGTTTAGGCCGGCTGGACTGCCGCCGCCGACGGGCCCTTCGGCCCCTGCTCCACGTCGAAGGTTACCTTTTGGCCCTCCGCCAGGGACTTGAAGCCGTCACCCTGGATGGCAGAGTGATGCACGAATACATCCTTGCCGCCGTCCTGCCGGGTAATGAAGCCGTAGCCCTTACTGTCGTTGAACCACTTTACTATTCCTGTAATCACGGAAAATACCTCTGTTTGGTTGAATTGGAATGGTGCAAACCCGATCCTGAAGACGAGATTGCGGGAGTAACTACCGAAAAAACTGGAGGGACTTCCGAACTGACTACAAGACGTGCACTGCAACGGATATATTATAAGTGATATGGATCCAAAAAGCTATAATAGCTGTTACTGGCGTTGCTGAGCCATGATCTTGAACGCTGAGCAGATCCTCGAAGCTGGGCAGCAACACCTCGTTAAGTTGCGGGCGGAGGCCTACCACATCGATACTTGGAAGACACGGCTAACTCAGTATCAACCGCGTGGGGACTGTGCGGATGATGTGTACGTGTGGTTCACGTGCATTTTGGCGCTTCAGGCCGTTACCCAAGGCAACTTCGGCGTTGGGAGTGTTGTCGTCGATGAAGGCGGTACTATCGTAGCCCAAGGGCACAACGAGGTGTTCAGCCCCTACTTTCGAAGCGATCGGCACGCCGAGATGGTGGTCATGGACGCCTTTGAAGATGCCCATCGGGCGTCGGGAGATCTCGGCCGCTTCCGATTATTTACTTCGCTCGAGTCCTGCCCTATGTGTTTAATACGATTGAGCACTTCCCGCATCGGCAGGGTGCTGCATGCGGCTCGGGACCTCCCCGGGGGTATGGCCCACAGAATGAGCGACTTGCCGCCCTTTTGGATCGAGTTGGCGCGCAGAAAGCGTTTCGAGCAGGCAGCATGCTCGCTCGAATTGAAGGATGCGGCCGGCGAGATCTTTCGGCTTAATGTGGACGCCTTGCTGGAAAAACTTAAAGTCGCCTGAAGTCTTGCTCACGACCGCCGATTGGCCATCCGTAGTTTGTGCTCAGGGATCTCAAGGCGGGCGCTGGCTACTCAGATCCGGCCTGCTTCCCACGTACTCGGTTTTCCAGCCGCCACCCCTGAGATCGGAAAACAATTCCTCGGCGATGTCTTCCACCTCCCCGCGCACGAGAATGTCACAGTAGGGACGAACGACCGCCGGGCACAATGAAGCGTAGGGACCGCCGATGACGACAATCTTTCCTCTCCGTCGAAATTCCTGGGCGATGTTCCTCATGTGGCCCCACTGGGTGATCTTTCCCGTGATCCCTACCCAATCGGGGGCACAATCGAAATCGACGGGCGATATATTTTCGTCGCACAGCCGTACCTCGAAGTCCCTTGGCGCCATGGCGGCCAGGGTTGCAACCGCAAGATCGGCCATCAGGGTCACGGGCCGAAACCCGTTGGCGGCGTAAACTTCGGCGCCAAAGTAGGTGGGAAAATCGCAAGCCGGGTTTATTAG
>JBOIDL010000216.1:0-6296 GCA_050740435.1 Gammaproteobacteria bacterium
CAATCAAGCGGTCCAGGAGGAGTTGTTGCATTACCTGGCGGCTTTGAAAGCCGCGTGAGCCGCCGAACAACCGGATTTTTTGCAACGTTAGGGTATATGTACACCCGGCGCATCAGCTTTTTCAATTGCGTTGAGGACGCGGGAATAAACGGCGCGCTGCTTTAGCCGCGTGCGCTTCAGCCGCCGGTGCGGTCCTGCTTCTTCTCATTAGAACATGGATCCCCCCAAAAACACTTGCGGAGGTGGGGTTACCACTCCGATCGCATGTGTCACGGTGATATCGACCTTCGCCAGCACAATGGGCTCGAGCCCACGATGTTGGTCTACTCCTAGCTGGCGTTTTGCTCAGTTTGCGTGCCGTGATCACCGGTTTCCCATCCGGCGCCCAGGGCCTTGTAAAGCGCGACCAAGGCAGTTGCGGTGTCGGTCTTGCTCCTGGCGAGGCGGTCTTGTGCTTCGAGCAGAGTGCGCTCCGCATCGAGCACTGTGAGAAAATCGGCCGCGCCTTCCTCGAAGCGTTGTTTTGCCAGCCAAGCCCGTAATGTCCAATTTTAGGAACGTCGCAAGCTACGCTGCCTCGCGATATTAAGGAATAGGAATTGATGCTTGCTAAAGCTGTTCATCGCGCCCGACGGCTCGGTGGCTGCACAAGAAGTCCTCTGCCGAATCGTTATATTTCAGACGGTTACATAACATGAATTGCGGTGTGCTCCGCAATTAATTACCTCGGAAAAATGCCGTAAGTCGTTGTTTTAATGGTGGGCCCGGTAGGACTCGAACCTACGACCAAGGGATTATGAGTCCTTCCCCGCCCAAACCCAAGAAAACCTAAGCCAAGCTAAACAAACACTTAGAGGCCCGTATCTGGCGCTCTAGGTGCGCTTGGATCGGCCTGGATCGGCTCAGAGTGGTTGCAGAATGGTAGCGGGGTGAGGTCACCGACCTAGGGCCGTATAGAACGCTTTTCTCGAAACGCCCGCTTGGTGCGCCATCCACCCGATCAGATCGTGGGTGAAGGGCGCTTTCGGGCAATCCACGGTTACCTTGTAACGCTTCCCGCCGTCATCCTTGACCCATTGCTCGTGGGAGGTTCCCTTCTGTGGCCTTGGTGCAAACCCGAGGTTCTTGAGGATGGTCTTAACCTCCTTGCAGGTCAGCGGCCGGTGTTTCGCCATTACGCATGGCGGTAGCGCGAGGAGGGCTCCAGGGGTACGAGAGAGATGAACAGCCGCCGGGCTTCCTCATGGATGGCGCCGGCCCTGCTGAGCACGCGATACCAGTAATACTTGAGCCAATCACGCGGCGGCGCGCGCCTGGCCAACAACTGCTCGGCGTACTCTCTATCTTCACCTGCAAGCGCGTCGTACACGTACTCGGCGACCATGGCTTCAAGCTTCTCTTTCACTTCTATGAACGTGTCGCCCTGTGCCGCAAGTGAGAGGTCGAGACAAAACGCTTGCCACTGATTGCCGACCCGCTCGGCGTAGCATCGCAGGAGTAATTGCGTTGGTTTCATGGATCTCGCCCTACCAAATAATTGAACCAGAAGTCGGATCAGTAGAGAGGTGAGCGGCGGCCTTGCCCGCTCGCTGTAGTCGGCCCAGACCGACATGGGCGCGATGCTCGGCGACCAGGGCACGGACCGAGCTCGGCCATGTGTACGTTAGCACACCGCGTAACGCGGGTGGATCGAGCTGCTTCATTAGGGTGTGCGCTGTCCGCCGGCTGGAGCCGAGGGTCTCGAAATCCCGGCGTATCGAGACCTTGCCCACGAGTCCGGCCCCGCCCGTTTCTTTCTCGATCCACATCCAGGGCACGGATCCGTCGCACGCGGCGAGCACCTCAAAGTGCTCGTCCACCCGGTCGCGCGACATGCCGGTGCCCGAGTTCACGTAGTATCGATCGCCTTCACGCCCGTAACTCATTGAGTTCTCCGAAATTGCCCACCCTAAGCAGGAAATATTGTAGCACGGATAATGGGGCACATGGATATCAGACTACCGCTCGTTGCAACGATCGTCGGCCGATCTCGCAACACATTGATGCGCTGGGAGACCCGCGAGCTGTTCGTCCCGCGGCGCAACTCCCACGGACACCGAATCTACTCGGCCGAGGACGTGGCGACCTTGCGCCACCTGGCCGAGACGCTCCGGCCCGGACGGCCGAGGAAAGCCCGCCCCGTGAGCGAACCCGCGAAAGACGCAATGAGCGCCGATTTCGCCGATCCCGGAAATTGAAGTGAAGCCAACGCCGGGTGAAATTCTGACCGCGTTCGCCAACTTGGAGATCACGCGCGAGTGTCTCGAAGGGGGGAAGTCGGAGCTTATGTGCGAACGCATCGCGACGCAGGAAGCACTTTGTATCTTGCAGCATGCGTTCGGTGATCAGGAAGAGGCCAATCGCGAAGCGGCGAAGGGTGAGGATCAACCGACTGCCGATACGCTCGCCTATCGCCGGGTCTCGGATATCGAGGCGAAGCCGATCCGCTGGCTGTGGCCTGGCAGGATAGCGCGAGGGAAGGTCACGGTGCTGGCCGGTCATCCGGGGCTGGGCAAAAGCCAAGCGGCTGTTAGCCTGGCGGCGGTCGTTACCACCGGCGGGATCTGGCCTGTGGATCGGACGCCGTGCGAGCGCGGATCGGTAATTATCCTGTCGGCCGAGGATGACCCGGCGGATACGATCCGGCCGCGCCTTGAAGCGGCGGGCGCGGATCTCAACAGATGCTGGATCGCGGGCGCTGTTCACGAACCCAGCAAGGACGGCGACCCAGTCGCAAGGTCGTTCAACCTCGCGAAGGACATCGAGCGGTTAGGGGATCTGGCCCGGCGGCTGGGTGACGTTGCGTTTATCGATATCGACCCGATCACGGCCTATCTCGGCGGCATTGACTCGCACAAAAACGCGGACGTGAGGGGACTGCTTGCACCGCTTGCAGCAATGGCGGCCGAGCGTGGCGTGGCGATCCTGTGCGTGTCGCATATGACCAAGGCCGGAGGGACCGAGGCCCTGCTGCGGGTCATGGGTTCACTGGGATTCGTGGCGGCGGCCAGGAGCGCGTACCTGATCGCTAAGGACCCTGACGATGAGGCGCGCCGCCTGTTCCTGCCGATGAAGAACAACCTCGCCGAGGACCGGGGCGGGCTCGCGTTCCGGGTGAGGGGGCGGGATCTAGGGAGCGGGATCGTCACCTCATGCGTGGAATGGGACGGCGAGCGAGTGAACATGACGGCGGATGAGGCACTGGCTCCGGCGGGCGACCCGGAAGATAAAAGCGATCTGGAAGTCGCAAAGGAGTTCTTGCGCGGCTTGCTGGCGAATGGCCCTGTCCCCTCGAAACAGATCCGCGCCGATGCGGCGGGTGCGTGTTATGCCTGGCGGACAATCGAGCGGGCGAAAAAGGCGCTTGGGATCGAGGCCCTCAAGGAGGGGGGGCGCTTAGGTGGCGGCGCTCAAAGGTGGGTTTGGCGACTGCCGGAAACCAAGAAGCCCGCCGAAGATCGCCCTACACAAATACATGGCGGTCTTGGCGGTCTTGGCGGCCTTCAGTCCACAGAAGACCGCCATAAACACAGAAGAAATACAGAAGAAGAAGAACGCCATATATTTGTAGACGCTCACCTTGAGCACCCCACTGCGCCGGATACCTCGGACGGCAACGGCGCCGACCACCAAGCCTTGGATGAAATTCGCGCCTGGCTTACTTGGATCGGCGAGGATTCAGAGACTGTCGCTGAGGTGCTGGAGGGGTGCGCCAGCGACCCGGACATGCTTGCGGGTTATCTGAAATCGGCGCGGGCCGGTTTAAGCCGGTGCTCCGAGGAGGACTAAACATGACAGCTACTCTCATCGACATCATCAACGCGATCATCGACGCGGACGTGCAAGGCGACTGGCAGGTACTGCGGCCCGAGGATATCGCCAGGCGCGCCATCGAGCGCTGCGGCGAGGGGGTGTTTGAGGCCGAGGCGGTGACCGATCTGGTGAGCCAGATTTTTAGCGCGAGGTGCGAGACAACGGTGTGCCGCGGCTCACCCCGAAGCCCACCGTCATGGAAATCCTGGAGGCCGGACGCCTGGCCGGGGATCCGATCGCGGTGACGCTCGCACGGGTGGGGCGCGCATACCCGAAGCTGACTTCGGCCGCGTTGGACGCGGAGGTAGAGGCTTACAGGGCCTGGCTGCAGAAGTGTGGGGACGAGTTAATGGCCCGTGTACGGGAGATGGAGCGGTGCAAGGCTGATGCTCGCAGTTCGTGAGGAAACATCATGAGCGACACCGTGTTAATTCCCTTCGGGCACGATCTGCTCATGTTTAGCGTCGATGAGATCGGCGCGGCACGTGAACGCGGGCGCAAGTTCATGGGTGCGCCACAGCCGGACGGTAAGCAAGCGGACAAGGAACCGGAGCGGCTTTTGACTGCCGAGGAAATGGAGTCCCGGACCAAGGTTCCGGCGACCTGGTATCTCGAACAGGCCCGGCAGGGACGGATTCCGCATGTGCGCCTCGGCAAATATGTGCGGTTTGTGCAGAGCGAGGTCCTGGTGCGCTCGCGGTTCCGGAGAAGGGAGAGTAAGTCGTTGTGTGGTGCAACAAAATCATGACCAAGGGGGTGCAACAAAATCATGACCAAGGGATTACCTATACGTTGCTCGCGGAGAGCAGCCTTGTATATCAATGACTTACATAGCCGTGCTACCGCGCTGCTACCAGTCCGGGAGGTGTCCACGTGGCGGCCGTAGTTTTCCGGCGTGGCAAGTGGCTCGTGGATTACCGCGACAAGAACGGCACGCGACGCTGGCTCGCCGTCGAGGGGAGCCGCGCAGAGGCCGAGGCCGAGTTGAAGCGCCTGGCGAATGCCGGCGAGCTGTGGGTTCCTACCAAGAGGCGCACCCGTCGCGCGGTCGTGCGCGATCGGAAGTTGGAAGAGGCGAGCCGAAAGCCAACGGCCGGGCTTCAGCACCATACCCACGGGCTCACGACATTGCGCAAAGCGGTGGCGGAGTTGGCCGCACGTGGATTGAACCCTATCGATGAAACCACGGAGGCCGGCCAAGCGCTCATGCAGTGGCGATGCGCGCTCGTGACGGACTTAGGCGGCGATGACGCCCTCAGTACGCAACAGCGGTACATCGTCGATCTGACTTGCCGGTTGCGGCTCATGCTGGACTCGATTGACGCCTGGCTTCTCGCACAACCAACGCTCATCAACAGGCAGCGCAGATCATTATTCCCGGTGGTGAGCCAACGCACCGCCCTGGCCGACTCATTAACCAAGAACCTGGAAACGCTCGGGCTCCGGCGCCAGGCGCGTGAGATTCGGCTCAGCGATTACATCAATCTCAAGGGTAACAAGCCGTGAACATTCTCGAAGCGATCGCCGATCCCCACCTGTTTGGTCCCTGGTTTAAAGACGCCAGCAGTTGGGCGGGTTGGCGCACATTTCTCGGGGCGCTTTTCGGCCTGCCCGTCGAAGATCCCGCACTGCATGCCCAGTGCACAGGCGGCCGGCCGCTGCCCACAAAACAGGCCCGCGAGGCTTTTCTCGTTGTCGGGCGTCGCGGAGGTAAGAGCTTTACCTGCGCGTTGATAGGTGTGTATTTGGCGTGCTTTCGCACGTACCGGCTGGCACCCGGTGAGACTGGTATCGTCATGCTGATCGCCAGTGATCGGCGTCAAGCCAGAGTGCTTTTCCGCTACGTGCGTGCTTTCTTGGAGGGCGTGCCTATGCTGCGGGCGCTGGTTGTGAACGTCACCGCCGAAACTATCGAGCTTGCCAACGAGATCAATATCGAGGTGCACACGTGCTCATATCGCTCGGTGCGCGGCTACACCGTCGTAGCGGCGTTGTGTGACGAAATCTCATTCTGGCGCACTGAAGAGAGCGCCAACCCTGATAGCGAGATCCTGGCCGCTCTAAAACCCGCTATGGCGACGATCCCGGACGCCTTGTTGCTGTGCCTCTCGACACCATACGCGCGCCGTGGCGTGCTGTGGAGCGCTTACCGGCAGCACTTCGGCAAGGAAGGCGCCGTCTTTGTCTGGCAAGCCGGCACTCGCACCATGAATCCTTCCGTACCCCAACCGCTCATTGACGGCGCCTAAACTAGTAACTTGCGTCGATTTAGAAACCAGTACCGGCGGCGGTACTAGTGCTTAATTGCAGAAATAAAAGATATATGATAATGTCTCGGGCAAAAGGAGGGTGCCTTTGCCCAAGACAGCTCCGATTCTGCGGTGTTCCGATGATGAGCGAAAGATCCTTGAAGGCTGGGCTGGGAGTCGGACCCTTGAAGCCCG
>JBOIDL010000217.1:0-6271 GCA_050740435.1 Gammaproteobacteria bacterium
CGCAAGGACAGCTCACCCTCAGTATGTCAGCCAATCAAGCGGTCCAGGAGGAGTTGTTGCATTACCTGGCGGCTTTGAAAGCCGCGTGAGCCGCCGAACAACCGGATTTTTTTGCAACGTTAGGGTACACATCAAGATACTCATCCTTCCCGGGGATCTTCTTCTCGAGTACGGATGCTACACCCACTCTTTGAAAGATTTCGATTCCCAGTTTGTGCTGTACAGTGGCTTCACCATAGTACGCATCATTCGGTGTTTGGTTTGCAAAGAATTGCTTAAATATTACTTCCACAGTAGCTCGCATCTGGTTTCCCCCTTTTCTCAAAAGGACCTCTGATCCCCGACTCTTCGGCACCGATATGCCACGAGTGGAGCATGATTTTATCTCCAGGCAAAGGCCGGACCAGGTATGCCGTAGCCTATGACTTCGTAAGCAGAGTCCAATCGCCCACAACGATCATGCGCCGGCCGAGTGTCACGCTCCCGTCATGCCGCAGGCAAGCAGAGCTTATCGGAGTACAACGGCCACATCGCCCCATTACGTTCATTCAAATTGACAGTCGATGTTCCAAACTGCCTTCAACATCGCCGGCACTATGGCACTGGCTTTACCATAGAAATTCACGGCGGCGATCTGACTCAAGGGCGTCGGCACGGGGTTGATTTGGATTACCGTCACCCGAGCTGCGTGCGCGCGCTGAGGCAACTCCGCGGCGGGGTAGACGAGGCTCGATGTACCGATACTGAAAAGGACATCGCAGGTCTCAGCGGCGGCCTGCGCGATAGAGAAGGTCTTTTTGGGGAGCGGCTCGGCGAACCACACCACATCAGGCCGCAAACGACCTCCGCAGTGCGGGCAGCGTGGCGGTGTTTCCCGATCGCAGGACCATTCCAAGGCGATGCGCTCACAAGCAAAACACTTGGACCGCCGGATATTGCCATGCAACTCCAACACCCCTCGACTCCCGGCTGCGTGATGCAGACCGTCCACGTTCTGGGTGATGATGGTAAGCTCAGGTACGCAGTCTTGCAGCCGCGCGATACCGACATGAGCAGCATTAGGCTGTGCCTTGGCCACAAGCGCGCGTCGCCATTCGTACCATTCCCATACCAACTTTGGGTTAGCACGAAAAGCCTCACGGGTTGCGAGATCCTCTGGCCGGTACTGGCTCCATAGACCGTTCATCGCATCGCGAAATGTCGGAATACCGCTCTCCGCGGAGACGCCCGCACCGGTAAATACCACGACCTTCCTTGCTTGCCGAAGCGATTGCCGCAAGCTTTCAGAGATGTTGAATTCATCCACGGTGTGTGTCACAACGGGTTATCCGCCGAAATCGTCGACTGCAACGTGTCCAGTATACAAGGCCTTGTGACAAAGGCTGTCGCGCTTCGTGCTCTTATGGTGGAGAACTTCGGACGGAAATAACGCGGCGGTCGCGGGATCTAGGAGCGCTCGCCGGCAGATCTCTTCTGGTATCGATGTCGGTCTTCAAGAAGCGGCCGAGTCTGTTAATGCCCCTCGCTGGGCCTGGCCCTGAGATGCATCCTCTCCGGCTTGCTCCCATACTGATAGATTGACCAGGGGATACGATCCGCCGTTTTTCTCATTAGTTCATCGATTTTTGCTAGGCCGGCGGAGGTAGGAATTGTGAACGTCAACGAAAAAACGCGTTCAGCGTCGACGCTACCTCCCAGCGCTTCGACGGATCGGCAGAGTTCCATCGCCTCCGGACTATCCTTGTCATAGCGAGCGTCAAAGTAGAACCACACGCAAACGTTGCCGCCGGGTGCCACCACGCGGAAGCCGCATTCTTCCTTGCGTGTCAACGCAAAGACGTCACCGGCCGCAAGTCCCGGGACTCTATTGGGCGAGCGCAGAAGCCTGTAGCGGCCACGCCCAATGCGCTGGGCTGCTACCCGTTCATACTGAAGGGTCTTTTCCTCACATCCGGGGACAGGCAGCGCGAGCACGAACGGCCGAACAGTCGGCCAACCTACTATAAGGCTCCATAACGTTGCCGAACCGTTGTAACTGATCATCTGCTCAAATAGTTAAGCACCACTATTTCTGCGATCGCACTGTGCGTGTTATTGGCCGAGAGACGGAGTGCCGTCCATACCGACCGTTTGGCAGCCATTTCTTACGTCGTAACCGATCATGAATAGCGCGTCTTCCAGATCCCGTAAAGTCACCCGTTGCTGCGGCGGTTTCGCATTGATCTCCTTGACGGCCTTCCGCAGTATCCGACCGGCTCTCCAGCACCACTTTGCATGGTCTCCGTCTGGGTTTGTGCCGCTCCGCAGGCATGGAAACGTGTACGGTGGACAACTCGGATTCCGAGGGTGGGTAGCCCTTTTTTGAGATGTCGCTTGGCCCGCCCCCCAGGGGAAGCACAGTTCGTCCGGCACCGTGTTAGGCCTGGGGTCACATTGTTGGAGATACTTTCGCACTAGGAAGCCGAGTCCAGCCCCGACCCGGCCGTCATAGATCGGAATATGGTCCGGAGCTGCGAGCGCGTAAACCTTGGTCATCCCTGAGTTCATGACAAGATCGTTCCCATCGAAGCACAACCAATTCTGGCGCACTGGTCTTTTCAGCAATTCGACAGCCTTGTTTATCTTCTGACGCAGGCCCTTATCAGCGCACGATTCCCGCAGCCATGCAGATGACACACCTTCGAGCCCACCCCATTCGAGGATCTCCAGACATACATGATGCAATTCGTGGTAGCTGGATTCGCGCACCTCGCTCAAGCATCTTTGGAGTCTCTCTGAAAGCTCCTCAAGTCGACTCCGAGTGGTCTCACGGCCTCCTCGATTCCACTGGTACTTACCCGCAGCGGCCTCAAGTGACCTGCATTGCCACTCTACTCCTGACCGCCTATCAATGTACGTATGCTCGAATTTTATCCACGCACCGACCAGATAATCAATAAACGCTTGCCCGTAGCAAGTAAACTCCTCTTCTGTTGCCACCGATATCTCTTGCGTCTCGTCTCGGCAGGGATCGGTCATGTCAGGGTGGGGTTTACGGGGCACGAGCATGAGTATCCCGTTACGGATCTCGATTTCGCGGCGCGGGATTTGAATACCGCAGTCGCCACCCAATATCTCTCGTACTTTCGTGACTGCTGAATCGCTGACCGGGGTTAGATGACTCGAACCTGAAATACCCTTCGCGGGTAGTCAAGTCGATGCTCCACCGCCCGTCATCGTCGCCCCATCCCGCGAGAATGCCGTATGTGCGCGGATAGGTGGGGACCGTGTCTCCGTCAATCACTTTAGTTATCTCCATGTCATTGTCCTCGGATTTGCCAACATGGTACCTCGATTCGTTTCGCCTCACCGGATAATGCAAATTCGGCGACACCCCATTTGCGTCCAGCTAACAGGGCGCACCTTTTGGTTAAGGAAAGTTTCCGCTCTCAACCCGTAACGGATTACCGACTGGTCAGCAGCTAAAACATTATGCCGTTTCTTGCAGCCCAATCCATTTGGGATTCAAGTGTGCCGCCGCACCGTAGACAACCCCTTGCTTTGCAGTCTCTACAGATGCTGAAAATCTTTCAACATTTCTTGCACGTTGCTGTAGTTTCTTGTTGGGTAAATGGCAAACATGTGGAGCCACATTTATCGCAGTTTCCGTGAGCCAGGTTTAGCATAAGTAATTTCCTTTGTCAGTTAGACTGGTCTCTGCTCGCCAACAATAAATAGTCCTTCTGGGAGGTCATCAACTCGTTGTCTGATTTTTCGTATGCAATCCTCGTTTTTGCCATACGCAATATTTACAAGGGCGTCAAAATAGTTGTTCGCGTATTGATCAAATAATTCCAGCCATTCGTTGTCCGCTTCGTTAACGTTGTCAATCAGTAACACACACCCATTTATTTCTCCTGCACGAATGCGATTAGTAGCGCTGGGCATGAACGTTGCTAAGGCGCTGGATGGCATATACGAGCAATCGAGTTCGATTAACTCAAACTTCTTCTCGCTTACGAAGTCCTTGACGCAGGCCGTCTTACCTATGCCTGTTGGGCCAGACAAAACAGGTATTCTCAACTTTCCAGGGACATCTCCGATGATTGCATGACCATCGTTGATAAGCTGCTTCATACGAATAACTTGAACGTTTCGGTCGTAGGCATTAACGAGTGATTCTTTCATTTCTTGGAAGCTCACTTCTTTCCACCTCTAACGCTCTCAGATCAGGCAAGCCACTGTTCAATGGCCTCATAGACCATCACCATCGCGAGTGTGTCCAGCTCGCAGTAGCGCTTGAGCTGAGTCTTGATCCGCTGCCGTTCATTGTGAGGTAGATCGGGGTTTTGGAGCTGGGCGTAGGCCACCATCGCCGCACCGCCGTTAGCGATAAAGCTCCGCAGGCCCGTGTCCTCGTCCTCCCCCTGTTCGACGGCTCGCCGTACCTCATCGTCAAGAAGGACCGGATCCAGCAACTCGTAGGGATCCCGTACCTGTCCATTCTGCTCACGCAGCCAGGTCCAGCCGGGCGGGAAGTTGAGGCTGGTTATCTCGTCGGTTCCATACACCGGCCGGCCGTAGCGCTGCCATAGCCAATCCGACCGAGCGAGCACGGCTGGCAGCACCTTCTTGATGGAGCTACGCCCGTCCGTTCCCTGGAAGAACGCCGTCCGGAGAACCAGCCGACCGAGGTCCGCCAAGCGGCCTCGAACGGTACCGTTACCGATCAGGGTATTGATAAACGCGGCCAGTTCCTCTCGATCATGCTCATTACTCGCACCAATCTGCTTCTGGATCTCCGAAAGAACCGTCCTTTCGTGATGCCACCAGTGCACTACGGTACCGGAATCACCCGATAGCGCGGCGCCCAACGCCCGGACAACGGCAATACTCGGTGCCACCCCGGGATCGGCAATGAGGCACTCGCTCGCGTGCCGGAGCCGGCCGTCCTCTCCGAACACATGATGCGAAAACTGAAACAGGAGAAGGTCATGTGGTCTACGATCCGCATTAAACGGCAACGCGGGCCGTGCCGTCTCGAAGTCAATGAAGTGCAGTGGGAACTGCCACTCCCCAAACGCGCGGCGTAGGGTGTCCCGCTCCAAATGCACTTTTTCCCCTGTGCCCTTGGCTTCCTCGATCTGCAGACCGTGCCGGTGCGAGGGCGATATTTCACGAGGTATCTCGTCGATGTCCACGTCGCTCTCATCGACATCGACAAGCGCCAGCCGCTTGAGTCCAAGCAAGGCATCGACCTTTCGGAAGTTGTACAGACCAAACACTGTCGCCGTTCGCGGCCACTCGACCCTGCGGCGGAATGCCATCTCCATACACTCGGCCCATCCGCTCCGATTTTCTTCCGTGACCTCGCCGGGCGCACAATAGTATTCACATCTCTTGCACTCTGAGCCGGGATAGGGTGGCAATGCTCTTCCGAACGCAACCTCTGTTGCAAGCCAGTCCACGAGTTCCTCAAATCCACGCGAGCCAGCCGGTGTATATACCAATTGGTTGCGCAGGATCCTGACCTCCTTAGTAACATCATGAGACCGCAGCAACGGCGTCTTCAATTTCCCCGGATCAAAACCTTGGCGGACCGTGACATGCACTCGGCGTCCATTCCGTTCGACCCGAAACTGGGCGCCAATCCCGTCGGCGGTTGCCCGCGCCGAGGTGTCGAGCAGCATGAGGAAAGGTGTGACTTCCCACTCTGGATGCGTTCGCTCGATCACCAGTGTCTGAAACGCAACGTCGTAGAGATAAGGGCGCCACTCGCTCGCGATGGAGTTTTGATTGCCGCGGAAGAAGTCCGTAGCCGTGTTGAACCCTTTGGCCTTGACCTCGATCAACTGGACTTCTCGCCTGCGTTTTACCAGCACGTCTACTCGCGCGACGAGGTTTTCATGACGGAACGTCGGCTCGAAGAGCGTGATCTCTTCCTGCTGAAGGAGTCGGTCGGTTTCGCGGACCTGTTCCTCGATCGATGCGGCTGAGATTTCGACGCCACCCGGGTGCATCAGCTTTGCCAGTTCGCCCACCTGATGGCCACCCTCGGCCAGGGCTTCGAGCAACTCGTCCTCGCTCTTGGCATTGACATACCGGCTGTCGGCCGCGTAGACCAATTTGCGCGGACACTCCTGGGCTATTTTGAACCGACTCTTAGTAAGCATGCTAGCAACAATAACTTGAACACTCAGGTCGTGTGTCTTATCATTCGCGGGTGGACATAGCGCGAACGATCGAGGCCAAGTACGTTGCGTTGGCGAACCGACTGGACGAGGCGACTCTG
>JBOIDL010000218.1:0-6242 GCA_050740435.1 Gammaproteobacteria bacterium
GCTGAAAAGACACTTGGTCTACACTACAGCCACTTTGAAACTCGACCCCTTGTGTCTACGCGCCTTCCCAAGACCCCCACCTCTAAAAATCAGCGATTCTTGAGGTGGGTTGAGAAAGTTGGGTTAGATCCTGTAATTCTACCCGCTCTACCGAAGAGGGAATTTTGCGGCAGACTCTCGCGGCTTGAGGTAAAGCGCCGCGAGCGGCGGAAGCCTGAGGACGAGCGAATGGCAGCGCCCGTGGGCCGCTATTGGTGCCGCCTCCACGCCGCCCAGGTTGCCCTGGCCACCGCCGCCGTAACAGGCGGCATCGCTGTTCATGCACTCCTCCCAGTAGCCGTCCAAGGGCACACCCACCCGGTAGTTGTCGCGGACGACAGGCGTCGCGTTGCAGACCACGAGCAGCCACTCCCCCTGCGCGCTCTTGCGCAGGAAACTGATGACGCTCTGTTCCGCATCGTTGCAGTCCGCCCACTGGAACCCATCCTGGCTAAAGTCGCGCTCGAAGAGCGCCGGGTGGGCGCGATAGCAGCGGTTCAAATCCCCCACCCACTGCTTGATCCCCGCGTGCAGCGGATACTCGAGCACGTGCCATTCGAGGCTTGCATCGTGATTCCACTCCCACTTCTGTCCGAACTCGCCCCCCATGAAGAGCAGCTTCTTGCCAGGGTGCGCCCACATATAACCATAGAGCAGGCGCAGGTTTGCGAACTGTTGCCATTCGTCGCCCGGCATCTTGCCGATAAGCGCGCCCTTGCCGTAGACGACCTCGTCGTGCGAGAGCGGCAGGACGAAATTCTCGTGAAAGGCGTACCAGATGCTGAACGTCAACTGGTGATGGTGGTCCCTGCGATGGATGGCCTCGCGGGCGAAATAGCCGAGGGTGTCGTGCATCCAGCCCATGTTCCACTTCATGCCGAAACCGAGCCCCCCGACATGGACTGGCCGGGAGACCATCGGCCAAGCGGTGGATTCCTCGGCCGCGGTTTGCGTATCGGGGTGGTCGCGATAGGCGCTTTCGTTCAACGTGCGCAGGAATTGGATCGCGTCCAAGTCCTCGTTACCGCCGTACTGGTTCGGAACCCATTCGCCGTCGCGCCGTCCGTAATCGAGATAGAGCATCGAGGCAACGGCGTCCACGCGCAGCCCATCCACATGGTATTTATCCAGCCAAAAGAGGGCGCTTGAGAGCAAGAACGCCCGTACCTCGTGGCGGCCATAGTTGAAGATGTAGCTGTGCCACTCGGGATGATAGCCGCGCTTGGGATCCGCGTGCTCGTAGAGACAGGTGCCGTCGAAATAGCGGAGCCCGTGCTCGTCGCCCGGGAAATGGGAAGGCACCCAGTCGAGAATGACGCCGATGCCGCGCTGATGGAGGTAATCGATGAGATACATGAAATCCTGTGGTGACCCGTAGCGCGCCGTCGGCGCGAAATAACCGGTCGTCTGGTAACCCCAGGATCCGTAAAAGGGGTGCTCCATGGGCGGCAAGAACTCGACGTGAGTAAAGCCCGTCTCCTGCACGTGATCGGCGAGCCGCCGCGCTATCTCGCGGTAACTGAGGGAGCGGTTCTCCTCCTCCGGTACGCGCCGCCAGGAGCCGAGGTGCACCTCATAGATCGAGAGGGGCCCATCGAGCGCGTTTTTCGCCGCCCGTACGTGCATCCATTCCATGTCCCCCCACGGGTAGGCGAGATCGCCTATGATCGAGGCCGTGCCGGGAGGCATCTCACAGCAAAAGGCAAACGGGTCGGCCTTGCTAACACGGTAGTTGTTGAAGCGCGAGCGGACATGGTACTTGTAGCGCTGACCCGGCGCGGCCATGGGCACGACCCCTTCCCAGATCCCGGATTCATCCTCGCGCGGTGTAAGGGGGTCTATGCCCGGGCGCCAGTGGTTGAACTCGCCTACCGCCGAGACCTCCTCGGCGTTGGGTGCCCAGACCGCGAAGTGCACGCCCCCTCCGCTCGCCGCTTCGAGCGAATGGGCACCGAGCTTCTCATAGAGCCGCCCGTGCGTTCCCTCGCGCAAGAGGTAGATATCGTGGTCGCTCAACAAGCTGGACGCTTTCCCGCCTTTCTCGGGGACGGTTTTCTTCGGGGTTACGTTCTCACACAAGACGCTCACCCCTGAGCCTCAGAGCTTGTGAAAGAATCTGCTGCGCTCGGGATCTCGCGTTCCGGCGGTGCTCGGAATCCTCATGTATTTCAACATACACTCCGGTTCCTGCGCTCCGGCGAAACGCGACCTCTCTTCGCTCGCGACGATTTTTTCACAAGCCCTCAGAGGGCGGCCCATCCCCGCGACTCGTTCTTTCATGCACGTAGTCCACCAGCCGTGCAACGGCACCGGGCGAGGTTTCCGGCCAGATGCCATGTCCCAGATTGAATACATGGCCCGGGAGTGCGCCGGCTTCATCGAGCACAATATCGACATGGCGGCGCAGCCCGGCCGGCGGAGCAAAGAGTGCGGCCGGATCGAGGTTCCCCTGAACGGCTTTGTTCGGGCCGAGCGTGCGGCGAACCGTGCCGAGCGGCGAACGCCAGTCCACGCCGATGACATCCACGTCGAGCCCGGCGATCGCATCCATCAGGGCGGAACCCTGATTCGCATAGTAAATGAGCGGCACATCCAGCGTTCGCAGCGCCCGCAGCGTGCGTTCGGCGGCGCGCAGCGCGAAACGGCGAAACTCGTATGGCCCGAGAAGACCGGCCCATGACTCGAACAGCATGAGAGCCTGGGCGCCGGCCTGGGCCTGCGCGCGCAGATAGGCGGCCATCGCATCGGCGAGCCGATCGAGCAGACGTTCGGCCGCCTCCGGCTCGGCATAAAGAAAGGTCCGTGCCGCCGCGAATTCCTTCGAAGGCCGGCCGCAGACGAGATAGCAGAGCAGCGTGAACGGACCTCCCGCGAAGCCGATGAGCGGCACGCCGCGCGGCAGATTCGCCAGCACGAGCCGAATGCTCTCGAGCACGAACGGCACGTCGCGCTCAGGGACGAGATCGGGCAACACCTCGATCTGTGCGCCCGTCCGGATGGGCTCGCGCACTACCGGGCCGGGTGCGAAGTCGAGCGCGACCCCCATTCCCTGCACCGGCGTCATGATGTCGCTGAACAGAATCGCGGCATCGAGCTCGAAGCGGCGCAGCGGCTGCAACGTGGCTTCCGCTGCGATCTCGGGCTTGCGCGTGAGCGCTGCGAAGTCCACCTTGGAGCGCAGCTCGCGATACTCGGGAAGATAGCGGCCCGCCTGACGCATGATCCAGATGGGTGTGTATGGCGTCGGCTGCCGCCGGCATGCGGCGAGAAAAGGCGGCAGGGTACTCGCGGCCGGCACGTTCATTCCCGCAACCATTTCGCTGCATCCGGCGCGTAGTAGGTGATGATGAGATCCGCTCCCGCGCGTTTGATGCCCGTGAGTGTTTCGAACGCCGCGGCGCGCTCGTCGATCCAGCCGCGCTCGCTCGCCGCCTTGATGAGGCTGAATTCGCCTGAAACCTGGTAGGCAACGACCGGCACCTGCACGGCGTCCCGCACGCGTCGGATGATATCCAGATACGGGCCGGCCGGCTTCACCATGACGAGGTCGGCACCCTCGTCGACGTCGAGAAGCACCTCACGCAAGGCTTCGCGCGCGTTCGCCGGATCGAGCTGGTAGGAGCGGCGATCGCCGAACGCGGGGGCCGATTCCGCCGCTTCGCGAAACGGTCCGTAGAACGCGGAGGCATATTTGGCCGCATATGAAACGATCGGCGTGTTGGCGTAGCCGTTCCGATCGAGCAACTGACGGATCGCCAACACGCGCCCGTCCATCATGTCGCTCGGCGCAACCGAGTCGGCACCGGCGCGCGCATAGTTCAATGCAACCTGGGCCAGCGTCTCGACCGAAGGATCGTTGTCGACCGCGCCGGACGGCAGAACGTGCCCGCAATGTCCGTGATCGGTCGCGCTGCAAAGGCAGACATCAGCCCAAACGAGAAGCTTCGGACATGCGCGCTTGATTGCGGCAATCGATTGCGGAACGAGACCCTCCGGATCGAGCGCCGCGCTCCCGCGCGCGTCTTTGTGTGCGGGGGCGGCGAACAGCAGCACCGCCGGGACACCCAGATCCGCAGCACGCGTCGCTTCAGCGACGACCACATCGACGGAGTGCTGGAAGATGCCGGGCATGCTCTGCACGGGACGGCGCACGCTCCGGCCGGGTACGACGAAGAGTGGATACACGAGCGCATCACGCGTGAGACGCGTCTCGGTGACGACGCGCCGCCAGGCTTCGGAGTGGCGCAGGCGACGCGGTCTGTGCAGCGGAAATGTCATGGTCAATGCCTCGTTTGAATCAGGCGCAAAGTGGTGTTTGCGAGGCCGCACTCACGGTGCCTCCACCACCCGGGGGGTGGCGCGCTCGCGCGCAATGATTAGACCCGCGCCTTTCGCGAGCAGCGCTTCCGCCAGCCGCTCACCGAGAGCCACAGCATCGGCGGGCGTCGCCGCGACGGTGCCTTCGGCATTCAGCATGGTGGAGCCGTCGTGTGCGCATACGGCGGCATAGGCACTCAACGTTTCGCCATCCAGAGTGGCGAGCGCGCCGAGCGGAACCTGACAGCCGCCTTCGATGCGACGCAGGAGCGTGCGCTCCGCGGTCGTCGCGAGCCGCGTGGCCGGATCGTCCAGTTGCCGCAACCAAAGTAATGTTTCTGCGTCGTCCGAGCGCGCGCAGACACCGATGGCCCCTTGCGAAACCGCAGGTGGAAAATCCCTGATGCTGAGATACACGGAGATGCTCGACTCGCGCCCCAGCCGTTTGAGACCGGCCGTGGCAAGAATGATCGCGTCGTAGTCACCCTTCTCCAGCTTCTCGATACGCGTGGGGACATTTCCGCGAAGCTCGAGCGCCTGGATGTCCGGCCGCGAGCGAGCGAGAAACGCCCGGCGCCGCAGGCTGCTCGTGCCGACACGGGCGCCGGCCGGCAGAGCCGCCAGCGAGTTTTCCGTCCGGCAGAGAAGCGCGTCACGCGGATCTTCGCGCTCGATAACCGCAACGAGATCGATCCCGGGCCCCAGCAAGGTCGAGAGATCCTTGAGGCTATGAACCGCGACGTCGATTTCGCTCGCGCACAGCGCACGATCGATTTCCTTCGTGAAAAAGGCGCGCCCGTCAACGGTCCAGAGCGGCACGGTGTTGCGCATGTCGCCTTCGGTGCGGATATGCACCAGCTCAACAGAGGGCGCGCCGGGCTGGCGGCCGATGAGCCCGGTCACATGCCGCGCCTGCCACAGAGCGAGCGCCGATGCGCGTGTGCCGATGCGGAGCGGGCGCGATTGCGTCACGTTTCGACCCTCACCTCTGATCCGGCTGCGATTGGGCTTCGCTGGCGCCCTCGATGAGGAACCGGTAACCCACGCCCCACACGGTGAGAAAGTGACGCGGATCGGCCGGATCGCGCTCGAAACGCTTGCGCAGGCGCAGAATGAAATTGTCCACGGTGCGCGTCGAAGGGAACACATCGTAGCCCCACACCCGTTCGAGCAGATCCTCGCGCGAGACGATCTCACCGGGATGCTCGGCGAGCGCCTTGAGAATCATCGCTTCTTTCTCGGTGAGATCCTGGGTTGCGCCGTTCCACGAGCGCCCGCGGAAGGCGCGAAAGTCCACTTCGTTTCCGCCGAAACGCAGCGTCGCGTCGGCCGGCGAAGCGGAGGCATTCTGATACCACTCGCGCCGGCGCAGGATCGCGCGCACGCGCAGCAGGAGCTCCTGCAGATGAAACGGCTTCGCGAGGTAGTCGTCGCCGCCGGCTTCCAGCCCGAGAATTCGATCCTGCGGATCGCCGCGTGCGGTGAGAAACAAGACCGGTGTGTTGTTACCCTTCTCGCGAAGCCGGCGGCACACCGTGTAGCCATCGATGTGCGGCAACATCACGTCGAGCACGACAAGATCGCAGTTGTCGTCGCGCAGCCACTCGAGCGCGGCGCGGCCGTCTGCGACCGTATGCACCACATAGCCCTCGGCTCGCAGATTCTCGACGAGCCCGGCGGATAGATGCGGATCGTCCTCGACGACCAGTACGGTGCGCAAGGCTTGCGGAGGTGTCGTCACGCGCTTTCCACCGACGCCATCGGCCAGGTGAGAACGAACGATGCGCCCTGCCCCACACCATCACTGTGCGCGCTGACACGGCCGCCGGTCAGTTGCATGAGCCGCCGCACGATGAAGAGCCCGAGCCCTGTCCCGTAGTGGCGGC
>JBOIDL010000219.1:0-6203 GCA_050740435.1 Gammaproteobacteria bacterium
CCAGGCCTTCGGTTTCCACTGCGCTTCGAAGTAGGCGTACCCCGGCTCGATTCGCCACCACCAGCGGCGTGCCTCGATGCGTTGCTTGAGTTCAGCGAAGCGCTCGAAGGGGACGCTCACCGTATATTGAATTGATCAAGTCGTCATACTCCGACATGCGCTTTACCTTTGAAAGCGACGATGTCGCTGCCCCCGGCCTCATCTTGGACCTCGTGCGGGTCGCTCGGCGTGTCCTTTGGATGGGCATTTTCCTCGCGCTCGCGTTTCTCCTGCTCGACTATGTCATGAACTATCGACTAGGAGCAGCGATTGGACCGCTGCGGCGCCTCTTCAACATCACCCGCGAAGACAGCGCGGCGTCTTGGTTCGGGGCCACCCAGACGCTTCTTACCGGGCTGACCGCGCTTATGATCTACTTCGTGGCACGGGCTCGTTCGGCCTTACAGAGGGGCCGCGGCTGGGCCGTCGTGGCCACGCTTTTCATCTACATGGCGATCGATGACGGGGTGCAGATCCACGAACGGCTCGGGAGCGCTTTTTACGCCCTCTCCCGCGCACCCGGATCGGTATTCGAGCGTTTCCCGAGTTACCCCTGGCAGCTCATGTTCGTTCCGGTATTCGGCTTGCTCGGGCTGTATATATTGGTGTTTCTCTGGCGGGAGCTACGGGAAGCCCAGCTCCGGCGGCTTGTCGTCGCGGCGCTCGGGCTCCAGGCGTTCGCGGTCGCTCTTGATTTCGTTGAAGGGCTGGTACCCCACCACCCCTGGAATATATACAGACTCATCGCCGAATGTCTCGATGCTGGAGTCTGGATCCCGGGGGATGCGCTTGCGCCGGCCTTCGGCATGGTCAGACACTTCGGCAAGGCGTGCGAAGAGACCGTCGAGATGCTGGCCATCACGCTCTTTTGGTACGCGTTCCTTCGTTACTTGGGGGCCAGCAACGCGGGGGTGAGGCTCGCCTTCGTGAGCGCTCGCGATGAGCGCTAGCGAGCGTACCTGGGCATTTTCGCCCCGCTATGAATTTATGTGAGCCTGCGCCGCCCGCAACACCGATCGAGCCGCCTAGGCGGTAATGACCACTGGTTGTGGGACTCCCCGGCTGTCGCTCGATCCAACCCCACTGAAGCAGGCTGTTGAGTGCCGTGCGCAACTCGGCGACACTCATGTGTAGATCCTTGGCGCCATGTCGCTTGGTACATACCGCGCACCCGTCCGCATCACTCTTTGACTCCAACAAATACCAAATCACGACGGCCGCGTTGCGGGCGATCCGAATGGCTGATGTGCGCCGGTGAATGAGCTGCATTAACGATCCCATGGCATCATGCACAGCGGTGCCTGGGTTCACAACCGCATGATGATTCATGGGTGGCTGTCATCGCACACCGCCCGTGGTTCGGTAGGAACCGGGAGCGGTGTGCTGAGATGACACAGTGTTCGTGGTTCAGACTGAACCAGGTGCACTGTGCTAAACCGATACAGTGCTCACGGTCCGGTTCTGGCCATTGCCCCTCGGTTACGATGCCAAGCCGCCATCGGAGCGCGATTCATGATGCGCTCGCAGAGCCCGCTCGCGATCGCGGCGTTCACGGTGCTTCAAATGCGCGCTGGTCAGCGGAGGTCGGCCGGCTTTAGCTCGTTGCACATCCAGGCCAAGAGTGCGATGGCGTTCCGAACGCGATGCGCTGTCTTGGCCTGGACCAGCATCTTCTCGCCGAGCTCGTCGAGCAGCGCTTGCTGCATCCCGGGGTCAAGGCCCTTGAGATACATGGGGCCAAGCGCCTGCTCATTTCGCGACAGCGATTCCGGAAAGATGAGACGCGCTTTCGCGATGGGTTCGGTGCTCGCGCACGATCGATGTTCTTGACTCCGGTCTGTAGTAGTAGTTTTTATTGATAAGCGCCTAGTGGAGACCGCGCGGGCGCAACATCGCAGTCTCGCCAAGGAAATTGTAGTCGCGTTGGAGCGCCACGTGGGTAAACCAGGGTAAACCAACACAGGACAAACAAGCGTTGCTAGAAAGGATTCGGACTGCGAGGGAAAGTTACCAGCCCACGATCAGTGATGCGGATATCGAGGGCTGGAAGAACCTGGGCCGGCCATGATCGTGGTCGATACGAACCTCCTGGCTTACCTGCCCTTCCCACGGCCCTTCTCAAGGACCCGGACTGGGTCGCGCCGCACTCATCCATTCCGAGTTCCGCAACGTTCTCCTGGGGGCGGTGCGCCGCAAGGAGATAGAAGCCAACGATGCCCGCGTCCTGCTGACCGCGCGACGGAGGTTATCACCGTGCCGCACGGAGGGGTGGACAGCCAGGGAGTACTGTCCCTGGCCCTGGAGACCGGATGCAGCGCCTACGACTGCGAATTCGCGTGGCTTGCCCGCGCTCTGCGCGCCCTTGGTCACAGCAGATCGGCAGGTATTGGGCACCTTCCTCAATACCGCCGTGCCTGGCGATGTATTCCTTGCCAGCGAGAATGGAGAGCGGTAACGGACTGACTGATCGCTCAGGGACTCACGGGCGCGGGCCTGGCAGCGAGTGTAGCCCGGATCGAATGCAATGGAATCCGGGGAATGGAGATGGTGTTGGTTCCCCGTGTTCCGCTGCGCTACAAACGCGCGACGACTACTGATATGTCAAGACCTGACCTGCCTCGCGGGAGAGCGCCAAAGCGCTCAATGCAGAGTCGGGCTCAAATAGCTTCAGAGAATCCTGCCATAGTTCAGTTCAAGGTTGAAGCGCAAACTCGACATCGCACAGAATGATTGGCCTCTTCAGGTTGCTTTAGGAGCTCTGCGATGTCGATCCTCTCGCGAGCGCTGATTTCCTTCGCATTGGCAAGAATGGACGCCCGAACCTGACCTTCCAAGTGCGCCGCTAAGGCAGGCAGATCGTCGTAAAGTTTGTATAGGTCCAGGCTCGACCCAAACGCTGAAAACGTAAACAGGTCGGTTGAAACGCGCGAGATTGACTGCCCGACAGGATTGACCGCGGGAAAGTTGTAAGCCCCGTGGATTAGGTGGCCGAACGGAAGGACGATCGATCGTCCAAAATGCACCTCGTTCCCATCCTTGTGTGCGCTGAAGTAATCTGGCGAATCGTTTGAAGGGCGGAAACGGTGCTTCGCATGACGAACGAGATCGCCTCCATACAAATTCGGTGCTCAAGCTTCACAACAACCGGTGGCCTAACGACATATGAATCCGCGTGGAACATAGGTTCCTCCAACACAGCAAGACTAGGATGCGGTGAGTGGGGCGAACCGCATCGGGTTCCCAACCCCCATTCGGTTCTCTTCGCGCACCGCGCCGCCTGATTGCTGTCACGGCATCAGAACTGCTTCGGTAGCCCTGCCTGCTTGAGCACCGCTTTGGCCATGTGGCGGGATTTGATCTTGGAGTCGACAGCGAAACGCCGGTTGCTAATCGGGCTGAACCAAATTCGTGGTCACCCTTGCCCGGTCTATCGAACCGACAACCGTTTTCCCGAAGCACGCGTTTTGACCTCGCGCGAGTAGTCGCTCAAGCGGTCAGGCCGCTTCGCGATGGGCCACCGCGAAGCGCTGACCGAGGATCTCGAAAGGCACGTCTTCACCGTGGGCGACACCGTTCGCGTCGAGAAGCTCGGGAATCATTTTCTTCAGCTTCTCAACCAGCGCGTCCATATCGTCCGCTTCCGTGGCGAGACCGGTGACCTCATCGCTCGTCGCGACCCAGACCCGGACTTCGTCGTCCCATACCGCATTGATGATAAGTCGGCCCGAAGCGTTCATGCTCCTGGTAGTATAGCCAAGGGTGTCGCCCATTTCCAAACCCCTCCCTGGCGGAGCTACGGCGCCTTGCATCCGCTCCATCCCAAAGAGTCAAACGGCTATTCGCACTGCGGGCTGATCCGATCCGATGACACGCACGAATAGAAACCGCTCTCGGTCAAATGATAGTTGCCTGTTCGCAAGATATATACAGGCAACGCCATAGTCTACGTTTTGTCTTCCGTCATGCCGGTGAAAACCGGCATCCAGGCGAGCCTTCATGCGCCGCGCTGGACCCCGGCTCTGCGTCCTTGGCGCGCCAAGCAGGGCCGCCTACGGCCCCGGCCAGCTTCGCTGGCGCTCGGGTACTCGCCCCTGGCCCCGGCTTCCGCCGGGGTGACGGTGATATGGGTCAACCACGTTTAGGAAAATTATGCCGTTCCCGGCATATATGGAGCTTGCCGCGCGCGCTGGGAACGCTGAAAATACCCGGTACGCGGGGCCGTAGCGCGATCTTTCCGTATGGAATCGTAAGCCTTACGACTCCCCAGACGACTTGCTTAACCTTATGGCGTACGAAAAACGCGATCGATTGTTGAACGGTCTCCGGGCGTTTATCGACACGCCGCTTGAGCGCTTACTCGCTCTGGACGGCCGCCCCGCGCCGATCGCGCATGCGCTCGCGCTCTTTCACGACGTCACGCGCACGGTCCCGGCCTACCGCGCGTTTCTCGAGGAGAACGGCGTCGCGCCCGAGTCGATTCGGTGCGCGGAAGATTTCGCGACCCTGCCCTTGACCAACAAGCAAAATTACCTCGCCAAGCACCCGCTCGCGGCGCTCTGCCGGAATGGACGCTTGGATACTTGCGACATGATCGCCGTCTCCTCGGGTTCGACCGGCACGCCGGCGTTCTGGCCGCGTTTCGTCACCGATGAGCTTGCGATCGCGGTACGCTTCGAGCAGGTATTTCACGATAGTTTCCGTGCCGATTCCCGCCTCACTCTCACTGTCGTCTGCTTCGCGCTCGGCACCTGGGTCGGCGGGATGTACACCGCCGCCTGCTGCCGGCACCTGGCCGCCAAGGGCTATCCCCTCACGGTGGTGACGCCGGGCAATAATAAAGACGAGATCTTGCGCGTCATCGAAGCCCTTGGCCCGAATTTCGAGCAGGTCGTGCTGCTCGGCTATCCGCCCTTTCTCAAGGATGTGATCGATACGGGACGGGCGCGCGGCATCGCTTGGCCAAAGTACCATATCAAACTGGTCCTGGCCGGCGAGGTCTTCAGCGAGGAATGGCGCGCGCTGGTCCTCGAGCGCGCAGGAGCATCGGACTACTGCCGTGATGCGGCCTCGCTGTATGGGACGGCGGATGCCGGAGTCTTGGGCAATGAGACGCCGCTGTCGGTGTGCATCCGGCGGTTCTTGGCCCAAACGCCGGAGGCGGCGCGGCAACTCTTCGGCGAGCCGCGCTTGCCGACCCTGGTTCAATACGAACCCTTGCAGCGCTACTTCGAGATCTCGGAGGGCACCTTGCTCTTCAGCGGGGACAACGGGATCCCGCTCGTTCGTTACCATATCTCGGACGAGGGCGGGCTGGTGGACTATCCAGCGATGCTGAGTTTTCTCAAGGGGTGGGAATTCGATCCGCTCGCGGCGCTCGAGCCGGGCGATGGCCGCGCGATCCGTCCCCTGCCCTTCGCGTTCGTGTTCGGGCGCTCGCAGTTCGTGATCTCCTATTTCGGCGCCAACATCTATCCCGAGAACGTGAGCGTCGGGCTGGAGCAATTGGGTATCCGGGAATGGGTCACGGGAAAGTTCGTCATGCAGCCGCGCGAGGACCAAGACAAGAATCGTTTCCTCGCGATCGTCATCGAGCTCGCCTCGGGTGAGACGGCGAGCGACGAACGCCGTGATGCCACCGCCCAGGCGATCGTCCGCGAGCTACGGCGTTTAAACAGTGAATTCGCGAACTACGTCCCGCCGGCTTCCCAACTTCCGCACATCGAGCTTAAAGCCCTCGGCGATCCGGAGTGGTTTCCGGCGGGCGTGAAGCACCGTTACACGCGGCGTTGAGGACCGCATCCGGCGCGCAACGGCTGCGGCAGATCGGGGATGGCAGAGCACAGTACCTCCTCGATGCGCGCAGCCAGAATAAACTCGACCTCGTTGCGGACCTGCTCGGGTAGTTCGCGCAGGTCCTTCTCGTTCTCCTTTGGCAAAATCACCCGTTTGATCCCGGCACGGTGCGCGGCAAGCATTTTTTCCTTCACGCCTCCGACCGGCAATACCAAGCCGCTCAAGGTGATCTCGCCGGTCATGGCCGTGTCGCTGCGGACCGGGCGTGCGCTGTAAAGCGAGGTCAGCGCCGTCACCATGGTCACGCCCGCCGAGGGCCCATCCTTCGGGATCGCCCCGGCCGGCACATGGATGTGCACCCCGCTTTGACG
>JBOIDL010000220.1:0-6203 GCA_050740435.1 Gammaproteobacteria bacterium
CACACTCCAAGTCCGGTTCTGCGAGGGACCGGGGCCGAGCCGCCGCAGGGTCGAGATAGTGTGGCACCGCCGGGAAACCAGGCGGCAAACGGAGAACACGAACTGCGACCTAAACGTCGGTGAGACCTCGGTCTACTCTCCGAATAAAAATTCCCACCTTACCGTGGGCTAGGTTCCCTGTGCCGCGGCGCCGGCTTTGTTTTGGCCATGCGTAAGGCATGCGCGGCTTCAATCTGCTTTTGGAGAAGAAAGCCGCGGCAGACGGGCCATGCGCAAGTCCCTTTGCAGATTATTTTAAGCAGCGGATCGCGTATCATATTTCAAGTAGTTATTCCTCTAGCCCTGAACTGCCTCAATGTGCTTATGGGACAGCGAAACGAAATCGCCGAAAGCTTCGCGCGGCTGGTAACCTGCATATTACAACAGTCCTCGTTGCAAGCAATGCCTTCCGACTCGGAAGATCGGAGCCCTCGAATGCAGGCGCAATTGCTTTATGAGCGTTGGATGAGTAAACCGGAGTGGTCGCTGCGGGCGGAAGGCATTCCGCTCCTTATTGGCATCGCGCCCGATGCGTGGGAAACGCTGCGCGCTTCCGGCGCATGCAAGACGCCGGAGAACGAGCTGTGGGCATCCGTGAGAGGGTCGGTCGTTACCGCAGGCAAACCGCGAGTAATCAATCCTGAGTCCCCAGAACAGGATTGGCGTTGTGCGCCGAGCGATCTCTATCAGTGGGCGCGTGCCTCGGGCGTCCCGATCCCGGAACCTTGCGAGGCGCTCCTGCAGTTCATCCAGCGCGTGGTTCCGGGACCCTCGGCCTCGTCACCGCACGCCCTCCGCCGGGAATCCAATCCATCTTCGAGAAAGGATGCTCCCAGCACGCGGGAGAAAGTGCTCGGCGCGGCGCTTAACGTGCTCGCGAAATGTCCGGATCGGTGTTACGACCAACATGGTCTGGTGAGTGGCGAGAAGATCGCTCGGTTGATCGGGGCGCAATCCATGCGCTGGTTCGATACCGCAGAGCCCCCGATGCGTACTGGCGAGATGGCGGAGTTAATCGATAAATGGTTGGAGTAGTGGGGCGCTACGGATTTTAACCCGCATGAACCCGGGCGACACGATAGGGACGCTCGCGATCACCGATGCGGTCGCGTGGGAATGGAACGTGCTCATCGTCGGGGCGGGGCCGGCCGGTGCGTTCGCCGCGCACGCATTGGCGCGCCAGGGGCTACGGGTGCTGCTGGTCGATAAGGCGGCTTTTCCGCGCTACAAAGTGTGCGGCGCCTGCTTGAATCCACGCGCCTTGGCGGTATTGGACGCGGCCGGCCTCGGCGCCTTGGCGGAGCGTTGCGGTGCGCAACCCATCAAGGCGTTCCACGCCGCGATCTGGGGCGGGGATCTGACCCTCGCGGTACCGGGAGGGCTTGCGCTCAGCCGCGAGGCGTTCGACGCGGCGTTGATCCAAGCGGCCATCGGCGCGGGAGCGCAGTTCCTGCCCGCCACGGCTGCATGTTTAGGAGCCGGCACGAAGCCGGCCGCCGAATTGCGGCAGGGCCCTCAATGCGGCGCCGTGTCGAGCCGGCTGGTGTTATGCGCTGACGGGCTCGGCAGCCGTTTGATCCGAGCGGCAGTGAAAGCTGCTCCGCGGGTCGCACACGATTCGCGCGTCGGGGCCGGGGTGATCGTCGCAGCGGCGCCGGCTTTCTATGCGTCCGGAGCGATCTTCATGGCCTGCGGCGCGCGCGGCTATGTCGGGTTGGTGCGCGTGGAGGACGGACGGCTGAATGTGGCGGCGGCGTTCGATCGGGGGTTCGTCCGCACACTGGGCGGGGCAGGGGCCGCGGCGGCGGCGATTCTGAACGAGGTGGGTTGGCCGCCGATTCCGAAACTCGCCGAGGAGGCTTGGCGGGGAACGGCGCGTTTGACCGTGCGGGCGCCGTGTCTCGCCTCCGAGCGCGTGTTCGTCCTGGGCGACGCCGCGGGTTACGTGGAACCCTTCACCGGCGAGGGCATCGCCTGGGCGTTGGCCTCGGCGGAAGCCGTGGTCCCCTTAGCGCTCCAGGCAGTCCGACGCTGGGATCCCGCTCTGATCGCTGAGTGGGAATGTTCCTATCGCCGCGTGATCGGGCGCAGAGTCCTTTGCCACGCCGCCGCCGGGATCCTTAGGCGGCCGGGCTTAACACGGGCCGTGTTTTCCATCCTGGCGCGGATCCCCGGGTTGGCGGCGCCGCTGCTGAAGGCATTGAATCATCGGCCTGCGATGGGTATGAGTCATCCGCAGTGAGGCCTCGGCCTAATCCCGTGCTTGGGCTATCATGTCTAAAAAACACAAGCACTAATGGCAATGTTCGTCACAGGACTCGGCACGGCCGTGCCTCCGCGGCGCTATACGCAGGCCGAATGCTG
Organism: Gammaproteobacteria bacterium; assembly: GCA_050740435.1. GTDB lineage: Bacteria > Pseudomonadota > Gammaproteobacteria > JACCXJ01 > JACCXJ01 > USCg-Taylor. The sequence continues at coordinate 2,404 of JBOIDL010000220.1, forward strand.
GGAGGCGTTTAAGTTTTCCTCGTTCGCTACCCGGCTCGACCGGCGTGCCTGTGCCCTCATCGAGCAGGTATTACTCGGCGATAACGGCATCGCAACCAGGTATCTTGCGCCGGAAAACCTGCGCGAAGTGTTCGAGATCGACGCCGACACCCTGCATCGGCGCTTCCGCGATCACGCTCCCCGGCTGGCGGTCGCTGCGGCGCGCCAGGCGCTCGAGAACGCCGGCCGGCGCGCCTCCGAGATCGATGCGGTGATCGCAAGCACCTGTACAGGATACCTGTGTCCGGGCCTGACGAGTTATCTGATCGAGGGACTCGGATTGCGGCAGAACGCCTTGGCGCTCGATCTCGTCGGTCAGGGATGCGGCGCTGCCTTGCCCAATTGGATGATGGCGGAGGCACTACTTTCGGCCGGCCGGTGCCGGAATGTGTTGGCCGTCTCGGCCGAAGTGTGCAGTGCGGCGATCTATCTGGACAACGATCCGGGAGTGCTGATCAGCGGTTGCCTGTTCGGTGATGGTGCGGGCGCAGCGGTCCTCTCCGACGGCGCGGCTCCGGGCCGCCGGCGCATCGAATGGAAAACGAGCGCCTCTCTTACCGATCCCGAACGGCGCGATGATCTGCGTTTTGAACAGCGCCAGGGGATGCTACGCAATATCCTGACCCGGCCCGTACCAAGGCTAGCGGCGGCTTATGCGGAGCGGGTATTGGGGACGGTACTGGAAAGCTCCGGTATGAACAAGCAGAATATCAGCACTTGGATTTGGCACGCGGGCGGGCGCGATGTGCTCGCGGCTCTCAAGGAACGATTGGAGCTACCCGAGGAGGCGATCCTCCATAGCCGGGAGGCATTGAGCGAATTCGGCAACCTGAGCAGCGCCTTCGTGTACTTCGTGCTCAGCGCCGCCCTGAAGCATGCAGCGCCTCCCGGTTGGTGGTGGATGTCCTCGTTTGGCGCCGGGTTTAGCTGTCACGGGGCCTTGTTGAAAGTGGCCTAGGAGATCGTCCCGGAGACTAAATAATGACGACCCTGGAGCGCTTACAGGCGTTGCTGGTTAAGCACAACCAAGTTACACACGGTGATCTCGTGCCGGCCGCATCGCTCGAGGCGCTCGGGCTCGACTCGATGGACACCATCGATCTGTTGTTCAACATCGAAGACGAATTCAACATCATCGTGCCGCGTGACCAGGTGCCCCTGAAGACCCTCCAGGACGTTGTCGATTACATCGATCGCTTGGTTTCAGAGCAGCACGCGCGGCCCACTATTGAGGAACGCGGTCCTTGAGAAGGGTGGTCATTACCGGGCTGGGGGTGATCTCACCGCTCGGGAATGACCCCCAAGAGTTCTTCAAAAACCTGCTCGCGGGAAGGTCCGGGATCGGGAGGCTGCAAACGCCGTTCGCCGAAAAGCTGTCGATCCGCATCGGCGCGCAGGTTGATTTCGACGGCGCGCTGTTTTTCCCTCCCGGCCGCTTGAAAATTCTGGATCGCGTCAGTCAGCTCGCCCTGAGCGCGGCGGCACAGGCCGTGACCGATGCGGGGCTCAGCTTCCAAGGCGGCGACGAGCCCCGGTGCGGTGTGTACCTGGGCACGGGCATGGGAGGCGCGGAAACGACCGATGCGGGGTATGCGATTTTGTATCGCGAGGGATCGGAGCGTTTGCAGCCCTTCACGGTGGTGATGACTATGAATAATGCCCCTGCCGCGTGGATCGCTCTCGAATACCGGCTGCCGGGTCCCTGTCTTACGTATTCGACCGCTTGCTCCTCGTCCGCCGTGGCGGTGGGGGAAGCCTATCGCCAGATCGCGCTCGGACGCATCGACGCGGCGCTCGCGGGCGGCGCCGAGGCGCCTCTGACGTATGGCACCATGAAGGCGTGGGAAGCGCTGCGCACGCTCGCCTTAGAGGACCCGGAGGATCCCGCGGCGTCTTGCAAGCCGTTCTCGAAGAACCGTACCGGGCTGGTGCTCGGTGAAGGCGCGGCAATCGTCGTTCTGGAAGATCTGGAACGGGCGCGATCCCGCGCCGCGCCGGTCCATGCCGAGCTCGTCGGCTACAGCCAGACGACCGACGTCGCCCACATCACTCGGCCCTCGCTCGCAGGGCAGGCGCACGCACTACGGTCCGCGTTGGAGGATTCCAAGATGGGACCGGAAGAAATCGATTACATCAATGCCCATGGTACGGCGACGTCGCAAAACGACGCGGTCGAGACCGCCGCGATCAAGGAGGTGTTCGGCCGCCGCGGCTACCAGATCCCGATTAGCTCGACAAAATCCATGCACGGGCATCTCTTAGGCGCGGCGGGTACCATGGAATTGATTGCCGCGATCATGACCCTAAGCCACCAAGCCATACCGCCGACCATCAATCTCACGCATCCGGACCCCGAGTGTGACCTCGATTACGTGGCCAATCGCGCTCGAACGAACGTCGCCGTCGCCACGGTGATGTCGAATTCCTTTGCCTTTGGCGGCACCAATGCCGTGCTCATCGCCAGAAGGTATGAATAAATCTGCTGCGCATCTTGATCGCTGCGTCGCGTGCTCGCTCGCTCCTTGCTATCGAGTTGATATGTCTCCTCGCTCGCTCCGCGGCTCCTGGCGCTCAGGGCTGCTCGCGACGATTTATTCACAACCTGCCAGCCATAAGCCTCTTTGTGCAATGCAAATAGGATTTCTTGATAGGGGTGCTACACTGTTTAATTGAGTATCAGTAATCTGGAGGGCCTTTCACGAAAAGCACCGGTCGAGATCATTCGGCCGTCATAAATTCGCAGGATAATGTCCTTCGCACTCAGAGGATGGTTCAGCTGAGTCGTTTGTCTAGTAGAAACGAGAGTACTACCGCAGACCCGGAGGTAATCACGATGGATCACATGAGCGTCAAAGAGCAATTCATGGCACCTGCGGACGCAGAAATGCAGGATGCGCCACTAGCGCGGCGAGATCGCGCGCCGGATACAGCCATCAGCCAGGAAGATGCAAACGTCCCCATGGTCCTGGGGTTCGAGGCGGTCAACGGACCGGTTGGGAACGATGGGCGCATTGTCGAAGCCGCGTACCGGCGCGGCTGCGAGCGGGGGGAGAACCTCGGCGCCATCATCCGTAACCTCATCGCCGACACGCCCCTCGACCGTTGTTGAGGAGGATCCACGCAAGTTGTAGTCGCGCGCACCGCCCTACGCCTGAATTGGCCCATGAGCGCGGCCGAGAGGCAGTGGGGCTCACAGGGGCTGTCCCGCGAGCCGCAGGGGCGGCATGCCGGCGACCTGGTCAGGCCAGGGGTGGCCGGTGAGGCGGCGGAACTGCTCGCGGACCTGGACGCCAAGGATCTCATGGCCATCGATAACCCGCAGGCCACGGGCGCCGGCCACCGCCGCTACCCGTGTGGGGAAGCTGCGGTACACGAAATCGGCGATCACCGTGTCGTGACGGGCGCGCCCTGCGTCGAAGGGGCACTCGTCGGGCTCGCGCCCGAGCGGCGTGGCATTCACGATCAAGTCGAAACCGGCGGGCGCGAAGTCGGCCAGGGGAACGAAGGGCAGCCCAAGCCGGCGCGCGGCGGAGTGCCCGCGCGCCTTTCCGCGATTCACCAGCGACACCTCGGCCCCGGCGGCACTGAGCGCCGCCGCCACCGCGCGTCCCGTCCCGCCGCAGCCGAGCACCGCCGCCCGGGATCCGGCCAGGGGAATGCGGCGCCGGCGCAGCGGCTCCAGGACTCCCAGCGCGTCTGTGGTGGTCGCGGTCCAACCTGCCCCGCGTCGTAACAACAGATTGGCGGCGCCAGCCTGGCTG
>JBOIDL010000221.1:0-6132 GCA_050740435.1 Gammaproteobacteria bacterium
GCTTGGCCGATTGACCGACCAATACTTCGTTGTCCGTCGTAAACGCGACGATGGACGGCGTCGTGCGGCCACCCTCGCTATTCTCCACAACCTTCGGCTTTCCGCCCTCCAGGATGGCCACGCAGGAGTTAGTCGTGCCGAGGTCGATACCGATGATCTTTCCCATTACCCGAATCTCCAGAAGTTACGAATTTAGAATGCGAATAGCCCGCTCGCTGGTTGGCAACATGGGGATTAAAATAGGATTTTCAAGGCCTGGCACCATCGGCTAGTTGGTCGCGGGCGCCGGGCGGTCTTCGGGCGCTTTAGCGACGATTACCATCGCCGGCCGCAGCAGCCGATCGTTGAGCGAATAGCCCTTTTGCACCACGCCGAGGACGGTCCCAGGCGCCGAATCTTTCGATTCCTGCATGGTCATGGCTTGATGTAACTCCGGATTAAAGCGCTCACCTTGGGGCTCGATTGCCTTGATGCCATGCTTGCTCAGCGTCGCGTCCAACATTTTGACGATGAGATCCAAACCTTCGCGGATCGCCGCGACATCCGCGGATTGATTGGAGGCGGCCTGGCCTAAGTCTAGGCTATCCTTGACCGGAAGCAGGTCCGCGACAAACCGCTCCAGCGCATATTTGTGCGCATTGGCGACCTCCTTGCCTGACCGTTTGATGACGTTTTCCAGCTCGGCTCTCGCTCGCAACAGCTCGTCCCGATACTCATCCGCCTTTCGCGCCGCTTCGCCGAGCGCTGTCTGCAATGCATCGACGCTGGGTACGGTGTCTGTGGACAACGCCTCTCCCGGCGCGGCCGGATCGTGGTGAATACCTTTCGCGGATTCCGGGGCCGGCTCTGCAAGTGTCTCGGATTGAAGCACAGCGTTCTTATTCGCCTCTTGGTCACTCACGGCAAGATCCTCGCTTAGTTCATTGGACAACCACGTAGCTGAATTCCGGCGCGCTTTTCTTATGTCCCGCCCCGATAAAACCGATTCTCACAATGGGGTTCAATTCAGGGATTTCAAGGCCAAACCGAGAACCTTGGCGGTGACATCGACGATGGGTATGACGCGCTCGTAGGCCATGCGCGTGGGACCGATGATTCCGAGAACGCCGAGCACCCGCCCATCCGCGGAATAGGTCGAAGTGACCAGGCTGCAATCATCCAGAAACTCGTAACCGGACTCGTCGCCGATAAATATTTGCACGCCTTGGGCGTTTAACGCCTGGTCTAGCAGATGCAGTATTTCACGCTTCTGACTGAAGGCTTCAAAAAGTTGCCGCAGCTTCGCTATATCCGCCCAGGCCTCGATGCCCATCAGATTGGTTTGCCCGGCCCACACGTAGTCGTCATGCGGTGTCTCGAAGACCTTTTGCGCCATTTCCACCGCGGCTTGCATCATCCGGTTCATCTCTTGTTGCTCGCTGCTCATCTCGGCGACGAGCTGATCGCGGACCTCGAACAACTCTCTCCCGGCGAAGGCGTGATTGAGGTAGTTCGAGGCTTGCTGTAATTCCGATTCCGAATAGGTCCGCGCGGTGCCGATCACGCGGTTGTGCACCTCGTTATTGTTAATCACGAGGATCACCAAGACGCGGGTGTCGGACATCCTTACGAACTCGACGTGCCGCAACGCCCGGTGCTCGGCGCGCGGGATCATGACTACGCCTGCAAGCCGGGTGACTTCCGACAATAGGTTGGAGGTCTTGGCGAGCAAGCGATTGATATCGTCCTCGGTACCCAAATCCGCGTGCAAGCGCATTACTTCTTGTTGAGATACCGCTTTCACAGTCAATAGCGAATCGACGAAAAACCGGTAGCCACGGGTCGTGGGCACCCGACCCGCCGAGGTATGGGGCGAGCGGATGAGGCCGAGATCCTCGAGATCGGCCATCACGTTTCTTATCGTGGCTGGACTCAGATCCGTGCCGGCGTCGCGCGCGAGCGTACGCGATCCGACCGGCTGACCGTCGCTGATATAGCGTTCCACCAGCAGCCTGAACAGATGCTGAGCCCGCGCCGAGAGGATGCCCTCTTTGATACTCGCTACCATCGCTCGCTACCGATTCAGATCTTGGGTAATACTCATCGATTTAATGTCCGGAATGCTTTTCCTCACCGATGTAAGGAACACTCCGGGAATTTAACACTCATTTTGAGACAGTGCAAAACGATGGTGTGAGCAACAAAACTTAGAACACACTGTCTAAGCCACTGTTTTGTCGATAACGGTGAAGCGCATTCATGGACGATAGGCGATGGATACCGTATCTTGCCCGCGTTTTTGCGCTCGCCGGCTTATACTTCGCGGGAGCGAAGCTGGGCCAAGCGTTTTCGCTCACCGGCGGCAGACCGCGCATCCCCTGGACACGGGCGCGCACGGCGGAAGTGATCGCGTTGATGCTCACGTTGGTGCTCGTCTGTGGCGTCGTGTTCGGCGATTGGTTCTTCCAAGGCCGGCATTTGGTCCCCGCCTTTGTGATTTTCCCGCTGCTTCTCTGGGCGCCGTTACGCCTAGGCCTATGCTGCACGGCCATGGTCACTTTGCTGGTCTGTGGGGCGGCCGCGTGGGGTACGGCGCGCGGTATGGGTCCACTTGGCCATGGCTCGCCGCTGGAAAACCTGATCCTTCTGTGGCTGTTCGCTAGTATTGTCGCCGCGACGGGGCTCATCCTGGCCGCCGTCACAGCACAACGCAAACAAGCCGACGAACGTACCCGGGAATTGGCGCTCCACGATCCCCTGACCGGCTTCGCGAATCGTACCTTGCTCGGCGCGCGTTTTAGCGAGGTCCTGGCGCGGTCCCATCGCTACGGCGGTCATACCGCGCTGCTCTATCTTGACTTGGATCGCTTCAAGCCGGTCAACGACACACTCGGACACCAAGCGGGCGATGAGGTCTTGGTCGAAGCCGCAAAACGCATCGACGCGTGCGTGCGGGAAGTGGATACAATCGCGCGGGTTGGGGGAGATGAATTCATCATCGTGTTGCAGGATGTGGCGAGCGACGCGGCCGCGGAAAGCGTGGCGAGTAAGATCATCGCCGCGCTTGGCCGTCCGTTTCGGGTGCTGGGCTGGGAGTGGGCGATCGGCGGCAGCATCGGCATTGCTATCTACCCCCGCAATGGCGCGGACCTGGAAGCATTAATAGCAAACGCCGATATCGCCCTCTACAAAGCTAAACAAAGCGGCGGAAATACCTACCGGATCTATTTAGATGTTCCGTAATGCGATGAGAATTACATCCGGCTCGAGGGTGCACGCCTCGTGCTGCTTGGCCCGCCCTATCCTGGGGCTATTCCAAGGTCAACCGGGCGCACGACGGTAGCGGCAAGCGCTCAGCACGGCACGCTCCTGCTTACAAGGCCGCCCCAGCACTTTGCAACGCCGTAGAATCTTTCGCGCGCGGCCTGGTCCAACGTCTGCGATTAGGGTCACACGCGCGACGGTGGCGAAGGGCCGTCCGATCAAGCGGAGCCGGAAGTTGCCGCTACCTTTTCTTTCGGAACCGTACCTATTACTCTATTCACGATTGTCTGAAACAGAGGGTTTTTAGCCATGCGAAATTTCAAGAAATACGCGCTCGTTGCAACACTTGGGCTAGCCGGATGCGCAACACAAACCGGCTGGGCGCCAACCGTTGATCCTTACGCGGATCCCCATCCGGAACGCATCACGCAGGATACCGTTGAATGCAAGCAGATCGCGCAACAGGCCGCGGGCAGTACGGGCGGTGAGACCGTTAAGGGCACGCTCCTCGGAGGGGCGATCGGCGCGGCCGCGGGGGCCGCCTTGGGCGCTGCGGTTGGAAGCGCGGGCACAGGGGCGGCGATTGGTGCGGCGACCGGAGGCATCGGCGGTGGCGCGCACAACGCTTATGACACCGAGGGAGATTACAAACGCACGTATTCGAATTGCATGCGCGGCCGGGGACATAACGTAATCAATTGAGCCGCACCAAGGCGCTGCCGCCCCCACCTTCTCTAGCTTCATGGCAGACGATGGCTGGGGCGGCAGCACCGGCGGGCCCCCGCTAAAGTAAAACCTCGATGGTCGCCCGGGGACAATTACAGGAAAAGGCTGCCGAGCATCGGACAGCCGATGAACCACGGTGAAAAGCAGACGACACACTACCGCACGACGACAAACGCCGCATTGTCTCCACGCAGGATGTGTAGCAGCAGTGCACCTCGATGCTTATTCGCAAGTTGATAGAACTCGTTGACATTCGACACGGCAATGCGGTTAATGGATAGGATGATATCCCCTCCGCGAATACCGCTGAGCCACGCCCGGCTCCCCCGTTTGACCTCGTACACCATGACTCCCTCCACCTCACCGTAGGCGGACGCTTCACTTGGGATCTCGCCGAACTTAGCGCCGTCTAAACGCGGGTTCTCAAGCGCGGCGCCGCTTGTGAGAGTCTTGCTCTGGCTTGTGACCGTCGCGGTAATTTCAACCCTCTCGTTGCGTCCAAACAGACCCTTGCGTAGCACATCGAGCCGCACCTTTTCACCCACGCGGAGCAGCCCGACTTTATTGCGTACGCTACTGGCATTAATGACAGTCCTATCGTTCACGGCCGCCACGATATCCCCTGCTTTCAAACCGGCCTTCGCTGCGGGAGAATCTTCCAATACGCTCACGATCACCGCGCCTTGCTGATCTTCCAGACCGAACGCCTCGGCCAGTGAAATATCCAGATCTTGGAGCTGGATACCCAATTGCCCGCGACGCAGCTCGCCGTGATCCACCAGTTGCTCCATCACTTGCCGCGCCATATTAATTGGGATCGCGAACCCGATGCCGATACTTCCGCCGCTACCGGAGAATATCGCCGTATTGATCCCCGTTAAACGGCCATCGAGGTCGACTAGCGCGCCACCGGAGTTACCCGGATTGATCGAGGCGTCCGTCTGGATAAAATCCTCGTATCCTTCGATACCGAGCCCGCTGCGCCCCAGAGCGCTTACGATTCCGGAGGTTACGGTCTGCCCGAGGCCAAAGGGGTTACCGATTGCGACCACGAAGTCACCGACTCTTAACTGATCCGAATCCGCCATGGGCAGCGCCGTCAACCGCTCGGACGGGATCTGGATCACGGCCACATCGGTCTCCGTATCGCTGCCCATGCGCTTGGCCTCGATCTTACGTCCATCGCGCAGCTTGACCGTGATTTGCTCGGCATTAGCGATTACATGGGCATTGGTAATGACTAAACCGCGCCCAGAGTCGACGATAACCCCGGACCCGAGGCTTTGGGTTTTGCGTTCCAGAGGTTGATTCGGAACGCCGAAAAAGAAGCGAAAGAACGGGTCCTCGAACAGCGGATTCTGCTGAATTTTAACGCGACCCTCGGTGGCGATATTCACGACCGCGGGCGTAACCCGCTCCAGCATCGGCGCCAGGGTTGGATGATCATTTCCGAACCAAGGCAGCGCCGCGAGCGCAACCTGAATTCTCAGCATTCCAGATAACAACGCGGCTACCAGTTTTCCGAACGCGATCGCGGCTATTGAGGGAGATCGATAACGCATGCCAAATACCCGTTCAATGAGATTCATACTATTTTACCCAAGAACCTTGCGATCAGCCGCTTTAGCGCAAAGGCTGGGTGAATTACGCGGGAGCCGCATGGATCAAATCAGAAATACCGCTGCCAGCCCAAGGAAGACAAAAAATCCCATCGAATCGGTAATCGCAGTCAACATTACGCTACTTCCGAAGACCGGATCGCGACCCAGCCATCGCAGGCCGAGCGGTATAAACACACCCGCGAGCGATGCGATCACCAAGTTGAGCAGCACCGCCACCGCCATGAGCACCGCCAGCGAAACCTTGGAATAGAAAACCAAGGCGAATGCTCCCACGACTGCGCCCCAGATGATCCCATTCATAATGCTTATCCCGATCTCCTTGTACACCAAGTACCCGAGGTTACCGCGATGGATCTGATCCAAGGCCAGGCCACGGATCAATAAGGCCACGGTTTGATTACCCGTATTCCCGCCGATACTAGTGTAGTGCTTCGTTGTTCTTGGAACTTAAACGGCGATTGGCACGAATGACCTTCTGCAGAATGTCATTGGCCTTGGCGGTCCAGACGAAGGGCTTGGGGTCGCGATTATGCACGGCGAT
>JBOIDL010000222.1:0-6113 GCA_050740435.1 Gammaproteobacteria bacterium
ACATCACATCGATGTAGGGGACGACGTTGATATCCGACATCAGGCGCTTACGCTTGTGTCTCACCGCCATGCCCCTGAGACTCCCCCGGCCATGTTTCGTTCAGGCGTGCGCCTGGCGGTGCAAAATAGAGGAAAACTCCTCCAGGAATATGTCGTAGCGGCTGAACAGGCGGTCGATATCGTTGGCGTAACGATTGTAGGCGATGACCGCGGGAATGGCCGCGAACAAGCCCATGGCCGTGGCGATCAAGGCCTCGGAGATCCCGGGGGCCACCATGGCGAGCGTTGCTTGATGCACATTGCCCAGGGCTTGAAAGGAGTTCATGATGCCCCAGACGGTGCCGAAGAGGCCTACGTACGGGCTCACCGAGCCCACCGTGGCGAGCAGCGGCAAGCTCTGCTCGAGGTCTTCGATCTCACGGTTCAGGGCCACGCGCATTGAGCGTTGCGCGCCCTCCAAGACGGCCGCTGGCTCAATGCCCTCTTGTTGGCGCAAACGCGCGAATTCCTTGATACCGGCTTCAAAAATCCGTTCGAGCCCCGAGGGCTCGTGGCTGCGCTGCGCGATCCGGTTATAGAGCTCGGTGAGGTCATCGGCCGACCAAAAGCGATCCTCGAATTTATCCGCGTCGTGCCGCGCTTTCCTGACCACGGCGCGTTTATTGAAGATCACCGTCCAGGACCAAAGCGAAGCGGCGATTAAAACCACCATCACGAACTTGACCAACAGGCTGGCGCCCAGGATCAAATTGGTAATCGAAAGATCAGTCGCCATTCGTAAGCTCGGCCAAAATCGAAGGGGTATGGTTTGGGAACGCGCTTAGCGCCCGCCGAACAGATCGGGTTGGCTCGCGAGGTGCTCGGGCGGTGCGGCTCCGAAGTGCAACCACGCGGCGCGCGTCGCCGTCCGTCCCCTCGGGGTACGCATCATGAAACCCTGCTGGATCAAGAACGGTTCCAGCACATCCTCGATCGTCCCCCGCTCTTCCCCGATCGCGGCGGCCAGGCTGTCGACGCCGACGGGCCCGCCATCGAATTTCTCGATAATCGTCAAGAGCAGCTTGCGGTCCATGATGTCAAAGCCGTGGGTGTCGACGCTGAGCAATTCCAAAGCCCGCTTGGCGATGTCCATGTTGACCTTTCCATCGCCGCGGACCTCGGCGTAATCCCGCGCCCGGCGCAGCAGACGGTTGGCGATGCGCGGCGTGCCCCGCGCCCGCCGCGCGATCTCCCCGGCGCCCTCGGCATCGACGGCGACGCCGAGGATGCGCGCCGAGCGCCGCACGATGTGGGTCAGATCCTCCGCGTCGTAGAATTCCAGCCGTTCGACAATCCCGAAGCGGTCTCGCAACGGCGAGGTGAGCAGCCCGGCGCGGGTAGTGGCGCCGACCAGGGTAAACGCCGGCAGATCCAGTTTGATGGCGCGGGCCGCCGGACCTTCGCCGATCATGATATCGATCTGAAACTCCTCGAGCGCCGGGTACAGGATCTCCTCCACCACCGGGCTCAAGCGGTGGATCTCGTCGATGAAGAGCACGTTTCGTGGCTCGAGATTGGTCAGGATCGCGGCCAGATCGCCGGGGCGCTCCAGCACCGGACCGGAGGTCTGACGCAAAGCGACCCCCAGCTCGTTGGCGATGATATGAGCCAGCGTCGTTTTACCGAGACCCGGCGGGCCAAACAGGAGCACGTGATCGAGCGGCTCGCGGCGCCGGCTCGCGGCGGTGATGAAAATTTCCAGGCGTTCGCGCACCGGCGTCTGGCCGACGTAATCCTTGAGCCGGCGGGGCCGCAATGCTTCGTCCGCGTCGCCGGCCATGGTGTCGGGAAGGATCAATGGATTCAAATCGCTCATGCTTGTGAGCGCAGCACCGCGCGAATGATGGCTTCGCTCGTCATCCCGGCGGTATCGATGGCTTGCACGTAGCGCCCGGCCTCGTGAGCTTTATAGCCGAGCGCCACCAGACCCTCGATCGCGTCCGCCAAGGCGTCATGGGATCCCGCGAAAGCCCCTCCCGCGTCCGGCGCGCGCGGTGTCCAATCATTGAGGCGGTCACGCATCTCGATCACCAGCCGCTCGGCGGTCTTCTTGCCGATTCCGGGCAGGTGTGTCAGCCGGGCGATGTCTTCCGCATGGATGCACTTGGTAAACTCCTCGACATCAGATCCGGAGAGAATGGCGAGCGCGGTGCGGGCGCCGATCCCGCTGACCTTGAGCAAGGCGCGGAACAGCCGCCGTTCGGACTCGGTTAAAAAGCCGAATAGCAGGTGCGCGTCCTCCCTGATGGCGAGATGCGTATATAACAGAACCTCGGCGTTGAGTGAAGGCAGGCGGTCAAAGGTGCTCAGCGGCGCCTCCAGCTCGTAGCCGATGCCGTGGGCTTCGAGCAGGAGATGCGGGGGCCGCTTTTCGATCAGCAGTCCGCGGATGCGTCCGATCATAGAAACCGCCGCCGCCGGTTGCGCCGCACGCCGGGCATGCGTAGCAACCCTTCGCGCGTGTGGCCGTGACAGAGCGCGACCGCGAGCGCGTCCGCGGCATCGGTCTCGGACGGCGCCTGGAGGTTCAGCAGCACCTTGATCATGTGTTGGATTTGAGCCTTTTCGGCATTGCCCCGGCCGACGATGGCCTGTTTAATTTGCGCCGGGGTGAACTCAAACACCGGTAAACCACGCTTCGCCCCGGCCACCAGCGCCGCCCCGCGGGCTTGGCCAAGCTTCAGGGCGGAGTCCGCGTTGCGGTTAATAAACACCAGCTCCACCGCCATCTCTTGCGGATTATATTCTTCTATCGCCGCCGTCACACCATCGAAGATGCGGCTAAGCCGCGGGGCTAGCGCATCGCCTGCGGTCTTTATGCCGCCGCTGGCGACGTAGAAAGTGCGTGCGCCGTCCACATCGATGACGCCATAGCCCGTGATCCGGGACCCGGGATCGATACCGAGGATACGGATCACACTAAGATGAGGGGTCTATCGTCCAGGGCGCTGAATGGGTTATCAATGTGGCGATCATTTCGCTTCGGCGACCTTTTTCAGGTTTTATATTCGAATAAGACGACCTATGCTATTCGCTTGTATTGCATTTGACCATCCGCGGCAACGCTGCGGGATTACTAAGGAAGCTCTGAAAAAGCGTCGCGAACTGCGCAGTAAATAAACCCGCGTTCGGCAAGATCCAAAACGTGTTTGTGCATCTGCACCTCCACAGCGAGTATTCGATTGTCGATGGCCTGATCCGCATTAATGATCTGGTCGATCGAGTGGCCTCGCTCGGGATGCCGGCGATCGCGGTGACCGATCAGGGCGCGTTGTTTTCTATGGTGAAATTCTACCGTGCGGCGCAGGCACGCGGGATTAAACCGATCATCGGCGCGGACCTTTGGCTCGCCGGCGAGGGCGCAAAGCGCACCCGCATCGTCGCGCTTTGCCAGGACACCGCAGGCTACCGCAATCTGACCGAGGTCATCACCCGCAGTTACACGGAGGGTCAGGTGCAGGGGGTGCCGCACGTCCAGCAAGAGTGGTTATTCGCGCGTTCGAAAGGTCTCCTTCTCCTCTCAGGCGCGAGCGGGGGCGACCTCGGCCAGGTCTTGGCCGGCGGCTCGAAGGCGGAGGCGAAACGCCGGCTCAGGCGCTGGCTAGACCACTTCCCGAATCGTTACTACCTGGAGTTGCAACGCACCGGGCGCTCGGGCGAGGCGGAATACATCGAACGCGCGTTGGATCTCGCGGCGGCTTGCCAAGCGCCCGTGGTCGCGACCAATGACGTGTGTTTTTTGCACCCGGAGGATTATGAGGCCCACGAGGCCCGCTTTTGCATCCACGCCGGACGCGCCTTGGCCGATCCGCGCCGGCCGAAGCCCTACAGCCCGCAACAATACCTGCGCAGCGCCGAGGAGATGGAGGCGCTGTGGGCGGATGTGCCCGAGGCCATCGAAAATAGCCACATGATCGCAAAGCGGTGCAGTCTCGAGCTGACGCTCGATCGCTATCATCTACCCGATTTTCCGGTCCCGCCCGGCACTGTTACCGAGGATTATTTGCGCAGCCAGGCCGAAACCGGTCTGCGTCAGCGGCTGGCGGTGATCTCGGGCGCCGATGCGCCGGGCGGCGGTCCCAAGCACGAGGCATACGCGGAGCGGCTCATGTTGGAGATCGGGGTGATCACCAAGATGGGTTTCGCCGGATATTTCCTCATCGTGGCGGATTTCATCCGTTGGGCCAAGGAGTGCGGTATACCGGTCGGGCCCGGGCGCGGGTCAGGAGCCGGTTCGCTGACGGCTTACGCCTTGGGGATCACCGACCTCGATCCGATTCAATATGATCTCCTGTTCGAGCGCTTTCTCAATCCCGAGCGGGTCTCGATGCCCGATTTCGACGTCGATTTCTGTATGGACCGGCGCGATGAGGTCATCGGCTACGTCGCAGAGCGCTACGGCCGGGATCGGGTCTCCCAGATCATCACCTACGGCAGCATGGCCGCGCGGGCGGTAGTGCGCGATGTCGGCCGGGTGCTCGGCTATCCCTACGGGTTTGTCGATCAGATCGCCAAGCTAATCCCCTTCGACCTCAACATGACGCTGGAACGGGCCCTCTCCGAGGAGCCCGCCTTTCGCGAGCGTTACGAGGCCGAGGAGGAGGTGCGCACGCTCATCGATCTGGCCAAGAAACTCGAGGGCCTGGTGCGCAATGCGGGCAAGCACGCGGGCGGCGTCGTGATTGCGCCGGCGCCCTTGACCGATTTCATGCCGCTGTATTGCGAGCAGGGTTCGACGGCCCGGGTTACCCAGTTCGACATGGGCGATGTCGAGGCGATGGGCCTGGTGAAATTCGACTTTCTGGGTCTCAGAACGCTCACGATCATCGCTTGGGCGGTGCGCGACATCAATGCCGCGCGAGCGCTTCAAAGCGCCCCGATGCTCGACATCACCCGCATTCCGCTCGACGACGCGAAAACCTTCGAATTGATACAGCGCGGCGAGACGGCGGCGGTATTCCAACTGGAATCCCGCGGCATGAAGGACCTCGTCATACGCTTGCGGCCGGACATGTTCGACGACTTGGTGGCGCTTGTGGCCTTGTTCCGCCCGGGGCCCCTGCAGTCAGGGATGGTGGACGACTTCATCAATCGCAAGCGCGGACGCGCGGCGGTACGCTATCAACACCCGGCGATCGAGCCGATCCTAAAGCCGACCTATGGCGTGATCCTCTACCAGGAGCAGGTCATGCTAATCGCCCAGGTGCTCGCGGGGTACTCCCTCGGGGCCGCGGATCTGCTGCGCCGGGCCATGGGGAAGAAGAAGCCGCAGGAGATGGCCAAACAGCGCTCCGTGTTTATCGGCGGGGCCGTGGAGCGCAAGGTCGCGCCCACGGTGGCCGGCGCGATTTTCGACTTGATGGAAAAGTTTGCCGGTTACGGTTTCAACAAGTCGCACTCGGCGGCCTATGCCTTGATCGCCTACCAAACCGCCTGGCTCAAAGCCCATTACCCGGCGGCCTTCATGGCGGCCGTGCTTTCCGCGGACATGGATAACACCGACAAGGTGGTCGCGCTCATCGATGAATGCCGGCGCCTCGGGTTAGGCATCTTAGCCCCACATATCAATACCTCCGCCTATGGTTTTACGGTCGCGAGCGATGCGTCGATTCGCTACGGGCTCGGGGCGGTCAAAGGCGCGGGGCGCATGGCGATCGAGGCCATGGTGGCGGTGCGCGATAGCGGCGGGCCTTTCCGGGATCTCTATGATCTGTGCTTGCGAGTGGACGCCCGCAAAGCCAATCGCCGCGTCTTGGAAGCGCTGATTCAAGCCGGCGCCATGGATAGCCTGGGGCCGGATCGCGGATGGCTGCTGGCAACCTTAGACCCGGCCATGCAGACCGCGGGGCAAAGCGTCAAGGATCGCACCTCGGGCCAGCATGACCTCTTCGGGTTTTCGCCCGAGGCGGCGGCCGAGACGCCGGGACAGGGCGATCCGAAAGCGCTAAGGTGGTCGGATGACCAGCGGCTTGCGGGGGAACGCGAGACGCTGGGCTTATACCTGAGCGGACATCCCATCGATCGCTACGAGGATGAGCTGAATGGGCTGGTGAGCTGCCGCTTGCGCGATCTTA